>JAZSQH010000068.1:0-58583 GCA_045537865.1 Faecousia sp. | reverse complement strand
CCCAACTGGAATGTTGTCGTCGGTCCTCAGGAAGCTGTCCAGCTGCCTAAGTACCTGAAGGACAAGGAGTACGAAGGCGCTGCTGCTGCCGCTGCTGCTGAGAACGCTTCCAAGGCTGCAACCAAGGTTGAGGTCAAGGAGCTGAGCTTCGACGAGCTGCTGGCTACCCGTGTTCCCAAGATCGAGATCGTGGATATGGGCGTTTCCTACAAGGGTCACAACCCCGACGCTCAGACCTTCGTCACCATCGGCGAGCGTATCCACTGTATCGCTCCCGCTATCAAGAAGGCTATGGCTGAGCGTGATCCCGCTCCCATTCTGGAGCGTGCTGCTGCTCAGATCAAGGCCGGCGCTACTTACCTGGACGTCAACATCGGCCCTGCTGAGAAGGACGGTCCCGAGCTGATGATGTGGGCAGTTAAGCTGCTGCAGGAGAACTTCAACAATGTTCCTCTGGCTTTGGATACTGCTAACATGAAGGCTATCGAGGCTGGTATCAAGGTCTACAACCGTGCAAACGGCAAGCCCATCGTCAACTCTGCTGACGCAGGTTCCCGTATCGGCTACATCGACCTGGCTGCTGCTAACGACGCTATCTGTATCGCTCTGTGCTCCGCTGACGGTATCGCCAAGGACAACGAGGAGCGTATGATGCACTGTGACAACATGCTAGAGCGTGGTCTGTCCCTGGGCATGGAAGCTACCGACCTGTGGTTCGACCCCCTGTTCCTGGTTGTCAAGGGCATGCAGGACAAGCAGATGGAGGTTTTGGAGGCTATCCGTATGTTCTCCGAGAAGGGTCTGAAGTCCACCGGTGGTCTGTCCAACAACTCCAACGGCGCACCCAAGGAAGTTCGTCCCATCATGGACGCAACTCTGGTTGCAATGTGCATGATGCAGGGTCTGACCTCCGCGATCGTCAACCCCAACGACCAGAGACTGATGGAGACCATCAAGTCCTGCGACATCTTCAAGAACAACGTTCTGTACTCCGACTCCTACCTGGAACTGTAAGCGGCGAGTCGCCGCGGACAATGCGTGCAAGGTGCGATGCTGAACGATCTGTTTTCGCTCGGTAACGCTGGTACAAAGCAAGCGAAAGGCTTGGTAGGCGGCGAGTCAGAACAACATATCCCCGCATTTATGGCAGGGAGGGTAACTCCCTCCCTGCCGTTTTGATAGATGATCCAAAAGCCTTCTCCCTGGGGCCACGAACTTGCCCACCGCCAGTGGCGGAGGCAAGGGCAAGTGCAGTGTGTGCCGCGGTCGGCAGCTGACGAAGTCGCATCGGCGACAAGGAAGATGACGCTAACCGCAAACGGAGAAGGTGGCCGAGCGCAAGCGAGGTCGGATGTGGGGAAGAAATGGAGCAAGCTTGCGCTTGCTATGATCCTTGCGGATCATCCCACATCAGTCAAAAATCAGAGATTTTTGACAGCTTCTCCCGGAGGGAGAAGCCTTTGGAGGTGACGTTGATGAGCCAATTACACAACAAAAAACTAAAAGGCTTTTCAAGAGAACTGCGTAAGAATATGACCAAGGAAGAACGGCACCTTTGGTATGATTTTTTAAAACCGTTACCTGTAATGGTTCACCGCCAAAAGGTAATTGGGCCATACATTGTGGATTTTTATATTGCAGAGGCAAAGCTGGTGATCGAGTTGGATGGGTCGCAGCATTTTGAACGTGAAAATATCGCAGCCGATGGGCAGAGTGATACATATTTGAAAGAACAAGGGTTACGTATTTTACGAATTCCCAACAACGCCATTACGGAAAGTTTCCCCGGCGTTTGTGAGCAGATTGATTTGATGATAAAGGAAAGAAACACATGAAAGTAACATTCCAGATTGAGGGCGGAAGTCCGGTAATAATTGAATGTCATGCAGGCGACAACCTGCTGGAAGTGGCAAGACGGGCAAATGTTGCCATCGATGCCCCGTGCTCCGGTAACGGCTCTTGCGGCAAGTGCCGTGTGAAGCTGGTGTCCGGCGAGCTGGAGTCCTATGAGAGCCACCATATCGACCATGAGGAATATGAGGCCGGCTGGCGGCTGAGCTGCTGCTCTAAGGTGGTGGGCGATTGCACCGTTTTCGTGCCGGATATTGCATCTGCCTATCAGAGCCGAATGAAAACCGCTGACCTGTCCTCCCCAGAGGAAGTGGCGATATTCAAGGCGGCAGAGCAAGCTATTTGCGATGCCGGCATTCCTTTCGAAAATCAGTTCCGGGCGGTGCAGCTGACGCTGGACGAGCCTAGCATGGACGATACCATGCCGGATATCGAGCGTGTTCAGTGGGCAGTGCAGGCGGCGCTGGGTGTGGAAACTGTCAAGATCCCCTACAGCGTCATGGTCAAACTTGCCCATACCCTCCGTGAGAATGGCTGGCAGGTCTGCCTGAAGGGCGAGCTGCAGGAGCAGACTTTTCAGGTGATGGATATTTGCCCTCCGGGTGATACCCGGCTCATTGGCTGCGCCATCGATATCGGTACTACCACCGTTTCTGCGGTGCTGATGGATCTGGAAAGCGGCGAGATCGTGGCAAAGGGCTCCTCCGGTAACGGTCAGATCCGCTACGGCGCGGACGTGATCAACCGTATTATCCAGTCTACCCGTCCCGGCGGCAGAAAAAAGCTGCAGGATGCGGTGGTCAAGGAAACTTTGACACCGCTCATCGCCCGGTTGTGCAAGGATGCCGGCATTAAGGCAGACGGCATTTTCCGCCTGACCATCGGCGCAAATACCACCATGAACCACCTGCTGGTGGGCGTGGATGCCGACCCGGTGCGTATGGATCCCTATATCCCCAGCTTCTTTGCATGGGACGGCTTAACTGCCCAGGATCTGCATTTGCCGGCAAACCATGCTGCCAAGGTGGTGATCGCGCCCAACATCGGCTCTTACGTGGGCGGCGATATTACCGCCGGCGCACTGGCCACCATGATGTGGGACAAGGACGAGATGACCTTGTTCATTGACCTTGGCACCAATGGCGTGATCGTGTTCGGCAACCGGGACTTTCTGATGAGCTGCGCATGCTCTGCCGGCCCTGCCTTTGAGGGCGGCGATATTTCCTGCGGTATGCGCGCCACCGACGGCGCTGTGGAAGCGGTGACCATTGACAAGGATACCATGGAGCCTACCCTCACCATCGTGGGCGAGCCGGGTCAGAAGTGCGTGGGCATTTGCGGTTCGGGTATTATCGACATTATTTCTGAGCTGTTCCGTACCGGCATTATCAATGCCCGTGGTCTGTTTGCCCGGGAGGGTAAACGGGTACTGCGGGACGAGCACGGTATGGGTCGATATGTGCTGGCGTTCCCGGAGGAAACCGAGACCCGGCGGGAAGTCAGTATCAACGAGGTGGATATTGACAACTTTATCCGTGCCAAGGGCGCTATTTATTCCGGTATCGACACCCTGCTGCAGAGCGTGGATATGACCCCGGATTGCATTGAGCATGTGGTGGTGGCCGGCGGTATCGGCTCGGGCATCAATATGAAAAATGCGGTGAATATCGGCATGCTGCCGGATGTGGATATGGAGAAGTTCCACTATATCGGCAATTCCTCTCTCACCGGCGCTTACGCCATGGCAGTGTCGGATGCGGCGATTGAAAAATGCCACGAAGTGGCTGCAAATATGACCTATCTGGAGCTTTCCACCTATCCCGGCTATATGGATAGCTTTGTGGCGGCTTGCTTCTTGCCCCATACAGATGCAAAACGCTTTCCCCACAGCGTGCAGGAATAAAAAGCCTTCTCCTTGGGGCCACGAACTTGCCCACCGCCAGTGGCGGAGGCAAGGGCAAGTGCAGTGTGTGCCGCGGTCGGCAGCTGACGAAGTCGCATCGGCGACAAGGAAGATGACGCTAACCGCAAACGGAGAAGGTGGCACGGCGCAAGCCGTGACGGATGTGGGGAAGAAATGGAGCAAGCTTGCGCTTGCTATGATCCTTGCGGATCATCCCACATCAGTCAAAAATCAGAGATTTTTGACAGCTTCTCCCGGAGGGAGAAGCCTTTGCGCAGTGCGCTTAAAGGAGAGAAAAATATGCAAATTGAGAATCACAAGGAAGAAGTTCCGTTTTCCTATTACGAGGAGAAGTTTCGCTCTGTAGACCCGGCGGAGGTAGTTGCCAGAACCGGCGTGAAGTGGGACGGCAAGGAATTTTATGTAAACCTGCTGGGCAAGACTTATGCCATCGCCCATCCCCAGTATGGGATTCGTGCTTGCAGTCAGGCGGACGGGCAATGCCCGCCCCTACAGCTGATTATACAGACATTTTTGCTGCGGTATCTGATGGAGAGCAAGCAGGTATCATGGGGCGGCAGTTGGAAAACATTCCGGGAGATGCCCTGGGGCGAACTGTATATCAAGCCCTACACCGGTCGTATACTGACCCGGGCGGCGTTCACTTTTGGCACGAGAGTGGCTGCATTTCGGGCAGCTTGCGAGAAAATGGGTGCCATGCCCTTGCCCCACGGCGATGCCGGGTATCAGTTTGAGCTGATAGACGGTTTTGCCATGCAGATCATGGTGTGGGAGGGCGACGATGAGTTCCCGCCCAATGCCCAGATCATTTACTCGGACAACTTCGCAGAGGGTTTCTGCGCAGAGGATCGGGTGGTGGCAGGCGATATGCTGATTTCTGCCATTAAGGCGAATATGTGATAAAAAGCCGGAGTAATCCGGCTTTTTTAATTGATAATTGAGAATTGATAATTAAGAATTAAGAATTGTGGTATCGCCTGCGGCGATGTTTGGAAATTACACCTTCTCCTCAAGGAGAAGGCTTTGGCACGGAGGAGATTTTTAATTGCCAACTGTCCATTATCAATTATCCATTATCCATTGTCGGGCACTGCCCGCAGGGAACATTTTACGATTGAAAATTGCATTTTCCTGTGATAAAATTATATAGGTATTGTAAACTGACAGAAAAGAGGAATCTTTATGGTCACGATTCAAGAATTATTTGATCTGGAGCATACCGCTGCCAAGTCGTATTTGGAGCAATTTACTTATCCTTGGCAGGCGCTGGCTGGCATCAGCGATCTGATCCTGACGCTGGGCGCTGAGCTGGGCGCGGATTATCAGCAGATCGCACCCCAGGTATGGGTACATAATACTGCAAAGATCGCCCCCACCGCCTATATCGGCGCTCCCTGCATTATCGGCAAGGACACCGAGGTGCGCCACTGCGCCTTTATCCGGGGCAGCGCCCTGATCGGTGAGAACTGCGTGGTGGGCAACTCCGCAGAACTGAAAAATGTAATTTTGTTTGACGGTGTGCAGACCCCCCACTACAACTATGTAGGTGACAGTATTTTGGGTTATAAAGCCCACATGGGCGCCGGCTCTATCACCTCCAATGTCCGGGGCGATAAGTTAAATGTTTCCGTAGGAGGCATGGCCACCGGGAGGAAAAAGGTAGGCGCATTTTTGGGTGACGGGGCAGAGATCGGCTGTAATGCGGTGCTGAATCCCGGTGTGGTCATCGGCAGAGATTCTCAAGTGTATCCCACCACCTGCGTGCGGGGCGTGATCCCGGCGAGCAGCATGGTCAAGGTTACCGGCGAAGTTATTCAGAAAAATTGATCATTATTGGCTATCCGATAAAAAGGAGTTTGTTATGGGTAAATATTTTGGAACTGACGGCTTCCGTGGTGAAGCCAATGTAAACCTGACAGCAGATCATGCCTTTCAGGTAGGCCGCTTTTTAGGCTGGTACTACACCAACGCAAAGCAGGACGGCCAGATAGCAAGAATCGTCATCGGCAAGGATACCCGCCGTTCCTCCTATATGTTTGAATATGCCCTTGCCGCAGGCATCACTGCCTCCGGCGCTGACGCATATCTTTTGCACGTTACCACCACACCCTCTGTGGCTTATGTCACCAGAATGGACGATTTTGACTGCGGCGTAATGATCTCTGCCAGCCATAATCCCTTCTACGATAACGGCATTAAGCTGCTCAACGGCAACGGCGAAAAGATGGAGCAGTCAGTCATTGACCTGGTAGAAAGCTATCTGGACGGCCAGCCTGCCCAGCTGCCCTATGCCAAGCAGGACAAGATCGGCAGAACTGTGGACTACGTGGCTGGCCGTAACCGCTACATCGCCTACCTCATCGGCTTGGGTATGTACTCCTTTAAGGGCATCCGGGTGGGTCTGGACTGCGCCAACGGCGCAAGCTGGAACATCGCCAAGAGCGTGTTTGATGCGCTGGGCGCTAAGACCTATGTAATCAATGCAGAGCCCGACGGAACCAATATCAACGAAAATGCCGGCTCTACCCATATCGAAAACCTGCAGAAGTTCGTGCTGGACAATCAGCTGGACGTGGGATTTGCCTACGATGGCGATGCTGACCGCTGCCTTTGCGTGGACGAAAAGGGTCAGGTAGTTTCCGGCGACCACATTCTGTATGTGCTGGGCAAGTACATGAAGGAGCAGGGTCAGCTGGAAGGCAACACGGTGGTCACCACGGTGATGTCCAACTTCGGTCTTTACAAAGCCTTTGACCGGGAGGGCATCGACTATGCCAAGACCAAGGTGGGTGACAAGTATGTTTATGAATATATGACACAGAATAGCTGCCGTCTGGGCGGTGAGCAGAGCGGTCACATCATTATTTCCAAGTACGCCACCACCGGCGACGGCATCCTCACCAGTTTGAAGGTGATGGAGGTCATGATGGACAAAAAGCAGACCCTTTCCCAGCTGTGCCAAGGTCTGCAGATCTATCCCCAGGTGCTGAAAAATGTCCGTGTGGTAGATAAGGCTGCTGCGCAGAATGACCCGGCGGTGGTTGCTGCGGTGGAGGAAGTTGCCAAGAAATTGGGCGATTCCGGTCGTATATTGGTGCGCGAATCCGGTACAGAGCCGGTAATTCGTGTCATGGTGGAGGCAGATACACAAGAGGCTTGCGAGAAGTACGTACAGTTTGTGTTGGATGTCATTTGCAAGCAAGGCCACGCAAGAGTGTAAAAAGCGCAAAATGCAGAATATGTGTCATTCCGAGCATTGCGGAGCAATGCGTGGGAATCCCCATCTTAAGAAGGAGATTGCCACAACCAGTCTGCGGACTGGTTTCGCAATGACAACGTAATGTGTAGCGTTACCGGGCAAAAAGTATAACGACTACAAATATGTAGGTGCGAGTTTGTCTGCGGGCACTCGCCCACAATACTCGGAAGGACAACGTAATGTGTAGCGTTACCGGGCAAAGAGATAACGTCTACAAATATCTAGGTGCGAGTTTGTCTGCGGGCACTCGCCCGCAATTATCAATTATGAAAGGTGGTGCTGTTGTGAAAAAACGAATATGTGCTTTTCTGGCAGCACTGCTTCTGGTCGGTACGCTGTTTGTTCCCGTAAGGGCAGAGGAGCTGTCCAAAGAGGATGCGGTGATGGCAGAGGCGAAAAGCATCTATCGTGCCAGCAGACGCTCCGCCGGAAAAAGCTCTTTTCAGGGTCTTTGCGGCTTGATGGTCAGCCATCAGCTGTATAACATGGGCATCATCGATTCCATTGCGGTGATGAACGGAAATAATCAGTTTGACCATTATCGGTCGCTGGAACGCACAGATGCCGGGTATTACATAAGCGCCTACTCCGCAGAGGAGTATACGCTGGCAGAAGCGCTGAACTATCTGTGCCAGAACGGAGAACGGGATGTGTACAACATTCTGGTGGGCTTCCAGTGGACGAATACGGAAGCCGGCAGAAACTTTGGTCACGCTTGCATGATCAATGCCATTTTGGATGGCACGGTGTATTTCGTGGAAAGTTTCCCCACTTCTCTGGGCGGCGCAGAGGGAAATGTGATCCGCTGTTCTGTGGAGACATTTGCCGAGTTTTTCCGGGGATGGACGGTCTATGAGGGGTTGATCCACTTCGGCACATTGGCGGAAGTCAGTCAGAGCTATGATACCAGCGCCGTGCTGATGGCACGGTTTGACTCGGTGCTGCGCTCCCAGCCTACACTGGTGGGCAAGCAGGACTGCGTGGCGCTGCGGCAGATCAGTGCCGGAGAGCGTTTGGTGGCGGACGGCTTGTTCCGCACCCGTACCGGCGAGACGTTTTATCAGGTCACGGAAAATGGTCAGATCGGTTATGTATCGGCCAATGCGGTGAGCTATCTGCAAGCCTATGAGGGCGATCTGACTTTGTCGGAGGTATCCTTGCCCCGGTCACTGGAGGAGGATGCGGACGGTCAGGTATACGGCACAGTCACTGCTGCCCACGGTGAAGTGGCGGCGGTGTCCCTGACAGTAACAGATCAGTCCGGACAGATCGTACTGCGCGAACGCAGGCAGGGCAATCAGCTGTATGACTTGAACGAGGAGCTGGACCTTTCGCTGCTGGTGTCGGGTCAGTATCATCTGACGGTGGCGGCGGATGCGGCCTCAACAGTCTATACCGGCGGCGGACTGAAAACAGTCTACACCCACACGGAGCTGTATGATGGCGGACTGACCGTGGGACAAGCGCCGGAGATATTGCCGGAGCAACAGCAATCCGTGCCGGAAGGTTGGTTCTGCCGGGATGGAAAATGGTATTGCTTCAAAGACGGCAGTCTTTGCACCGGCTGGCTGCAGGATCTGGGTGTGTGGTATTATCTGGGCGAGGACGGCGCAGCCCTTTCCGGCTGGCAGGAGATCGAAGGTCAGCGGCGGTATTTTACCGCCACCGGCGCAGTGGTGAGTGACTGGCTGGTGGATGGTCAGACCCGGTATGAATGGTCAAAAGACGGAATGTTAATAGAAAATCCCACAGAGGAATGACCTCTGTGGGATTTTTTTGTTGCAGATCAGCTGGGATACCGCATGGGCAGCAGCTTGGCACGGATCAGAGCATACACGATGGAGGGTACCAGCGCCAGCTGCAGGGCGATACCCGGCAGGCCGGTGACCAGAGAAGTGGTTACCCAGGCAAAGATCGGTGTGCCGGGAGCAAAGATAAATGCCTTGGCAAAGCCGGCGACGACCCTGCCCAGCGCCATGGCGGTGATCATGGAAATATACAGATCCAGATAGGTCTTTTTGGTATGTACCAGCTGCAGCATAATGCCGGTGACACTACCGTATACAACACATTCCGTGACCATGCCCGGCAGTGCCGCCGCCAGAGGCATGCCGGTGATCAGGCTGGACAGCAGCGGGCCTAACAGACCGCAGGCCAAGCCATAGTGCCAGGAGCACATCAGTCCGCACAGCAGTACGGGGATATGCATAGGCAGCATCACTTGTCCGCCGTTAGGAATGGCATGAAATGCCATGGGCAGCACCACGCAAAGGGCAATGCACACCGCAGTCAGCACAATGCGCTTAGAATTGGAAAGTTGCATACACTTCGCCTCGCTTACTTTTTTATGATCATAACACAACCCTCACACCGGCGCAAGCTGGGTGGGGGGATGTTTTTTCGCAAGGGGGGTGGGAAGAAAGCGGGAAGATTTGGGGGTGTTATTTTTGGGAAAATCCGAAAAGATAAGCAGTACCAACGCAAATCCGGATTTCCGGATTGGGAAGAAAGCGGGAATACTTTTTTGAAAAAATGCGATACCATAGTGTCACAAACACAGGAGGTGGCTATGCAAACCAATACACGACCGGAAGCCCGGCAGGTGCTGGATCACATTCGTGCCATCGCCACCACGGATGTGACAGAGCTGGTTTCGGTGAAAGACGGACAGCTTTTTGTAGGGGATACAGATGCGCTGACCATAGACCAGCGCCGTGCCATCAGCGCCATCGAAAAAGCCCCCGGGGGTATCAAGGTCAAATTCTACGATAAGCTCAAAGCGCTGGAAATTTTGTGCAAATGTATGGGTCTTTTGGAGCCGTCGGCGGACACCGGGCAGGACACCGATGGTCTGCTTACCGCCATTGACAACAGCACCAAGGAGGTGATTCCCACCCATGACTTGCCGGAAATTCAGCAAACGACAACTGCTGGCGATGACTTGGTGGAATCGACCGGATCTGCGCAGTAGGGATGCGCTGATCTGCGACGGGTCGATTCGTGCAGGCAAGACGCTGGCGATGACCTACGGCTTTTTTCTGTGGAGTATGGCAAGGTTTGAAAATCAGACCTTTGCCCTCTGCGGCAAGACCGTAGGCGCATTGCGGCGAAATGTGATATTGCAATTAAATGATTGGCTGGGGGGCATGTTCTCCGTCACAGAACACCGGGGGGATAACCGGCTGACGGTGCGGCTGGGCAACCGGCAGAATACCTACTATCTCTTTGGCGGTCAGGACGAGGGCGCATATATGCTGATCCAGGGCATCACCCTTGCCGGTGTCTATCTGGACGAGGTGGCGCTGATGCCCCGGTCTTTTGTGGAGCAGGCTTGCGCCCGCTGCTCTGTGCCGGGGTCAAAAATGTGGTTCTCCTGCAATCCGGCATCCTCTCAGCACTGGTTTTACCGGGAGTGGATCTGCAAGCGCGCAGACAAAAATGCCTTGTATCTGCACTTTACCATGCAGGACAATCCCGGCTTGTCGGAGCAGGTGCGCAGCCGCTATGAGCGGATGTTCACCGGCGTGTTCTACAAGCGTTACATTCAGGGACAGTGGTGTGTGGCGGAGGGCCTTGTGTATGACTTTGACCCGGAAAAGCATTTGGCGCAGCCGCCCCCGGCAGGCAGGTGGTACATCAGTGTGGACTACGGCACATGCAATCCCTTTTCTGCCGGCCTTTGGTGCGTGACAAGGGATAAGGCGGTGCGTGTACGGGAGTTTTACCATGACGGGCGGCAAACCGGCAGGACATACACCGACGAGGAATATTATCAGGCGCTGTTGACTCTTGCTGGGGATGCGCCGGTGGAACTGGTGATCGTGGACCCGTCGGCGGCAAGCTTTATTGCCGTACTGCGCCGGCACGGGCGGTTTCGGGTACGCAAAGCCAGAAATGCGGTGCTGCCGGGAATCCGGCTGGTAACGGAGCTGCTGCGCCAGGAAAAGCTGGGCTTTTGCCCCGGCTGCAAGGACACCCTCCGGGAGTTCGGTCTTTACTGCTGGTCTGACGATGGGGCAAAGGATGTGCCGGTAAAGGAAAACGATCACGCAATGGACGATATACGGTATTTCTGTATGACCGTAATGGGGAGGAATTATGAAAAAGTGGCTGATTAACCGATTTTTGCCCATGTGGGCGAAGGAAACAGTGTTTCGGGAAAACCGGAAGCTGAAGCACCAAAACCGCCAGTTGTCCCGGCAGATCCGGGAACTGGAAAGTTATATCCGGGGTATGCATCGTGTCTGCCCCAGAGTGATTATTAAAACGGGAGGAGAACAATGAATATTACCACCTATCAGGAAGCCTTTGGCGCAGCGGATGTGACCAGCAGAAAAATGCGGCAGGCGCTGCAGCAGTGGCAGACGCTGTACTATCGGGATAAAGTCACCGATGGGGAGGACCCCTGCCAGCGCATCGCCTACACCATTGTCAACAAGCTGGTACGCACCACTTTTGCCGAGCATAGCGCCCATGCGGCTGACCCCTTTGTGGCATCGGTTGTGCAGGCGCTGGACAAGCAAAAGGAGCAGGCCATCCAGCTGGCGCTGGTGGAGGGCGAATGTTACCTCAAGCCATGGCTCCGGGACGGCAGCTTTGACTTTACGGTGATTCCCCGGAGCAATGCGTTGATTTTTGCCCGGGACCCTGCCGGTTGTCCCACGGACATCGGCACCGTGGAAAAAAGCAGCTTTGGCAACGCCTACTATACCCTTTTGGAGCGCAGAACCGCCAACCCCGACGGTACGATGACCATTCGCAACCGGCTGTTTAAGTCCTATGACAGCGCCATGCTAGGGCAGCCGGTGGCACTGTCCAGCCATCCGGATTACCGGCTTTTGGCGGAAACATGCAGCTATCCCGCCCAAGTGGGTGTGGGTCTGGTGCAGCTGCGCACCCCTATGCTCAACTGCGTGGACGGCTCTGCCGACGGCGTCAGCGTATTTGCCGCTGCCGCCGGTCTCATCCATGCCATTGACCGCAACGAATATCTGCTCAGCGGAGAGTTTGAGCGTGGTCAGAGCCGGGTGTTTACCTCCTCTGACCTGCTGGACGAGAACAAGGGTCTGAGTCAGAATCTGTTTGTAGGTCTGGACGAGGATGTGGAACGGGTGGGCATCACTGTGTTTTCGCCGCAGCTGCGGGAGCAGTCCTTCCTCAACCGCAAGCAGGAGTATCTGCGGAATGTGGAGTCGGTGATCGGTCTGAAGCGTGGCCTTCTGTCCGATGCCAATGTGGAGGAACGTACCGCTACGGAGATCGCCTCCAGTCAGGGCGAGCATGCCATGACGGTGCTGGACTTCCAGCGCATGTGGGAAAGGGCAGTGACACAGTGCGTGGTGATGTGCGCCCGGCTGGGAAAGCTTTTTCACATTCCCGGCGCAAAGGAGGATGCCGTCAGCATGGATTGGGGTAACGGTGTGCTCCACGATGAAAGCGCCATCTGGGAGGATTACAAGGATATGGTCGCCAAGGGCATGATTTCGCCGGAGGTGGCGCTGGGCTGGCGCTTTGGCATGCCGGCGCAGTCTCAGGCAGACCGGGCGGCGATCCGGGCAAGGTTTATGCCGAACAACGAATGAAATTTTGCTTTGGTGAGGGCGTAATAACATCACCGGCGCGAGAGGGGCGAGCCTCGTAAAAAAGGCGTAGCGCAGAAAGGAAGTACCATGAAAAGAGAGTTTTTGCAGAACTTCAAGGTAGGCGAAAATAGCCTGCCCAAGGAGATCATCGATGCCATTATGGAGCAGAACGGCATGGATATCCAGCAGGCCAAGCAGTGCGCGGATGTGTGGGAAAATAAGTACAACCAGGCAGTTACGGCACATGCGTTGGAGCTGGAGAAACTGCGTTTGGAATCCAATCTGGCAGCGGCTGTTCAGCGCACCGGCGGCAGAAGCGTGAAAGCCATCACCGCTATGCTGGACATGGAGGAAATTGCAAAAGCCCAGGACATTCCTCAGGCGCTGGACGCAGCGCTGGGGGAACTCCGGAAAGAAAACGGCTGGCTGTTTGACCAGCCCACACCGCCACCCTACGCCCGGTTTACCGGCAGCGTTTCCGGCGGTGAGAGTGAGCCTGTCACTTTGGCAGGCGCACTGCGGGAAAGAATGACAAAATAAGCCTTCCCCTTGAGGGGAAGCCATTGCAAAAAGGAAAGGAAATGAAATTATGATTACTTTGAATGATGCTAAGATCGGTATGGCAGACAAGGTGGATATGGCGGTTGTGGACATGTTCCGCCGCAGCTCCCAGCTGCTGGACAAGCTGCCCTTTGACAACGTGATCAGCCCCGGTACCGGCGGCTCTACTTTGACTTACGGCTACATCCAGCTCAAGTCCCCCTCTACCGCCGATGTCCGCACCGTTGGCAGCGAGTATGCTCCCGGTGAGGCAAAGAAGGAAAAGAAAACCGCCAACGCTGTGATCATGGGCGGTGCATTCCAGATCGACCGTGTTCTGCAGAACCCCGCCGGCGCAGCCGACGAGGTGGCATTCCAGGCAGAGCAGAAAATCAAGGCTACCGCCAACTGCTTCCACGACCTGGCTATCAACGGCGAGGCCGAGACCCATGGCTTTGACGGTCTGAAGGCGCTGCTGTCCGGCACTGCCAACGAGCTGACCTCTGAAGTCAGCATCGCCACTTCTGCAGAACTGGATGAGAACTACAACGCATTCCTGGACGAGATGGATGCGTTCCTGGCAACTCTGGACGGCAAGCCCGACCTGCTGCTGATGAACACCCAGATGCTCATCAAGCTGCGCAGCGTTGCTCGCCGTGCCGGTTACTACGAGCGCACCAACGACGATTTCGGCAATGCGGTTGAAACTTACGCAGGTATTCCCATGCTGGATATGGGCAAGCACTTCAACGGCAGCGAGTCTGTGGATGTAATTCCCACCGAGTCCGGCAAGACTGCCATTTACGCAGTGTGCCTGGGCATGGACGGCTTCCATGGCATTTCTCCCATGGGCAGCGGTGTGATCAACTCCTACCTGCCCGACATGAGCGCTCCCGGCGCAGTCAAGACCGGTGAGGTGGAGCTGGTAGCAGGCGTGGCGCTGAAGAATACCCTGAAGGCAGCTGTCCTGAAGGACATCGCAGTGGGTTGATCCTATGGCTAGCTACAGCTTTTACACCGACGTTTACATGGGCAGTGAACTGTCTGAAAAGGAATTTGCTGACCGCGCCCGGCTGGCAGAGGCTGTGCTGGACAAGTTTTGCCGGGTCTACGGGGCAAACTGCCCCGGCCCGGACAGCCGGGACATGGCACTTTGCGCCATGGCTGAAACCGTCAGCCGTTACTACCGCAGCGCCGGTGTCAGTTCCGCCTCCGTGGGCGGCGTGTCTGTCCGCTATGAAAACGGCGGCTCTTTGACCCGTCAGCTCTATGAGCAGGCACGGATCTACATGGATTTCCGCCGGGGGGTGGTGTGATGCAGTACCCCCTTTGTGACCGGACGGTGACGGTGTACCATCAGGAAAACGGCATGGTCAGCCGCCGGGTGGCGGAGAACTGTTTTTACCGCTGGGAGAATACCTGTCGGCAGGATGGGCAAGGTGTGATCCTTGACCGGAAATTCCTGCTGATCCAGCCGGGAGAAATGCCCATTTCCCCCGGTGACAGAATTTTGGACGGCATTGGGCCGGAAACGGTGGATTGGGAGAACTTTATCCCGGAAACAGTACCGGGATTGTCGGTGGCAGCCTATGCCGCGCCCCGGTACTTCGCCGGCAGGCTCTGCCATTACGAGGCAGGTCGCCGGTAAACAGAAAAGAGGTGCGAGTATATGGCTTACATGATTGACGGCAAGGTACTGCCGGAGGCAAAGGGCGGCGTGAAGCTGCGGTTTTCCGATCTGGAGTCCGGTCAGACCGGACTGGATGAGGCGGGCTTTTTGCATCGGACGGTTCTGCGCCGGGGCTTGCGTTGCTGGGAGTTCTCCTATCGGGATTTGACACCCACTGCCTATGCCCGGCTGCTGGCGCTGCTGCCCCAAAAAGATACCTTCCTGCTGACGGAGGAAGACAGCCAGATACGATGCTATCTGCAAAGCCTGGAGGCGTCACGAAAAGATTCGCTGCAAGGGCCGGTTTGTCAGCTCTGCTTTGCAGTGAAGGAGTGCTGAAAAAAGGGTCGGGGGCAACGCTCCCGACCCGGAATTGGAAAAGAGGGAATCTATGCTTAGAACATTGATCGTGCTGCCCGACGGCACAGAAATATTTTCCGGTGCGCCCGGGGCGGCGGTGGTCAGCACTGCGCTGACCCGGGCGGTGAATGGGGGCAAAGAGCTGACCCTGGGCAGCACAGAACCGTCGGTACTGACCTGTGAACTGACGGAGGCTGCCGGTGTACAGATCCTACCCGGTCAGTGGCTGCAGGTGTATCGCTCTGACGGAAGCACACGGCAGTTAGCCGGTAATTTCCTGGTCAGTCAGACACAACGCAAAAGCGGCGGCATCCTGCGGTTTCAAGCGGAGGATTGTTTATGCCGGCTGGAGCAGGATGTGTCTGATTGGCTCGCTGAACTGGAGGGCTGGCCCTTTACCTTGCAGGAGCTGGCAGAGCGTGTTTGCCGGCAGTGCGGCCTGACCCTGGATGCGACGGATATGCTCAACGGCGGCGTGCCGGTGGACAAGATCGCCGGCAGAGGTATTACCGGCAGCCGGCTGCTTGGCTGGATCGCAGCGCTGGGCGGCTGCTTTGTTACGGCTGAGGGAACCAATCAGGTGCGGTTTGGCTGGTATGCGCCGGCGGATCGTACCCAAATCTGCCCCACGGCTGACGAGGGCGCGGTCTATGATAAGGGCGATCTGTTGCTGCCGGATGTTTCCGGCGTTTGGTCGGCAGGGGAGCTTACCCTGACCGGGCATGGCTTTTCCGCCGTGTATGATAACGGGGATCTTGCCCTTACCTTCCCCCGGACATTTTTCTACTACGCCAACAGTCTGACCCGGGGCGTGGCGGTACAGCCCATTCAAAGCGTACTGCTGCGGCAAAATGACAATGCCTCTGTGGTATCTTATCCCCCTGCAGAGGACGGCGCCAATGTTTATCTGATGGAGGGTAATGCGTTGCTGGGCGGCATGGCGCAGGAGCATCAGCAAGCGGTGGCGCAGGCATTGTATCAGCGGTTGGCGGCGCTGGCGTACACCGCCTGTACATTGGAAGTGCCTGCAAGCAGCAATATTCTGCCCGGACAGATGGTAAGTGTCACCGATTCGGAGGGCAGCTATACCATGGCGGTGATGCATGCCCATACAAAAAACGGCCGCACACAACTGACCTGTACCGGCTCTGCCCGACGGGATGACCCGGAAGCGCTGCGGGATCTGCAGATCCAGGCGCAAAGCGGAAAATTCCTGTCGCTGGATATGGCGGTGGACGGCTTGGAACTGCAGACGGGAGAAAATGCCCAGTGGCTATCCCGTTTGGAGCTGGATACGGAGCATCTGCGCACCCGTGTCACTCGGCAGGAGGAAAATGAGGGTACACTTACCCAGCGTTTATCCGATATTGAGCAGACTGCCGCCGGGCTGGATATTTCTGTCAAGACCATTCAGACCGATGGCGTTGACCGGGTGGTGACCAAGTCCGGCTACAGCTTTACCGACGAGGGTCTCGTGATCTCCAAGCAAGGCCATCAGATGCGGAATCTATTGGATCATACGGGCATGTATGTGACCCGTGACGAGGAAGTGATCCTGCAGGCCAGCCATCGGGGCGTGGAGGCGACGGATGTGACGGTACGAAATTATCTGATCGTAGGCGAGCATGCCCGGTTTGAGGATTATGACGGCGGCACAGCCTGCTTTTATATTTAATTGTGATACAGCAAAGGAGTTACTATGGCACTGCAAACCAAGGATTTTTCTGTGACGAAAAAGTCGTCCGGCGGCGGTATTACCTATACCTTTACCATTCGGGTCACGGAAAACAGTATCAACAAAGAAAATAATACTTCCAATCTGACGGTAAAGGCGATTTTGCGGCAGTCCTACTCCGGAACAGCCTTTAAGCTCTGGTCTACCGGTGTCAGCTGCTCCCTGGACGGCAGTCAGATATTTTCGGATTATGTGCAGCGTGAGCTTACCGGCACGGCGGAGCATGTATATTACACCTGGACGGGAAATGTATCCCATAAGGCAGACGGCACGCTGACGCTGCCGGTGTCCGGAAAGTTCTGGCAGAGTGTATATGAGAGCTTCTCGCCCCCGGCCATGTCGGTTTCCGGCAGTATGGTTTTGACTACGATCCCTCGTGCCAGCAGCGTTACCGCATCCGATGCCAATATCGGCGGTGTGACCGCCATCGCCATCGCTGACCAGGGCAGTTTTACCCACAGCCTTGCCTACAGCTTTGGGGAATTGACCGGGTATCTTACCCCCGGGGGTGTTACGGATACGGAAACGAAATTTTCGGAAAAAACATTGTACTGGACAGTTCCGGATGCCTTCTACTATGAAATTCCGGACAAAAAGTGGGCAAAATGTAAATTGACCTGCCGTACTTATTCCGGCAGCACCCAGGTGGGAGAGGATACCACTACCACATTTCTCGTGACGGCGGCGGAGGCAAACTGCGCTCCCACCATTACCGGTACGGTGAAGGATATCAACGAAAAGACTTTGGCGCTTACCGGGGATGAAAATGTGCTGATCCGATACCATTCCACTGCCCGGTGCGATGTGCAGAGTCAAGCTTACTTAGGCGCTGAAATTACCAGCAACCGTGTAAACGGAAGCCTGATCGTGGACAATGTAAAGCGAATCGAAGATGTGGAAACCGGTGTGTTCCAGTTCGTGGCAAGAGATACCCGGGAATGGTACGGCTATTACGATGTGGAATTGGAAATGATCCCATATACCCGACTGACCTGCAATCCGGTGTTGAAGCGGCTTTCTCCCGGTGAGGATACGGTGGAGGTAACCCTGACCGGAAAAATGTTTTTGGGCAATTTCGGCTTGGCGCAGAACACCATGACCCTGACCTGCCAGGTCAACAGCCACAACCCTGTGGATGTGCAGGTGACTATGGACGATACCGGCGCTTATACGGCAACGGTGCTTTTGGAAATTGACTACACTACCAACAATATCCTGACGGTGGTGGCAAAAGACCTTTTGGATCGGGTCAGCGTGAAAATGACGGTGCAGAAAGGTACGCCGGTTTTCAACTGGGGTGAAAACGGATTTTATTTCCATGTGCCGGTAAGCTGCGACCAATCTGTTTCCGGTGTCTATATCCGCAGCGCAAGGGTGTGGGACGGAAACCAAACCATCCGGCTGCAAAGCAAATTTCAGGCATTTGGCGCAGACGGCGCCCGGCAAAGCGTTTTGCTGTTTGGAAGCCGCAACGGCACGCCGGTGCTGGGCACGCTGGTGATTCGCAGTAACGGCGTGTTCACCTGGCAAGGTGCGCCGGCGGTGACTGCCACGGCATTGGAAAACGGTATTTTGGAGATCGATTTGGGCAGCGGTGCGTATGATATGTTTACGCTGATCTCCCCGGATCCCATTACCGTAATTGAGGAGGAATAAAATGGAAATCGTAAAAACACTAACAGTGGAGGGCAAGACCTATCAGCTCTGTGACCCGGAAGCGGCACGGATCGATGACGGTGCAGTGGGCGCAGATGCGTGGTCTGCCAAAAAGCTCATTGACACCCTTTGTCCTGCCTTTACAGCGGAGGGTCAGCCGGCGGTGTGCAATCCGGTGGAGGGATATCCTTTGTGTGTAACGACCAAGATCCAGCCGGTGCAGTCCGGGACACCTGCGCCCCAGAATCCCTGCCCCATTACCGGTCACACGGAGATCACCCTGGCGCTGACCAACGGCACGGACAGCCGGGAGCAGACAGCGTCGCTGGGGCAGACGGTTTATTACGGCGAGTATGACTGGGATACCGGTCTTTTGACCGTTACCTATAAAATGCTGACGCTTACCGGTACAGAGAATGTCTGGAAAGCGTCAGTAACAGACATATATACCACAACACTGATTTCTGACCACGTGGCAAATAGTCAGAGCATTACCGGAATTTGTTCCCATGTGCCCCAAAGCCCGCAGGATAGCGTGCGTATTGACAGCGGTTACCTTACGCATGCCAATGCGGCTATCGGCGGCTTGTCTTTTAACAAATTGGTGGCGAACTGGGGTCTTTTGGAGTGTTCCGTGGAGGCGTGGAAAGCGTTTTTGGCAGAGCAGTATGCTGCCGGCACACCGGTACAGATACTGTATAAGCTGAAAAATCCGGTAACAGTACAGCTGGATCCGGAAACCGTAACGGCTTTGGCAGGGGAAAATTCTTTACAAGCCAATACCGGTGCGGTAGTGGTCACCGGCAGGCAGGATCTGCGTTCACTTTTGCCGGCATTGGGCATACAATAAACAGAGGTGAAGGATATGTTTAAAATTGCATTTTGCGCAGGCCATTATCTGGATACGCCGGGTAAGCGTGTGCCTGCGGAGCTGGATAAAAATCAGACCCGGGAATGGGTGCTCAACGATCGGGTAGCGCGGTACTTTGCCGCCGCTGCCAGAGGTTATGAAAATGTGCAGCTGCTGCGTACCGACGATTCCACCGGCAAGACCTTTGTGGACATCCCCCAGCGCACTGCCGGGGCAAACAACTGGGGCGCAGACCTATACATCGATATGCACCACAATGCCGGCATTGTCGGCGGCAAGGGCGGCGGTGTGGAGATTTTCTGCTACCCCGGCTCTGAAAAGGGCAAGACCTACCGGGACGCCATTTATGAAGCGGTGGTGCAGGCAGGCGGTCTGAAGGGCAACCGGGCAAACCCCTTGCAGGAAAAGAAGTTCGATTCTTTGTCCCTGACGGTGATGCCTGCGGTGCTGGTGGAGTACGGCTTTATGGACTCTGCCACTGACGCGCCCATCATTTTGCAGGAAAGCTATGCCGAAAAGGTAGGTTATGCCACCATGGAAGCGGTGGCGAAGGTGGCCGGCCTGACCAAAAAGGCTGCCCCGGTATCTTATTCCCGGGAGCAGTTTGTAAAGGATGTGCAGGCGGCAACCGGCGCCAAGGTGGATGGTATTCCCGGCCCGGAGACATTCTCCAAGACCGTGACCCTTTCTGCGGAAAAGAATGATACCCATGCTGCGGTCAAGCCGGTGCAGAAGTATCTGGCGGCGCTGGGTTATGAGGAGGTAGGCGCGGCCGACGGCATCGCCGGCCCGAAATTTACTGCGGCGGTCAAGGCATTCCAGCGGGACAACGGCTGCGTCACCGACGGTGAGATCACCGCCCGGAACAAGACCTGGCGCAAGCTGCTGGGCATGGAATAATATCCTGGGGCGACCTTTCGCCCCTACATAAACGAATGAGGAACGAAAATGAACGAAGCGGTAATCGTGGCATTGATCACCGGCGGCATGAGCCTTGCCGGTGTGGTGGTGACCTGCCTTGCCACCGCCCGAAAAAATGAGCAGACCATTAAAGTGACCCAGGCGGTGACGGATACCCGGCTGGACGAGTTGACCCGGGAAGTCCGGGCGCATAACGACTTTGCCCAGCGAGTGCCGGTGATGGAGGAAAAGCTCAAGTCCTTCAGCCATCGTCTTGCCGCGCTGGAACGGCAATAGGAGGAAGTATGAAAAAGCTGTTGGAGAATTTCGCCAACCTGGTGAAAGTCAAGACCATTGTGACACTTTCCGTGGCAACGGTGTTTGTAACGCTGGCGCTCCGGGGTGATATTACAGCGGATAATGTGATGGTGGTTGTGTCCATGGTCATTTCTTTCTATTTTGGCACACAACACGAGCGTGCCGGCAGTGCCGGCTGACAAACTCGCATTCAAGTGGTGGATATGGGGTAGGTTTACGCCCGGTAACGGCAGTGAGAGGTTGCGGTAGGTTTTAAGATGGGCAGTGCCGGCTGACAAACTTGCGCCAAAGTGATCGGTATAGTTAGCTAGCTAAGAATCAAGCGGAAGTGCTTCTTGCACTTCCGCTTAAAAAGTCGGCGCAGAGTCTGTGCAAGAATCTTTGCAGAGGTTGCGTTTTATGCCATGCTTTATGCAAAATTGCTGTCACAATCGGCAGGAGATGAAGGAAGTTTCTGTTTTTCTTGCAAATATTCCGCCAATTTGGTAAAAAACTTGTTGCATAGCGGATATGAATCTGCTAAAATAGTGGCAGATTTTTATTAGGAGGAATCTACCAATGGCTTATCTTGACGAAATTAAACAGCGTGTAATCGACCAGAACCCCGGCATGCCCGAGTTCCATCAGGCAGTTGAGGAAGTTCTGGAGTCCCTGCGTCCCGTGATCGAGCGCAACGAGGAGCAGTACCGCAAGGTGGCTCTGCTGGAGCGTTTGACTACTCCCGAGCGTGTGGTCATGTTCCGTGTTCCCTGGGTCGATGACCAGGGTCAGGCACATGTGAACAACGCATACCGTGTGCAGTTCAACGGCGCAATCGGCCCCTACAAGGGCGGTCTGCGTTTCCACCCCACTGTTAACCTGAGCGTTATGAAGTTCTTGAGCTTCGAGCAGAACTTCAAGAATGCTCTGACCGGTCTGCCCATGGGCGGCGCAAAGGGCGGTTCTGACTTCGACCCCAAGGGCAAGTCCGACCAGGAGATCATGCGTTTCTGCCAGAGCTTTATGACCGAGCTGTACCGTTACATCGGCGCTGACGAGGATATCCCCGCAGGCGATATCGGTGTAGGCGGCCGTGAGATCGGCTACATGTTTGGCCACTATCGCCGCATCCGTGGCGCATACCAGGGCGGCGTGCTCACCGGCAAGGGTCTGAGCTACGGCGGTTCTATCGGTCGTACCGAGGCTACCGGTTACGGTCTGCTGTACCTGACCGACGAGCTGCTCAAGTGCAACGGCCGTGAGCTGAAGGGTCTGACCGTGGCAGTTTCCGGTGCTGGTAACGTGGCTACTTATGCTATCCAGAAGGCATGGCAGCTGGGCGCAAAGCCTGTGACCTGCTCTGACTCTTCCGGCTGGATCTACGATCCCGATGGCATTGATGTGGCTACTCTGCGGCAGGTCAAGGAAGTCAAGCGCGCTCGTCTGACTGAGTACGCAGCTGCCCGTCCCAACGCTGTTTACCACGAGGGCAAGGGCGTTTGGACTGTCAAGTGTGATGTGGCGCTGCCCTGCGCTACCCAGAACGAGCTGCTGATCGACGACGCTAAGGCGCTGGTCGCCAACGGCTGCTTCTGTGTCTGCGAAGGCGCAAACATGCCCACCTCTCTGGAGGCTACCAAGTACCTGCAGGACAACGGCGTTCTGTTCTGCCCCGGCAAGGCATCCAACGCCGGCGGCGTTGCTTGCTCCGGTCTGGAGATGTGCCAGAACTCCGAGCGTCGTAGCTGGAGCCTGGAGGAAGTTGACAGCATGCTGCAGAACATCATGGTTGGCATTTTCCACAACATCGACGATGCTGCCCGTGAGTACGGCATGGAAGGCAACTATGTTGCCGGCGCAAACATTGCCGGCTTCCGCAAGGTCGCTGACGCAATGATGCTGCAGGGCATTGTGTAATTGCAAATAGGAAAAGCCACACCGGCAACGGTGTGGCTTTTTTATATACAAAATTATTGCTGCCGGAAGGTGATACTGCCGGTTTCGGCATCCATGGCATCTACGATGGCGAGGGACTCCAGGTGATAACCCAGATTCCGGATCAGGCTGCCGCCGACCTGGAAACCCTTTTCAATGACGATACCCAGACCTTCCACCGTTGCGCCGGCGCTGCCGGCGATGGAGATCAGACCCTGCAGGGCGCAGCCGTTGGCAAGGAAATCGTCGATAATCAGGATATGATCCTCCGGACCCAGAAATTTTTTGGATACGATCACCGAGTTTTTGTTCTTGTGGGTAAAGGATTCTACTTCCGCCACAAACATTTCGCCGTCGATATTGATGGACTTGCTCTTTTTGGCAAAGACCATCGGCACACCGAACTGCTGCGCCACAAAGACTGCGATACCGATGCCGGAGGCTTCGATGGTCAGCACCTTGGTGATAGGCTTGCCGGCAAAACGGCGCTTAAATTCCTTGCCGATCTGCTCCATGAGAGCAATATCCATCTGGTGGTTGAGAAAGCTATCCACCTTCAGAACATTACCCGGTTTGACGATGCCGTCGCGCACAATACGTTCTTCCAAAAAGTTCATGTACATCACTCCTTTCGGGTATTCTAACACAATCGACAAGCTTTGTAAATAACCTGTCGAAACTATTGACTTTATTGCGGTAATGTGGTATGTTGTGACTATGCAAAATGGGGATATATTTTCCAAACGTTTGCAACCAAATTCAATATAAAACATTGGAGGAAACAACTATGAAAAAGCTCATCGCACTTTTGTTGGCTATGGTTTTGGTTCTGGGTATGGTCGCTTGCGGCAATACTGCTGACACCAACACTGACACCAACACGGAAGCAAAGAGCGATCTGAAGGTCGGCTTTATCTTCCTGCACACCGAGCAATCCACCTACGACAAGAACTTCATCGACGCTGCTATCGCTGCATGTAAGGAAATGGGCGTGGAGATGGTCCAGAAGACCGATATCCCCGAGTCCAACGCTTGCTACGAGGCTGCTGTTGAGCTGATCGAGGTTGAAGATTGTGACATCATCTTCGCTGACTCCTTCGGTCATGAGTCCTTCCTGCTGCAGGCTGCTAAGGAATATCCCGATGTTCAGTTCTGCCACGCTACCGGTACCCAGGCTCACACCGCCGGTGCTGAGAACCTGCACAACGCATTCGCTTCCATCTACCAGGGTCGTTACGCTGCCGGTGTGGTTGCCGGTCTGAAGCTGAACGAGATGATCGAGGCTGGCAAGATCACTGCTGAGCAGGCTAAGATGGGCTACGTTGGCGCATTTACTTTCGCTGAAGTTATGTCCGGTTATACCTCCTTCTACCTGGGCGCTAAGTCCGTCTGCCCCAGCGTGACCATGGACGTTAAGTTCACCGGTTCCTGGTACGACGAGGCTAAGGAAAAGGCTGCTGCTGAGGCTCTGATCAACGGCGGCTGTGTCCTGCTGAGCCAGCACGCTGACTCCATGGGCGCTCCCACCGCTTGCGAGAACGCAGGCGTTCCCAACGTTTCCTACAACGGCTCTACCGCCGCTGCTTGCCCCGAGACCTTCCTGATCTCCTCCCGTATCAACTGGGTGCCCTACTTCAAGTATATGATCGAGCAGGTTCAGAAGGGCGAGAAGATCGACACCGACTGGACTGGCACTCTGCAGACCGAGTCTGTTGTTCTGACCGAGATGGGCAAGAACGTTGCTGCTGGCACTGAGGAGAAGCTGGACACTGTTCTGGCTGGTCTGAAGGACGGCACCATCAATGTTTTCGACACCGCCAACTTCACTGTCGGCGGCGAGAAGATCGAGACCTACAAGGCTGACGTGGACACCGACGATGCATTCACTCCCGATACCGAAGTTATCGAGAACGGCATCTTCCAGGAGTCCAAGTTCCGCAGCGCTCCTTACTTCGATCTGAGAATCGACGGCATTACTCTGCTGGACGAGGCATACTAATTCAATAATCATGAGGCGGGGCAGGCCTACGCTTGCCCCGCCTTACCTAATTTATTCCGGTTTTGAAAACTACGCCGACAGGTATGTCGACTAGGTTTTGAGAACTGGAAAAGGGAGGGTCTTTTCTTGGAGAAACAACCGGCAATCGAACTGAAAAATATTACAAAAACCTTTGGCCCCGTGGTGGCAAACAAAAATGTGTGCCTGACGGCGAACCGGGGTGAGATCTTGTCCATTCTGGGCGAAAACGGCAGTGGCAAGACCACGCTGATGAACATGATCTCCGGCATCTATTTCCCGGATGCAGGTCAGATTTTTATCGGCGGCGAGGAGGTCACGATCACTTCTCCCAAGGATGCTTTTGACTATAAGATCGGCATGATCCACCAGCACTTTAAGCTGGTAGACGTATTCACCGCTACGGAGAACATCGTGCTGGGCCTGGAGGAAAAGCCTTATAATCTGAAACTGTTTGCGGAAAAGATCCAGACGATCAGCAGTCAGTACGGCTTTGAGATCGATCCCAACAAGAAGATCTACGATATGTCTGTTTCCGAAAAGCAGACCGTGGAAATCATCAAGGTTCTGTACCGTGGCGCAGACATTCTGATTCTGGACGAGCCTACCGCTGTTCTGACACCCCAGGAGACCCAAAAACTGTTTGCTATTTTGCGCCGCATGCGTGACGATGGCAAGTGCATTATTATCATTACCCACAAGCTCCACGAGGTGTTGAGCCTTTCCGACCGGGTGTCCGTTCTGCGTAAGGGCGAGTACATCGGCACGGTGAATACCGCCGAAACCGACGAAAGCCAGCTGACGGAAATGATGGTGGGCAAGAAGGTGACGCTGAATATTGACCGCACCGATTGCCGTGACACTCAGGATCGGCTGGAGGTTAAAAATATCAGCTGCGTAGACCGTCAGGGTACAAAGGTGCTGGACAATGTGTCCTTTACTGCCCGCAGCGGCGAAATTTTGGGTATTGCCGGAATTGCCGGGTCCGGTCAGCGCGAATTGTTGGAGGCGATCGCCGGTCTGCAAACGCTGACAAAGGGTGATATTTACTACCACAATCCCAAAACCGGTCAGGTGGACGACCTGCGGAACAAGACACCTTTGCAGATCCGGGAATTGGGCGTGCGGCTGTCTTTCGTGCCGGAGGATCGGCTGGGCATGGGTCTGGTGGCAAACATGGACATCGTGGACAATATGATGCTCCGCTCCTACCGCCGTGGCAAGAGCTTCTTCCTGGAGCGAAAAGAGCCTAAGGATTTGGCAGAGCGGATCATTCATGATCTGGAAGTGGTGACGCCCAACGCTGCCACACCTGTGCGCCGCCTGTCCGGCGGTAATGTGCAGAAGGTATTGGTAGGTCGTGAGATCGCCGCTGCGCCCAAGGTGCTGATGACTGCTTATCCCGTCCGTGGCTTGGACATTAACTCCTCATACACCATTTACAACCTGCTCAACCAGCAGAAAGAAAACGGCACTGCGGTGATTTTTGTGGGCGAGGATCTGGACGTTCTGTTGGAGCTGTGTGACCGGATCTTGGTCATTGGCTCCGGCAAGGTCACCGGTCTGGTGGATGCCCGTACCGCAACCAAGGAGCAGATCGGTCTTTTGATGACAAAATCCGAAGCGATGACTGACCCGGAAGGAGGCGAGGACTGTGGCAAATAATTCAATAAAGCACCGTGAGCCGCTGTTCCATATCGCCAAACGGGACAATCTGCCCGGCTGGAAGGCTTGGCTGATCCGTATTGCGGCAATTTTGGTAGGTTTTCTCATCTGCGGCTTTCTCTCCGCTGCCCTCACCGGCGCAACGGTAATGGAGAGCTATCAGATCATGTTCAAGGGCGTGTTCGGCAAGCTTTTGGAGGGCAAGACCACTCTGTTGTGGCGCTTTTTGCAGCAGGCAGCGATTCTTTTGTGCCTTGCGCTGGCAGTGACACCTGCCTTCCGCATGCGATTCTGGAACTGCGGCGCAGAAGGTCAGGCGCTGGTGGGCGGCTTGGCAGCCATGGTCTGCATGATCGAGCTGGGCGGCAAAGTGCCCGAGGGCGCACTGATCGCCATTATTGCGCTGTGCAGCATTGTGGCAGGCGCTATCTGGGGTCTGATCCCGGCATTGTTCCAGGCGCAGTACAGAACCAATGAGACCCTGTTCACCCTGATGATGAACTATGTGGCGACACAGATCGTTGCCTACTATGTTTACATCGAGGGCGGCGGCTCCAATGTTATCAATCCCGTCAGCTACGGCAATTTGCCGCCGATCTTCGGTCAGAAGTACGGCATGAACATTCTCATCGTGGCGGTGCTGATGATAGCGATGTATATCTATCAGAAGTACAGCAAGCACGGTTATGAGATCAGCGTGGTAGGCGAGAGTCAGAACACTGCCCGTTATGTGGGCATCAATGTGAAGAAGGTCATTATCCGCACCATGGCGATCTCCGGCGCAATTTGTGGTATTGCCGGTATGCTGATGGTTGCCGGTACCGACCACTCCATCAACACCAGCACCATGGGCGGTCAGGGCTTTACCGCTATTATGATCTCCTGGCTGGGTCAGTTCAACCCCTTTATCATGGCGCTGATGTCCGGACTGGTCACATTCCTGCAAACCGGTGCCGCCAAGGTGGCTGACGCATTCTTCCTCAACAGCGCTTATGCCGATATCGTATCCGGCGTTGTGATCTTGTGCCTGGTGGGCTGCGAATTCTTTGTGCAGTACACCGTCAAGTTCCGCAATCTGAAGAAAGGGGGACAGGCATA
This sequence comes from Faecousia sp., assembly GCA_045537865.1. Taxonomy (GTDB): domain Bacteria; phylum Bacillota; class Clostridia; order Oscillospirales; family Oscillospiraceae; genus Faecousia. The sequence continues at coordinate 31,224 of JAZSQH010000068.1, read as the reverse complement.
ATGAGTATGTTTTTAGCATTTATTGCCAGCTCCATTCCCTTGGGTGTCCCTCTGTTGTACGGCTCTACCGGTGAAATTATTACCGAGAAATCCGGCCACCTGAATCTGGGTATCCCCGGCATTATGTACGTGGGCAGTATCGGCGGCGTGATCGGCGCATTTTTCTATGAGATGGCATGTGACGCAGCCGGTGTACCGCTGGTGCCGGCGCTGGCGATCCTGATCCCTATGATCTGCTCCATTATCGGCTCTGTGCTGATGGGTCTGATCTATAGCTTTATGACCGTCACCCTGCGGGCAAATCAGAACGTCACCGGTCTTGCGCTGACTACCTTCGGTATCGGCATCGGCAACTTCTTTGGCAGCTCCCTGACCAAGCTGGCAAACAGCGATCTGCCCATCGTTGCCCTGACCCGTACCAGTAATATTTACCGTACCGCTTTGCCCTTTGCAGACGATCTGGGCTGGTTTGGCGAGCTGTTTTTGTCCCACGATTTTCTGACCTACGGCGCAATTATTATTGCCCTGATCGCATCCTATGTGCTCAACCGCACCCGTGTGGGTCTGAATCTGCGTGCAGTGGGCGAAAACCCTGCCACCGCTGATGCTGCCGGCATCAATGTTACCAAGTATAAGTATTTGGCGACCTGCATCGGCAGTGCCGTTGCCGGTTTGGGCGGATTGCAGTACGTGGTGGCATTCACCAATGGTGTGTGGTCGAATAACGGCTTCGGTGACCGTGGCTGGATGGCGATCGCACTGGTTATTTTCGCACTGTGGAAACCCACCATGGCAATTTGGGGCTCTTTCCTGTTCGGCGCATTGTGTAATGCCAACAACTATATCCGCGGTTTAGGCACGGCAACACAGGAATTGTTCAAAATGCTGCCCTATGTGGTTACGATTTTGGTGCTGGTCATCACCAGCATGCGGAAAAAGCGTGAGCATCAACCGCCCCAGAGTCTGGGACTTTCCTACTTCCGAGAGGACAGATAAATATCTCCCCGGCGAGGATCACCTCGCCGGGGATTTTTATGCAACCGGGCGGAATTTTGCCGGAAAATGGACTTGCCGTGGCGCATAGGCTTGCAGCGGAGGTGGTTTTATGATCGCCGCTGCATGGTTGATATTCAGCGGTCTGCTGTACGCATTGCAGCTGCAACCCGGATCGTTCCCCAAGCCCCTGACCGCCCGGGAGGAGGCGCATTATCTGGAACTGGCGGCAAAGGGAGATCTGGCGGCACGAAACATACTCATTGAGCGCAACCTGCGTCTGGTTGCCCATATTATGAAAAAATACTACGCCCAGGTGTCAGACCAGGAGGATCTGATATCCATCGGCACCATCGGTCTGATCAAAGGCATTGAGACCTTTGACGGCAGCAAGGGGGCAAGGCTGGCGACCTATGCCGCCCGGTGCGTGGAGAATGAAATTTTAATGCACTTTCGTGCCCAACGAAAGTCCAGTCAGGATGTGTCACTGTCAGATTATATCGATACCGGTACAGATGGCACGGCGCTGGCGCTGATGGATGTGGTCAGCGATGAAACCGACCTGCTGGAACGGGTCAGCCGCCGGGAGGAACTGCAGACTCTGTGCGCTGCGGTGGACAGCGTGCTGACAGACCGGGAGCGGCAGGTGATCCTGCTGCGTTACGGCTTGGGCGGTGGCACGCCCTTGCGGCAACGGGAGGTGGCAAAGGTCACCGGTATCAGCCGCAGCTATGTCAGCCGTATTGAAAAGAAAGCGCTGGAGAAACTAAAACAGGCGCTGGAATGATCGTTAAATTCCGGTATGTTATACCATAGTGTAAATGCACAATTCACAATTGCCCTTGCGTCGCTGTAACCGATTTGTCATTCTTTGCCGTATAGCTTGATTTATAGGCGCATATATGCTATACTGAAGGTCCTGCAAAGATGATTTTGGCTTTGCAAACTCCTATTATACAGAAAAACGGAGGAGACGAAATGAAAGGTATCGTTTTGGCAGGTGGCTCCGGCACCCGGCTGTACCCCCTGACAAGAGTGACTTCCAAGCAACTGCTTCCTATTTATGATAAGCCTATGATTTACTATCCCCTGTCTGTGCTGATGGGCGCCGGCATCCGGGATATTCTCATTATTTCCACCCCACAGGATCTGCCCCGTTTCCAGGAATTGCTGGGCGACGGCAGCCAGTTTGGCATTAAGCTCTGCTACGCTGAGCAGCCCAGTCCCGATGGCTTGGCGCAAGCCTTTATTATCGGCGAGGAATTTATCGGCAAGGACACCGTAGCGATGATCCTGGGCGATAACATTTTCTACGGCCACGGCTTGAAAAAGCGCCTGCGTGCCGCCGTGCGAAACGCAAAGAATGGCAAGGGCGCAACGGTTTTCGGCTACTATGTAGACGATCCCGAGCGTTTCGGCATTGTGGAGTTCGATAAGAGCGGTCACGCCGTTTCTATCGAGGAAAAGCCGGAAAAGCCCAAGAGCAACTACTGCGTCACGGGTCTTTACTTCTACGACAACCGTGTGGTGGAATATGCCAAGGGTCTGAAGCCCTCCAAGCGTGGCGAACTGGAGATCACTGATCTGAACCGGATCTATCTGGAAGCCGGCGAACTGAATGTAGAACTGCTGGGTCAGGGCTTTACCTGGCTGGACACCGGCACTCACGAGAGCCTGGTGGAAGCTACCAACTTCGTCAAGACGGTGGAGGAACACCAGAACCGTAAGATCGGCTGTCTGGAGGACATTGCCTATATCAACGGCTGGATCAGCCGTGAGGATATGATGGGCCTGATCGAGATCTACAAGAAGAGCCAGTACGGTCGTTACCTGCAGGATGTGCTGGACGGCAAGTATGTGGACATTCTCCACGATAAGAAACGGCTGGAGGAGCTGGAAAAATGAAAAAGACCATTATTGTAACCGGCGGCGCCGGCTTTATCGGCTCTAACTTTGTGTTCCACATGCTGGGCAAGTATGCGGATTATCGTATCATCTGCCTGGATAAGCTGACCTATGCCGGCAATCTGTCCACCCTGAAGGATGTGATGGATCACCCCAACTTCCGCTTTGTGAAGCTGGATATCTGTGACCGTGAGGGTGTTTACAAACTATTTGAGGAAGAAAAGCCGGATGTGGTGGTAAACTTCGCCGCCGAGAGCCATGTGGATCGCTCCATTGAGAATCCCGAGGTGTTCCTGCAGACCAATATTCTAGGCACCCAGGTGCTGATGGATGCCTGCCGCAAGTACGGCATTGAGCGTTACCATCAGGTCTCCACCGACGAGGTCTACGGCGATCTGCCGTTGGACAGACCCGATCTGTTCTTTACCGAGGAGACCCCCATCCATACCAGCTCTCCCTACTCCTCCTCCAAGGCGGGCGCAGATCTGCTGGTCATGGCATATCACCGCACCTACGGTCTGCCGGTGACCATCTCCCGTTGCTCCAACAACTATGGCCCCTATCACTTCCCGGAGAAGCTGATTCCGCTGATGATCGCCAATGCGCTCAACGACAAGCCTCTGCCGGTGTATGGCGAGGGTCTGAATGTGCGTGACTGGCTGTACGTGGAGGATCACTGCAAGGCCATTGATCTGATCATCCACAAGGGTACTGTGGGCGAGGTGTATAACATTGGCGGCCACAACGAGATGAAAAATATTGACATCGTCAAGATCATCTGTAAGGCACTGGGCAAACCGGAAAGCCTGATCACCTACGTCACTGACCGCAAGGGTCACGATATGCGTTACGCTATCGACCCCACCAAGATCCACCGTGAGCTGGGCTGGCTGCCGGAGACCAAGTTCGCCGACGGCATCCAAAAGACCATCCAGTGGTATCTGGACAACAAGCAGTGGTGGGAGGAGATCATCTCCGGCGAGTACCAGAATTACTACGAAAAAATGTATAAAGACCGCTAAGTTTTTACCGGAGCTGTGGTGTTTCACAGCTCCGGTTTTTTGTGTCTTGCAAGAAGTTGTCAAGACCCTTGCAAAACCGCTTGTTTGGTTGACATATCCTGCAAAATGGGGTATAATAGCGGGTAATATAGGGAAAGTATGCGCCTAGGCATATTTTGTGAAAAGAGGTCAAGCTATGAAGGTATTTGTAACCGGTGTAGGCGGACAGCTGGGACACGATGTAGTCAATGCATTGGCTGCCCGGGGTCATGTCTGTATCGGCAGCGATATTGCCCCCCAGTACAGCGGCATCGCAGACGATTCTGCGGTGACAAAAGCAGCCTATTGCCAGCTGGATATTACCGATGAAGCTGCAGTGGCGCAGACCCTGCGCCGGGAACAACCGGATGCAGTGATCCACTGCGCCGCATGGACAGCGGTGGATGCGGCAGAGGATGCCGAGAATGTGGAGAAAGTCAGAGCCATCAACGCAGGCGGCACCCAGAATATTGCCAATATCTGCAAAGAGCTTAATTGCAAAATGCTCTATATCAGCACCGATTATGTGTTTGACGGTCAGGGGCAGTCTCCTTGGCAGCCGGACTGCAAGGACTATCAGCCCTTGAATGTCTATGGTCAGACAAAGCTGGAAGGCGAGCTGGCGGTGGCAAACACCGTGGAAAAATACTTTATCGTCCGTATCGCATGGGTCTTTGGTCTGAACGGCAATAATTTTATCAAGACCATGCTGAACATCGGCAAAAAACACCCCCAGCTGCGGGTGGTCAACGATCAGATCGGCACACCCACTTATACGCTGGATCTGTCCCGACTGCTAGCGGACATGGTGGAAAGTGACAAATACGGCTACTACCACGCTACCAACGAGGGCGGTTATATCAGCTGGTATGATTTTGCTTGTGAGATTTTCCGGCAGGCAGGCTATACCACTCAGGTTACCCCGGTGACCACGGCAGAGTACGGTTTGAGCAAAGCCGCCCGTCCTTTTAACAGCCGGCTGGACAAGTCCAAGCTGACGGAAAATGGCTTTGCGCTGCTGCCCACATGGCAGGATGCCTTGGCGCGCTACCTGAAGGAGATGGAACATGGGACAAATTAAAGTGACCAAATGCCCCATCGAGGGACTGTATATTATCGAGCCTGCTGTCCACGGTGACAGCCGAGGTTATTTCATGGAAACTTATAACCGGCGGGATATGGAAGAAGCCGGTTTGAATATGGAATTCGTGCAGGACAACCAGTCCATGTCCACCAAGGGCGTGCTCCGGGGTCTGCACTTCCAGAAGCAGTATCCCCAGGGCAAGCTTGTCCGGGCGATCAAAGGCCGTGTCTTTGACGTGGCGGTGGATCTGCGTTCTGATTCCGCCACCTACGGCAAGTGGTACGGCGTGGAACTGTCGGAAGAGAATAAGAAACAGTTTTATATCTCTCCCGGCTTTGCCCATGGCTTTTTGGTACTTTCTGAAACCGCAGAGTTCTGCTATAAATGTACCGACTTCTACCACCCCGGCGACGAGGGCGGACTGGCATGGAACGATCCTGCCATCGGCATTGAATGGCCGGAGCTGACCGGTGAGTACAATGGCACACCCTCTGCGGAAGGCTATGCCTTGGCAGACGGCACGCCGCTGAATTTAAGCGACAAAGACCAGAACTGGAATTGTCTGGCAGACACATTTAAGTTCTGATACAGGAAATATATAGAAAACAGGAGATAGAAGGCTATGCAGCATGTATTTATCGTAGGCAGCAAGGGCATTCCCGGCGCCTACGGCGGCTATGAGACCTTTGTAGATAAGCTGACCCAATACCATCAGGAGCATGAGACCCTGCGTTACCATGTAGCCTGCAAGGACACCGAGGATTCCGAGCAGACCTATCATAACGCCCGGTGCTTCCACATCAAAGTTCCCAACATCGGCCCGGCGCAAGCCATTTGGTACGATGTGGCGGCGCTGGCAAATTGCTGCCGGTATATCCAGGAAAACCGGATCAAAAATCCCATCGTCTATATTCTGGCATGCCGAATCGGCCCGTTTATGCCCTACTTTGTCCGCAAGCTCCACAAGCTGGGGGGCAAGGTGTTTGTGAACCCCGACGGTCACGAATGGCTCCGGGCAAAATGGCCTGCGCCGGTGCGCAAATACTGGAAAATTTCTGAGCAGATGATGACCAAGTACGCTGACCTGATGGTCTGCGACAGCAAGAACATCGAGGACTATATCCGCAGCAGCTATAAGAAGTATCGCCCCAAGACCACCTATATCTCCTACGGCGCTGAGCCCCGGCTGAGCCACCTGCGGGACAACGACGAAACGCTGCTGGCTTGGTACGAAGAAAAGGGCATTACCCCCAGAGAATATTATCTGGTGGTAGGCCGGTTCGTGCCGGAGAACAACTATGAGACCATGATCCGGGAGTTTATGAAAAGCAACACTACCAAGAAGTTTGCCATCATCACCAATGTGAACGATAAGTTCCTGGATCAGCTGGAGCGGAAGCTGCACTACAAGAAAGATCCCCGTATCTGCTTTGTAGGTACGGTGTACGATCAGGAGCTGCTGATGAAGCTCCGGGAAAATGCCTACGGCTATTTCCACGGTCATGAAGTGGGCGGCACCAATCCCAGCCTGCTGGAGGCGCTGGGTTGTACCGACCTGAACCTGCTGCTGGATGTAGGCTTTAACCGGGAAGTGGCGGAGGATGCCGCCCTGTACTGGACAAAAGAGCCGGGCAGCCTGGCAGCACTGATCGAAACTGCCGACGAGCTGGATCGTCCGGTAGTCCGTTCTTTGGGACGCAAGGCAAAGGCGCGCATCACCGACGCTTACAGCTGGCAGTTTATTGCCGACCAGTACGAAAAACTGTTCTTGAAATGAGGAAAACCCTATGCAAAGCAAAGCGCTGACCATGCAGGAAAACCAGCAGGCCGCCACCGGCGCCATGAAAAAGCTGGATGAGATCTGCCGGGAATTGAACATTAGCTATACCTTGACCTATGGCACCATGCTGGGCGCAGTACGGCATCAGGGTTATATCCCCTGGGATGACGATCTGGATATTATGCTATGCCGCCCGGAATATGACAAGCTGGTAGCCTGGTGTCTGGAACACGAAAAGGAGCTGCTGCCGTTCCGGCTGTTTACCCCGGAAAACACGGCGGATTACCCTTATATGATCCCCCGTTTTTGCGATACCCGGTATGAGATCCATACCGACAACGAGAAAGACTGCGGCATGGGCGCTTTTGTGGATATTTATCCCCTGGACGGCATCGGCAACACCCGGGAGGAGGCCATCGCCACCTTGCGTAAGCGTGCCCGGTGGAGCTCACTGTATTTTCTGTCCACCCGTCTGCGTTGCGAGAGGGGACTGACCAAGTCAGCGCTGAAGCGGCTGATCAAGCTGCCGGCGTTTTGGGCAGCCAAGCTGATAGGCAAGAAGTGGTTCGGTAGGCGATTGTATGCCATCGCCAAAAACTGCGACTTTGAAAACAGTAAGTATGCCGGCTGCGTGATCTGGGACACGGAGATCGAGAATGGCATGTTTGAAAAGGCTTGGTTTGACAAGACTCAGTCCATGCCCTTTGAGCAGGAGCAGTTCCAGGTGATAACCCAGTACGATGCGTTTTTGTCCCGTTTGTACGGCGATTATATGCAGCTTCCTCCCCAGGAGGACCGAATCGCCCACCATTTTTACCGTATTTACAAGAAAGGCGTGTAAAATGAAACAATTTATCGCCATATTTCAAAAAGTAGGCGGCTGGCAGGTGCTGAAAAGCTGGCTGCGTGCCGGTGTGATTTTCTACGCCGGTTTTCAAACCCTGCTGAGCGGTCTGTCCCGGAAGGGACTGGAAATTGTCCGGTTGAGCGTGGAAAACAAGATATACCGGAAACTAAAACGGAAGAACGCCGGTTTTATCCGCCAGTTTACCCGACAGGCAGTGCCCGCAGAGCGCAAGCGCTCGAACAAGGTGTGGGTCTGCTGGCTGCAGGGTATGGACAATGCCCCTGCGCTGGTGCAGCGATGCTGGCGCTCTCTGCAGGCGAACTTGGGTGACCGGGAGCTGGTGTTGCTGACAGAGGAGAATTACAGAGATTATGTAAACTTCCCGGCGCATATCCAGCAAAAAATTGACTCCGGTGTGATTACCCGCACCCATTTTTCCGATTTGCTGCGTTTGGAACTGTTGCTGAACCACGGCGGCACATGGATCGATGCGACGGTGTTCTGCTCCGGTGGACGGATCCCCGGGTATATGCTGGACAGCGACCTGTTTTTATTCCAGACTCTGAAGCCGGGTCTGGACGGACATACCACCAGTATTTCCAGTTGGTTTATGACATCGTGTACCGGACATCCCATTTTGGCGCTGACCCGGGCGCTTTTATACCGCTACTGGGAAAAGCACGACCATATGGTGGACTATTTCCTGATCCATCTGTTTTTCCAGATGTCCATAGAGGCATACCCGGCGGAATGGAACGAGGTAGTGCCGTTCAGTAATGAAACACCCCATATCTTGCTGCTGCGTCTGTTTGAGCGCTATGATGAAGCTTGCTACCGCAGTGTTTGCGGACAGACGCCGTTCCATAAATTAAGCTATAAATTTGAACAAAATCAGGCAGCGTTGCCGGATACTTACTACGCGCATATAATGGCGAATCTTTGACAGGAGGACAAATTATGGATATGGAAAGAGATGACCAGGTTATTTACTTCAAGGATCTGATCTTTGCAGCTCTGTACAGTTGGCGCCGACTTTTGGCGGCAGGACTGGTATTGGGCGTGGTAGTGGGCGCATTGTGCGGCGTATCCATGCTGGGCGGCAATGACAGCCAGCAGACAGAGCCTGTGGTAGTGGACGATCCCCTTGTGCAGGCGCTGGAAAAGGCAGAGCTTGCCGTGGCGCAGCAGGAGGAATACAACCGTGATTCCCAGCTGATGCACGTTGACCCCTATAACATCTACGCAGCAACCGTGGAGCTGACGGTGGATGCCGACTATCAGATTCAGCCGGGTCTGTCTTATCAGAATCCGGACATCAGCGAAACCTTGCTGTATGCTTATCAGGCGCAGTTGAGCGCAGAGCCGGTGCTGGGTAAGGCGGCGGAGGCTGTGGGCGTGCAGACCCGGTATTTGCAGGAAATGGTCAAGGCAGAGATCCTGCCCACTGCCAGAAGCCTGCGTTTTTCCGTGGGTTGTATCGACCGGCAGACCGGCGAGCAAGTACTGCAGGTGCTGACAGAAAGCCTGTCGGAAGTGCAGGAAGCAGTGGCAAAGACCATGGGCGAGCATAAGGTGATTCTGCTGTCCGGCAGTGTGATTCAGTCCGTAGATGAGAAGATTGCAGAAAAACAGACACTGGCAAAGGAACGGCTGAGCAAACTGGAGGATGAACTGGCAGAAGCGCAGGCGGCAATGCCTGCAGAGACCATCACCCGGGATATGTCCGCGAAAAAGGCGGTTTTGCTGGTGTGCATAAGCGTGATTGCCGGTGCAGGTATTGTAGCTTGCGTGGTGTGGCTGAAGCATATTGCCGGCGACTGTGTGTATTCTGAGCGGGTCTTGCAAAACAAGACCGGTGTCAAGGTGCTGGGCGGCGTACCCGGTGAGAATATCAAAAATCCCATTGACCGCTGGCTGAGAAAGTTGGAAGGCCGCAGTGTGGACATGGGTCGGCTGGCGGTGCTGGCGGCAGATGTGGCAAACCGTTGTCCCGGCAAGAAGCTGCTGGTGGTCGGCGACGCGAAGGCAAAGAGCAGAACCGCTTTGGCAGAGGCTTTGCAGGCAGCCGGCGTACAGGTCGGCGATATGGGCAGTCTGCTGCAGGATGCAGCCGGTGTCAAAGCGCTGCCGGAATATGATGCAGTACTGCTGGTAGAGCAGTGCGGTGTTTCCAAGTATTACAATGTTCGCTGGTCTGCAGAAGTTGCAGCAGATCATGGCAAGCAGCTACTGGGCTGCGTTCTGCTGGACGGCTAAATCAAACTGTACGAAAGGAAGTGGCAAAATGGGCAAGTTCAAGCTGAAAAATATCGTACCGGGCTGCCTGTTTGCCCTCCTTTTGTTTATCCAGTGCCTGGAAACTGTTACCCAGATCGCAGCAATACAATCCATGCTCAAACATATTGACGAGCTGCTGGTATTGGTGGCAACGGCGTATCTGGTACTGCACTGGCGATACTTATTCCGGAAAAAACCGGTACTGACACGCTTATGGCTATGTTTTATGGCCATCGGCGCCATTTCCTCACTGGTATACGGCTACCAGTCTTTACTGCCCTCGCTGATGGATGCGGTGGTAGTTATCAATAAGTTTATGGTGGGTTATCTGACCGCCTATCTGTACAGTTGCCAGCATCCGGGATATCAGTATCCCCGAATGGACGGCGTTGCCCGGATCATTTCTGTGATTTTATTTGCGCTGGCGCTGCATGACATGGTGTTTACCCCCATTTTCCCGGTGGGTGAATACCGGTACTTCACCAACTCTCTGATTCTGATGTTCCCGCATCAGACCTATCTGGCGGCAGCCTGCGTTACTTTGCTGATTTTGCTGGGCGCCAACAATGAGAAGCAACGAAACCTGCCCTTTATGTTCATGGCAACATTTGTGGGCATGATGACCTTGCGTGGAAAGTCCATCGCCTTTTTCGGCGTTTATTGGGCGCTTTATATCTGCATTCTGGTGTTCCGCAACCGGCATTATCTGGCGCTGCTCATCGGCGGCGGCATTGCGGCGGTTGCAGTGGGCATGGAGCAGATCGTTCTGTATTTCTTTACAGATTCCCATTTTTCTCCCCGCAGTATTATGACGGCGGACAGCATTAAACTGATGCTGGAGCATTTCCCCTTGGGCACAGGATTTGCCACCTTTGGCTCAACTCTGGCGCAGACCTATTATTCACCTTTGTATCTGAAGCTTGGCTATGACGGATTGCCCGGTATGGGACCGGAAAATGCCATGTTCCTGACAGATTGCTTCTGGCCGGAGATATTTGCCCAGTTTGGCATCGTAGGCACGGTGTTGTTTGTGGTTGTGCTGGCGTTGATGTTCAAGGGCGTTTTGAAAACATTGAAAACCCGACCGTTGGCAGGTTTTGCCATGATGATGGTCTTTGTCAATATGCTGATCAACTCTACGGCGGAAAGCAGCTTTTTTAACCCCGCCAGCTTTTTGCTGTTTATCGTCTTTGGCTTGATGGAGGAGAAAGAACTTTTCTCCAAGAAAGGAAACACACTTTGAAAAAGATATGCTTTGTAATGCCCCGTATGGGCATGGGCGGCGCAGAAAAAAGTCTTTTGAGCCTGCTGCATATTTTGGCGGAGCATCCGGATTTGCAGGTAGACCTGCTGCTTTTCAAGCGGGAGGGAGAGCTGCTGGAGCTGCTGCCCCCCTCTGTGCGGGTAATTCAGCCGGAGGAGAGCCTGCGGGTAATATTTAGCCCCTTCAGTTTGAAGAATTGCCGCAATCTGCGTACTGTCTGCGCCACATTTCTGCGGCCGGTGGCTACGGCCATTTCCCGTCTGCTGTCCAAAAAGCATAACCGCCGGATGCAAATCCGCTGGAAATATGCCTATCGCCATCTGATTGCCCCTTGGCAGGAGCATTATGATTATGCCTGCGGCTATCTGGACGGGGAAAGTATCTACTATGTGGTAGACAAAATGCAGGCGGACAAAAAGTACGGCTGGTGTCAGAATGAATACGATGCCATGGGCTTTGATGCCCGGGATGATGCCTATTACTACGAAAAGCTTGACCGTATCATTTCACTGCCGGATCGCTGCCTTGAGAAGCTGCAAAACCATTTCCCGGCGCAGGCGCATAAGATGGTGCCCATCTCTCCTGCGTCTATCCCGGAGTATGTACGAAATTGCGCGCAGGCGCCCTGCGACCCGGCATTTGCGGAGTTTGACGGCTGCAAGCTGTTGAGCATGGGACGGCTGGTTGAGCAAAAGGGCTTTGATATCGCCATTGAAGCCGCTGCCAAGATGAAGCAGGCGGGCTTGCGTTTTCGTTGGTGCATTATGGGCAACGGCCCGTTGCGTAAGGCGCTGGAACAGCAGATTGCAGACTTGGATGTGGGCGACTGTGTTTATTTGCCCGGTGTTTTTATCAACCCCTATCCTTGGGCAAAAGCGGCGACGATGTTTGTCCAGCCCTCCCGTTTCGAGGGCAAGTCTGTGGTGCTTATGGAATGTAAAATGCTGGGACTGCCTACGGTGGCAACGGATTATGCCACGGTGAAGGATCAGCTGACCGATGGTGTCAACGGTGTGATTGTACCTATGAATGCCCAAGCGCTGGCTGACGGCATTCTGGCATTGGCGCAGGATGAAAACAAACTGGCTTCCATACGGGAAGCACTGGAGCATGAGGTTTTTGATGACCAGCTGGTCAAAGAAGCCTATACGGAATTATTTGATTTGTCAACGGACAGGGGATAAACCGCTGTTCGCCGGAAAATGAGGTGAAAGCTATGAACATCGTTATACTGGGAGCGGCAGGCTTTATAGGAACAAACCTGACCATCGCCCTTGCGCAAAATCCGGATAACGTTTTGACGCTGGTGGATACCGATTTGCAATACTTTGCAGCGGTGGAAAAGCTGTCCCTGCCCAATGTGAAGTTTACCCAGTCGCCCTTATGCCCGGGGGCAGACCTGACCCCGATACTGCAGGGGCAGGACGTGGTGTACCACTTGGTCAGCACCACCGTTCCCGGCACGTCCAACCGACGGATTCCCGAGGAGCTGAAAGCCAATGTGGTATTCACGGCAGAGCTGCTGGATGCTTGTCTGGAAACCGGTGTCCGGAAAGTGGTGTTCATTTCCTCCGGCGGCACAGTATACGGAAAGGCAGGCGCTTGCCCGCTGACCGAGGACATGCCCACAGAGCCGATCAGCTCCTACGGACTGCAGAAGCTGATGATTGAAAAGCTGTTGGCGCTCTATGGTGAGAGCTACGGATTGGACTATCGTGTAATCCGCCTCGCCAACCCCTACGGCCCGTATCAGCGCCCCAACGGTGTACTGGGCGCCGTGACCACCTTTACCTATAAGGCGCTCAAGGGCGAGCCCATTCAGATTTACGGCGACGGCTCGGTGGTGCGTGATTTTATTTACATCGACGATGCCGTGCAGGCAATCGTAAAAATTGCCAACAGCGAGAGCGCCTATCGGGTGTTCAATGTAGGCAGCGGTCAGGGCGGCACTTCTATCCGTCAGGTCATTGAGGCAGTGGAAACTGCTTTGGGGCGGAAGATTCAGGTAGAGTATTTGCCCTCCCGACCGGTAGATGTTCCGGTGAATCATCTGGACATCAGCCGCTACGAACAAGTTTGCGGCAAGTTGGCGCCTCTGTCTTTGGAGGACGGTATTCGCAAGACTGCTGAATTTTTAACGAGGTCATATCTATGAAATTGGTTTCTTTGATACTGCCCTGCTACAACCATGAAAATTACATCGACGATTGTTTGAACAGCCTGTGCGCGCAAACATATCCCGATATGGAGATTTTGATTACCGACGACTGCTCCCGGGATAATAGCTATGATGTTTTGTGCAGCTGGCAGAGCCGGTTGGAGCAGCGGTTTGACCGGGTGGTCATCAGCAAAAATCCGGAAAATCAAGGCGTGGTCAAAACGCTGAACGGCATGCTGGAAAACTGCCGGGGCGAGTATATCAAGGTCTTGGCTACCGACGATATGCTTTTGCCGGATGCCATCGAAAAGCTGGTTGCATTTGCCCAGGCGGAGGATAGCGATATCGTATTTTCCAATGTCTATCGTTTTGACCAGTCTTTGCACTATCCCATCGAGGCGCCCCAGAAGCTGGAAAAGCACTACACCCAGCCGCCACGCTGGGCAGATGACCTGACCGGCGCACTGTTAGCCCGGAACTTCATCTGTGCGCCCAGCGTGCTGATGCCCCGTCGAACAGTGGAGAAGTTCGGACTGTATGACCCGGCATATATCATGGAGGACTTTGAGTATTGGCTGCGTGTATCCCTGACGGGCAAGTTCAGTTATCTGGATGATTGCACCGCCTTGTATCGCACCAACCATAATTCTCTGTCCCACTTCTCGGTGAACGAAGCGCAGCTGCGCAAGCACCGTGTCTTTTATGAACAGACACTGGCGATTTTCAGCCGCTATGAGCAATATGCCAATCCTTCTCAGAAAGCCGTCTTTTTCAACCGGGAGCTGAGTACCGCTATCGGACTTGCAGACAAGGAACTTTGCAAGACCATTCCCGCAGCCATGAAAGAGCGTGGACTTTCCGTATCGGTCTGGAATCGGGTGCGGATCTGGCTGGTGCGAGCCAATGTTTATCTGTGGCTGAAAAGCTGTAAAAGCCTGCTGAAAGGAAAATAAGGAGCAAAATTATGGAGATTAAAACTTATACATTTCCACCCCATGGCGATGACCGGGGACAACTGGTTGCCATTGAGGCGATGAAAGATCTGCCCTTTGAAGTGAAGCGGGTCTATTACATCTATGATACCTTGGCAGGTGTGCGCCGTGGCTTTCATGCCCACCGGAATCTGCAGCAGATTTTGATCTGCGTCAGCGGCAGCTGCAAGATCCATTTGGACAACGGCACCGATACCGCAGAGGTGCTGCTGGACAAACCCAACGAGGGTCTGTACATTGCCAACGATATGTGGCGGGAAATGTACGATTTTAGTCCGGATGCCGTGCTTTTGGTGCTGGCGTCGGAGTATTATGACGAAGCAGACTATATCCGTAACTATGCGGATTTTCTGAAATATGTAAAGGAGGGGCGGTAATGAACGTACCCTTTGTATCCTTTAAGCCTTTGGAAAAAGAGCTGGATAAGCCCTTGCGTGAGGCATTTGCCCGGGTGTTTGAAAACAGCTGGTATATCGACGGCAAGGAGGACGAGGCTTTCGAGGAAGCCTTTGCCGCCTACTGTGAGAGCCGGTACTGCATCGGCTGTGGCAACGGTCTGGATGCGCTGATGCTGGCGCTGCGGGCATTTGGTATCGGCGAGGGCGATGAGGTCATTGTACCCTCCAACACCTTTATTGCCACTGCCTTGGCAGTGACTTATGTAGGCGCAAAGCCGGTATTCGTTGAGCCGGATAGGCGCACCTACAACATCGACCCGGCGCTGATCGAGGCAGCCATCACCCCCAAGACCAAGGCGATTATGCCCGTGCATCTGTACGGTCAGAGCTGCGACATGGATCCCATTATGGCGCTGGCGAAAAAGTATAACCTGGTAGTTATTGAGGACTGCGCGCAAGCCCATGGCGCTACCTATAAGGGCAAGGTCATCGGCTCTTTCGGCGATGCTGCAGGCTTTAGTTTTTACCCCGGTAAGAACCTGGGCGCATTGGGCGATGCCGGCGCAGCTGTCACCAATAACAAGGAAGTGGCGGACAAGATCCGGGCGCTGGGCAACTATGGCTCGGACTATAAGTACCACCATATTTACAAGGGTGTAAACTCCCGTCTGGACGAGCTGCAGGCAGCCTTTCTGTCTGCCAAGCTGCCGCTGATGGATAAGGTCAACCAGGCCCGCCGCTATGTGGCAGACCGCTACCTGAAGGGGATTCAAAACCCCAACATCATTCTGCCCTACGTGCCGGACTATGCGGTGCCGGTGTGGCATCTGTTTGCTGTGCGCTGCGAAAAGCGGGACGAGCTGGCAGACTATCTGGCGCAAAAGGGCATCGGCACGAACAAGCACTATCCCATTCCCATGCACCTGCAGGATTGCTACGCAGATCTGGGCATCGCCGAGGGCAGCCTGCCCATCGCAGAGGAAATCTCCGCAACGGAGCTGAGTCTGCCGATGTATTACGGTATGACCGACGAGGAGATCGACTACGTGATCGACGCAGTCAACGGCTTTTGCGTATGATGTTGCGAAAATTGGAACAGCGGGATGCGCCGCTGATGCTGGAGTGGATGCACGACGAGAGCGTGACCTCCCATCTGGCGACCAACTTCCGGGATAAGACCCTGGATGATTGTCAGGGTTTTATTCGCTGGGCGAACCAGACGGACAGTGACCTGCACCTTGCGGTGGCAGACGAAAATGATGTCTACATGGGCACGGTAAGCCTGAAGCATATCCACAACGGTACGGCAGAATTTGCCATTACTGTCCGGACCAGCGCCATGGGCAAAGGCTATGCCCGGTGGGGCATGGCGGCAATTTTGGAAAAGGGTTTGCAGGAAATGGGACTCTCCGCTATTTACTGGTGCGTGTCCCGTGACAATACCCGTGCGGTGCGCTTTTATGATAAAAACGGCTATCCGCGCACGGAGGATGTACCTGCCCAAATCTTGGCGGCATATACCCCCCAGCAGTTGGACGGCTTTTATTGGTATGTTGTGAAGTGAGGATGAGCGCCTGCTATGATAAAGAAATTACTGAATAAATGGACTGCCATACCGGTGCAGGTGCGGGCAACCTCCGCTTACACCATTTGCAGCATTTTGCAAAAGTGCCTGTCCTTTATTACATTGCCACTGTTCACACGATTGCTCACCACGCAGCAGTACGGACAGTACAGTGTCTATACCTCCTGGTCGGGAATCCTGACCATTTTCCTGACGCTATATCTGGGCTACGGCTCCTTCTCCACCGCCATGGTGAAGTTTGAGGACGACCGCCGGGGTTATGTGTGCGGTGTGCAAGGCGTGTGTTGCGCTTTGACGGCGCTGTTCCTTGCAATTTATCTGCCGCTGCAGAATCTATGGAACGGTCTGTTTGAGCTGCCTACGCCGCTGGTACTGCTGATGGTGGCGGAGATCCTGACGGGTTTTGCCATTACCTGCTTCTACGAGCGCAACCGGTTTGAATATCGGTACAAGAGCGTGGTGGGTCTGACCCTACTGAACACGCTGCTCTCGCCGACCATTGCGCTGATTTTCGTGCTGAATTCTCAGGAGCGAGGCTATGCCCGGATTATCGGCTATGCGCTGGGCAATATCATCATCGGTCTGTGCGTTTTTATTTTCAATACTGTTCAGGGCGGCGGTCAAAAGACCTTCTCCAAAAAGTACTGGAAGTATGCGCTTTCGTTTAATATTCCGCTGATTCCGTACTATCTGTCTCAGGTGATATTCAACCAGTCTGACCGCATCATGATCAGCCATATTTCCGGCACGGACAAGGCAGGTTTATACGGTGTGGCATACACCCTGGCGATGATTCTGAACTTTGTACTCAACGCCATTAATAACGCCTATATCCCCTGGTTCTACGGAAAAATCAAAGAGGGCAAGCCGGAGGAAAACAAACCGGTGGCAAACGGTATCGCTATTTTGATGGCGTTTTTGCTGTTGGCGGTGATCGCCCTTGCGCCGGAGATTATTCTCATCATGGCAGGCGAGCCCTATCGGGAAGCGATGTGGGTGGTACCGCCGGTGGCAATGAGCTTACTGCTGCTGTTTTATGCCCAGCTGTTTATCAACGTGGAATTCTACTACGAGGAAAAGACCATGCTGGTCTGGGGCTCTGTATTCTCTGCGGTGCTGAACGTGGTGCTGAACGCTTTGCTGATTCCCGTTTTCGGCTTTGTGGCGGCAGGCTATACTACGCTGGTCAGCTATCTGGTGTTTGCCTTTGCCAACTATGTAGTGCTGAAAATCATCGGCAAGCGCCGCAATATCAGTATGGACTATTTTGACCTGAAGGCGCTGCTGCTGATTTTGGGCGTATTTGTGGGACTGTCCTTCCTGGCCATGTTCCTGTACGAACTGATCGTGATTCGTTATATCATCGTGGGCGCGGTACTGTTGTCGCTGATCGTGTTCCACAAAAAAGTGATTGAATTTGTGAAAGCTGTTCTTGTGAGGAAATAATATGTCTTTGAAGGATTCGCTGAAAAAGATTCCCGGTGTAGGCAAGTTGGGTCGGGCGGTGAAGTATTGTCTCCCGGAGCTGTCGGCATCCCTGGATCTGCTCCATGAGCGCAGGATCAAGCGAACGGGAGCGATCCGTGTTGGATTTCTGTGCCAGTATATACCTGCGTGGGATAAGCTCGAACCCATTTATCGGAAAATGCAGGCTGATACACGGTTTCAGCCGGTGCTGATCTGTCTGCCCTCCGGCATTGAAAATCACAAGCTGATAAACCCGGAGTCTTTGGAAAATGATACCTGGCAGACCATGGTGGAAAAAGGCTACCCTGAGGCGGTGAATGCCCTTGTGGGAGCGGAGCAGTGGCTTGCGCCGGAAACACTGCAGCTGCAGTATGTTTTCACGGTGCGCCCGTATGACCAGTTGATGCCGCTGCCCTATACAACCCGGGCGCTGAGCCGGCACTGCCGCATCTGCCTGATTATGTACGGCATGACCTTTGCCCGGGAGGATCGGGATATTGCGGTGAACCGCTCGTTTATGTCCCGGCTGTATCTGCACTTTGCAGACAATGACTATATCCGGCAGTATCGCTTGGAGCAGCACGCTCTGAAGCATCGGCTGGGTCTGCAAAAGACCATGTGCGTTGGCTTGCCGGTAGGGGAGATGATTGCCCAGGGACGGGAAGCGCCCCGTCCGGCATGGGATTTTGCCAAAGGGGATTTTCGCATTATGTGGACACCCCGTTGGACCACCGACCCCAAGGTGGGCGGCACCAATTTCTTTCAATATAAAGATGTGCTGCTGGATTATGCGCAGCAAGCGCAGGGGACAGACCTGCTGCTGCGTCCCCATCCGCTGATGTTTGACAACTTCGTTAAGACTGGGGCAATGACAGAGGCAGAGGTGTCCGCCTATAAAGCCAAGTGCCAGGCGCTTCCCAATGTTGCGTTTGATACCGAGGCGCGTTATGATGCTACATTTTGGGGCAGCGATGTACTGGTCAGCGATATTTCCGGCATGATACCGGAGTATCTGTTTACCGGCAAGCCGCTGATTTTCTGCCGCAGCAATATGCAGCTGGAATTGCTTGAGCCTATGGAGCAGCTGCTGGCGGGTTGTTACACTGTTACAAATCAGCAGGAACTGTTTGACTGTTTGAACATGCTGCGCCGTGGCGAAGATCCCAAGGCAGAGCAGAGAAAGCTTGCAGTGGAGCAAGTGCTGGGTGCGGCAGACAGTCCCAGCCAGCAAATTTTACAGATTCTTTTACAAGATGCAAAATAATAAAAAGCACCGGAATTTCAGTATATTCCGGTGCTTTTTTTGCGGCAAGAAACTGAATTTCCCTTTACCCTTGACTTTGCTCCAAAATTATGGTAGTATATCGAATATTGAACAAAACAGCGCTGCGCAGAATATACAGAACTATGCGTCAGACAAAGAAATAGAACGAGGATATACAGATGAGCGCTAATATTTTGAACCGTAAGCAATTTGATATTTTAACTTGCCTGGAACAAGGCAAGTGCCACACCCAGCGTGAGATCGCCGATGCCACCGACATGTCTGTCGGCTCGGTCAATCGCACCATGAACTCTCTGGCAGAATTGGGTTACGTCAGCAACAACAGCATTACCCCTGCCGGTCTGGAGGCGCTGGAGCCCTACCGGGTCAAACGGGCAGTGTTTATCGCTGCCGGTTTCGGCTCCCGATTGGTACCCATTACCCTGAATACCCCCAAGCCGCTGGTGCGTGTCAACGGCAAGCGGATGATCGACACACTGCTGGATGCAGTGGTAGCGGCAGGTATCGAGGAGATCTATGTTGTCCGTGGCTATCTGGGCGAGCAGTTCGACCAGCTCCACTATAAGTACCCCATGATCAAATTCGTGGATAATCCTGCTTATAATGAAGCCAACAATATTTCCTCCGCCATGTGCGTGCGGCATCTGCTGCAGAACGCCTATGTGATGGAGGCGGATCTGGTGCTTTATAACCCCAAGCTGATCACCAAGTATCAGTACACCACCAATTATCTGGGTGTGCCGGTGGAATACACCGACGACTGGTGTCTGGAAACCAAGAATAAGATCGTTACCAAGATGAGCGTAGGCGGCACCAACTGCTACCACATGTACGGCGTTTCCTACTGGAATGCCGAGGACGGCGCAAAGCTCTGCGACGATATTAAAAAGGTCTACGAAATGCCCGGCGGCAAGGAACGCTATTGGGATCAGGTGGCGCTGGAGTACTGCCTGCGCAGCTACCGTGTGGAGGTTCGCCCCTGTACCTTTGATGATATCATCGAGATCGACTCTTTCACAGATTTGAAGAAGCTGGATAAATCCTATCGATAAGGGGAACGGATATGAAGAAATGGATCATACTTCTGGTGATCGTCACCATGGTGTTCACCATAGCGGCGCAGACCGGCAATCAGGAGAGTATTGTGATTTGCGCAACTACAGAGCAGTTCCGTATTGATGCTTTGCAGGAACAGCTGGACGAAAAATTCCCCCAATACAATGTAATTGTTATGTATATGTCTACCGGCAAGGCTGCCGCCAAGATCTACGCAGAAGGCGTGGATACGGAGGTGGACATCATGCTGGCTATGGAGTCCGGTTATCTGACCAAGCTGAAAGATAACCTGGCCGATGTATCCGGTATCAGCAAGCTGGATTTTGTTGAAAACCTGACCACTGCCGATAATGATGACCGCTGGGTTACATGGGAGCGTTTTGCCGGCTCTATCGTGGTCAACACCAACATTTTGGAAAAGTACGGTTTGGAAGCGCCGACTTGCTATGAGGATCTGCTGAAGCCGGAATATAAGGGCCTGATTGCTATGCCTGACCCCAAGTCCAGCTCCACCGGCTATCTGTTCTATAAGAACTGGGTAAACATGTGGGGCGAGGAGGGCGCGCTGGAGTTTGTAGATAAGCTGTACGCAAATGTCAAGCAGTTCACCGAGTCCGGCTCCGGCCCGATCAAGCTGCTGAAGCAGGGTGAAATTGCTATTGGCTTGGGCATGACTTTCCAGGCGGTGACCGAGCGTAATGACGGTCAGCCTTTTGAGGTGATTTTGCCGGAAAGCGGCTCTCCCTATTCCTTGACCGGCACTGCTATAATTGAGGGTCGGCAGGAAAAGAAGGGCGTTAGTGAAGTGTTCGACTTCCTGGTCAACGAGTTTATTATCTACGATAAGGAAAACTTCAGTCCCGAGAAGATCTACGAGGGTCAGAAGAACCTGGTTCCCAATTACCCCGAGGATATCGTCTACGGCGATATGACCGGCATTCAGGATGACAAAGAGAAAGAGAGGCTGCTTGCTTTATGGAAGTATTAAAACCCAAACTCAGTGTCCGTGGCTTGAACAAAAGCTTTGACGGCAAGAAAGTGCTGAACAATCTGAATTTTGACTTGATGGAAGGTGAATTCCTGTCCATTCTCGGTCCCTCCGGCTGCGGTAAGACCACACTTTTGCGTATCCTCATCGGTCTGGAAACGGCTGACGAGGGTCAGATCCTCAAGGGCGAGCAGGAGATCTCCAAGCTGCCCTCCTCCCAGCGTGGCATGGGCATCGTGTTCCAGAACTATGCGCTGTTCCCCAACATGACGGTGCTGGAGAATGTGAAGTATGCCCTGACCCTGAATCCCGAAACCAAGAAGCAGGCAGAGCAGATCGCGCTGCAGACCATCGAGCAGGTGGGCCTGACCGATCAGATGCACAAGCGTCCCAACCAGCTCTCCGGCGGTCAGCAGCAGCGTGTGGCCATCGCCCGTACCTTGGCGACAAACCCCGATATCATCCTGCTGGATGAGCCCATTTCTGCTTTGGATGTTACCAACCGTGAGATCATGAAGGCGGAGCTGAAGTCCCTGCAAAAGAAGTTCAACGCTACCATGCTGTTCATCACCCACGATCAGGAGGAGGCATTTTTCCTCTCCGACCGGATCATGGTCATGGACGAGGGCAATGTAGAGCAGCTGGATACCCCGCTGAACATCTATCAGAACCCTGCCAGCGACTATGTACGCTCCTTCGTTGTGGAGCAGCTGGACAAGAAGTATACAGATCTGCTGCGTTATACAGGACGGGACTGATATGAAAAATAGAAGCTTTTATTCGCTGAAATACCTGCTTTTGGTGTATTTGGCGGTGACGGTGGTATTGCCCATCGTCAACCTGTTCAGCGGTATTCGCGGGGAGCATATCTCCTCGGTGCTGACATCGGCGCAGTTTTTGCCCATGCTCACCAACTCTGTGGTGACGACCCTGATCGCTACGGCGATCTCTGTGGCATTGAGCTTTGTACTGGCATTTATGCTGTGCCGCTCCAACATCCGCTTTAAGGCGGTGTTTGTGGTGCTGTTCACCGTGCCCATGCTGATCCCCAGTATCTCCCATGGTATGGGTCTGGTGCTGCTGTTCGGCGACAACGGTCTGGTGACCAATTTGCTGGGTCTGAATATTGGCTTGTACGGCTATAAGGGCATCGTTATGGGCTCTGTGCTGTACTCGTTCCCGGTGTCCTTCCTGATGTTCTACGACTCTTTCCAGTACGAGGACTTCACGATCTACGAGGCAGCGGGTGTGCTGGGACTTTCCAAGTGGCAGCAGTTTATGACCATTACCTTGCCCGGTATGCAGCGCACAGTGGTGTCTGCTATTCTGGCAGTGTTTACCATGGTCTTTACCGACTACGGTGTACCCCTGATGACCGGCGGTACTTCCATGACCTTGCCGGTGTACATGTACCGGGAAGTCATCGGTATGATGAACTTCAACAGCGGCGCTGTGGTAGGTGTGATCTTGCTGCTGCCTGCGGTGATCGCATTCTTGATGGATTTGCGCAAGTCCGGCGCTGCCGGCTCTGCCAGTACCGTCACCAAGCCTTATAAGATCGAGGAAAATAAGAGCCGGGATATTTTGGTGTATGTCTGCTTTGGTGTGGTGCTGCTATTGTTGTGCCTGCCCATCGTGGCGTTCATTTGCCTGAGCTTTGTCAAGCAGTATCCCATCGACATGTCCTTCTCCCTGAATACAGTGGAGAAGCTGATGCGTACCGGTTTGGGCATGTACTTCGTTAACTCCATGGCGATCGCACTGCTGACGGCGCTGGTGGGTACATGCTTGTCCTACTTTTCCGCCTACATTACCGCTCGTTCCGGCAAGAGCGTCAGCAACAAAGTTACCCACTTTATCAGCATGCTGTCTTTGGCGATCCCCGGTGTGGTGTTGGGTCTTAGCTTTGTGCTGACATTTAAGGATGTTCCCATTTATTCCACCATCTTTATTCTGGTGCTGGTCAATATCGTCCACTTCTTCTCCTCGCCCTACTTGCTGGCGTATAACAGCCTGAGTAAGTTCAACCCCAATTTAGAGGATGTGGCGCAGTCTTTGGGCATCAGCCGCATGCGGATGCTGATGCACGTGTATGTGCCTTGCACCATGTCCACTATTGTGGAAATGTACAGCTACTACTTCGTCAACGGCATGATCACCATTTCTGCGGTATCCTTCCTGGTGAACTTCCGCACCATGCCCTTGGCACTGGTGATCCCCCAGTTGGAGAGCCAGTCCTTCATTGAAGGTACGGCGTTGGTATCTCTGCTGATTCTGGCGCTGAACCTGGGCGAAAAGACTTTGGCATTCTTCCTCAAGCGTTCTTTGGAAAAGCATGAGAAAGCCAATCTTGCCGCCATCGAGGAACTGCAATGATCAAAAAGACGGAGCGTGGTTGCGCTCCGTCTTTTTTTATGCTATAATTATCGGGAGGTGAATTCCCGTGATTGATTTACATAGCCATATACTCCCCGGTATGGATGACGGCAGCACAGATGTTGCCATGTCCGCCGTGATGTTGGATATGCTGGCAGAGCAAGGTGTTACCACTGTGGTGGCAACACCCCATTTCTATGCCGATAAGCACAACCCGGAGGAATTTTTGCAATGCCGGGCGGAGGCGATGGCGCAGCTGCCGGAAACCGCTATGCAGGTGCTGGTGGGCGCAGAGGTGGCATACTTTGACGGCATGAGCCGCAGTGCGGCGCTGCCGGCGCTATGTATCGGCGATACCAAGCTGGTGCTGGTGGAAATGCCTTTTGGACAGTGGACAGAGCGCATGGTGCAGGAGATCTGCGAGATCCCGGCGCAGCAAGGTCTGCAGCCGGTGCTGGCGCATGTAGACCGCTACCGCAGCCAGTTTAACCGCTTCTATAAGCGGCTGGCGGAGCAAGGAGTGCTTTTTCAGTTCAACGCAGATGTATTTAAGGATTGGAGCAGTCGCTTGTGGGCGCTGGGGATGTTCGACAGAGGGTTCATTCATTTCCTGGGCTCTGACTGCCACAACCTGACCACTCGAGCGCCGAAAATTGGTGATGCTGTCCATATGCTTGCGAAAAAGCGGGGCGCAGAGGCGGTTGTCGTTCTGTCGGAATTTTCAGAGAGCGTACTCAAATCAACATAAATTGGAGCATCCCCAGCCTTTTTAATGGCTGGGGATGTTTTTATTTGCCCATATCCCGTTTGTTCAGACGTCCCAAAAGCTCTAATAGCATGCGGCAATGCTCCCGTTCCTGCTGTGCCATCCGGGCGAAAATCTGTCCGTATTCCGGATCGCCGGCGCGCGCCTCATACCGGGCAAGACTTTGCATTTCTCTGCCATAACACCGCCGCAGGATCTGCTCCACATCTCCCGGTGCAGGTGGGATCGCCCGGACGGTGGGGCGGCGTCCGGTGATCAGGGTGTAGATTCCTTTCAGACAAGCGGTATGTGCCTGCTCCTCTTCATACATTTTTCGCAGAACGGCACTGTCTTTTCCGTGAAAGCGCCGTGCAAGCTGCAAATAAGTGGCGCTGTCTGTCCACTCCTGTGCGATCAGTTCCGTTAGTCCCGATTCCGGCGCTTGCTGGGGCGCTTCGCCTTTTACCCGCTCCCATACCCGAGCGGCTTTTGCTGGGTCAATTGGCTGCATAACACACTTCCTTTCCTTTTTTTACCAGTATATTCCGCAGCGCTTAAAAACTTTCGCACTTCCTGTCGACACAAAAAAGTGCTAGGCAAATGAAAACAAATGTGCTATGATTATTTTGAGGTGAAATACCGTGGAAATGGATGAAAAGAAGGACGAAATGTTAGAAGAAAGTCAGCCGGCATATACCCCTAGACCTGCGTGGCAGGTGTGGGCGGCACGGATCGGACTTTTGCTATTCGTGGCGATGATCGTTATGTACTATATCCACATGATGCGAGGTGGCGCATAATGCGAATTTTGGGCATTGACCCCGGCTACGGCATCACCGGTTTTGGTGTGGTGGATGCAGACCGGGCAGATCTGCGGCTGGTCAGCTGCGGTGCGATCACCACTCCGGCAGGCATGGATTTTTCTGCCCGGCTGGAGATCATATACGAGGATATGAAAAAACTGCTGGAAACAGCAAAGCCGGAGGCGGTGGCCATCGAGGAACTGTTCTTCGGTCAGAATGTGACCACCGGTATTGGCGTTGCCCAAAGCCGCGGTGTGATTTTGCTGGCGATTCGACAGGCAGGTCTGCCGGTGTTCTCCTATAAGCCCATGCAGGTCAAGCAGGCAGTGGTGGGCTACGGTAATGCCACCAAGCATCAGGTGCAGGAGATGACCAAGCGGCTTTTGAAGCTGTCTGCCATGCCCAAGCCGGACGATGCGGCGGATGCTATCGCGATTGCTCTGTGCCACGCCCGTTCCAGCACTTCTCTGCTTGCAAAAGCAAGCCGGAATTAACCTTTTGGAGGTTTTATTATGCTTTACTATGTTTCCGGAACTGTAACAGTCCTTGAGCCGGGACTGGCGGTGGTGGATTGCGGCGGTGTGGGTTACGGCTGCCGTGTGACTGCCTATACCGCAGCGCAACTGAAGCTCAATCAGCCTGCCCGGCTGTATATTACCGAATCGATTCGGGAGGACGCTTTTGATCTGTATGGCTTTACAGACAGGGAGGAGCAGCGGTGCTATGAACTGCTGACCACCGTCAACGGTGTCGGTCCTAAGGCGGCCATGGCGATTCTGTCTGCCGGCCCCCAGAACTTCACCCTTGCGGTGATGACCGGTGATGAAAAGCTGCTAACCGTTGCCCAAGGTGTGGGCAAAAAGCTTGCCCAGCGCATCATTTTGGAGCTGAAGGACAAGCTGGGCGGCAGTTCTGCCGAAATCGATTTCTCCGGTGGTTTTACCGCTGTACCCACGGCAAGCAACAATGCCGGTCTGGCAACGGCTGCTTTGCAGGAGCTGGGTTATTCTCCCTCTGAGATCACCGCTGCGCTGAAAGGCGCAGATCCCAACGCCACCACGGAGGAACTGGTGCGCCATGCCCTGCGTGCAATGGTCATGAAAGGATAATCGCTATGAGCTTAGAATTTAACGAGGATATTACTGCGCCGGTGATTTCGCCGGTGTATGCCCCGCAGGATGCGGGGGAGATCGGTCTGCGCCCCAAGCTGCTGTCTGACTATACCGGTCAGGAGAAGGCGAAGTCCAATCTGTCTGTTTATATCGAGGCCGCCCGGAAGCGGAACGAGCCGCTGGATCACACCCTGCTCTATGGCCCTCCCGGTTTAGGTAAAACCACCCTTGCCGGTGTGATCGCCAACGAAATGGGCGTCAATATCCGCATCACCTCCGGCCCGGCAATCGAGAAACCTGGCGACTTGGCAGCGCTGCTGACCAATCTCAGTCCCGGCGACATTCTCTTTATCGATGAGATCCACCGGCTGAACCGGGTGGTAGAGGAAATTTTGTACCCGGCCATGGAGGACTTTGCCATCGACATTATCGTGGGCAAGGGGCCCAGTGCCAATTCTATTCGACTGGATCTGCCCAAGTTTACGCTGGTGGGCGCAACCACAAGAGCCGGTCAGCTCTCAGCGCCGCTGCGTGATCGGTTTGGCGTGTCCCTGCGGCTGGAGCTGTACACCACCCAAGAGCTTGCCCGGATCGTCACCCGATCGGCAACCATTTTGGGTATGGAGATCGACCCCAAGGGCGCAGAGGAGATCGCCTCTCGCAGCCGTGGCACACCCCGAATCGCCAACCGTTTCCTGCGCCGTGTCCGTGATTTTGCCCAAGTGGTGGGTGACGGTGTGATCACCAAAGAAGTGGCGGATCTTGCATTGTCCCGCTTGGAGGTAGACCATCTGGGTCTTGACAATATTGACCGGCGGATGCTGACGGCGATTATTGAGAATTACGGCGGCGGCCCGGTGGGTCTGGAAACTCTGGCTGCTACCATTGGCGAGGAAGCCATCACTCTGGAGGATGTGTACGAGCCGTACCTGATGCAGCTGGGCTTTTTGACCCGTACACCCAGAGGTCGGTGCGTGACCCAGCTGGCATATCAGCATTTAGGCATTGCCTATCAAGGACAAACCCAGTTTGGACTTTGATAAAATTGCACAAAATGTTCATAAAACGCATAAAAATTTCATAAAGTATTGACAAATTGCACCAGTTTGTGTATAATACACCATGGTGAGTTGTCACCATAAATACCGGCTCTGGTTAATTTCCGTTCGTAATCGATGGGTTTTCGCGGGGCATGAATTATCCGAAAAGAGGTAAACACAATGTACGAAGACAAGACTTTAGTTTGCAAAGAGTGCGGCAGCGAATTCGTTTTCACCGCTGGTGAGCAGGAATTCTACGCAGAGCGCGGCTTCCAGAACGAGCCCCAGCGCTGCAAGGCTTGCCGTGATGCTCGCAAGAATGCAGCCCGTGGCCCCCGTGAGTTCTTCACCGCTACTTGCGCCCGTTGCGGCGGCGAGGCAAAGGTTCCCTTCGAGCCCAAGTCCGACCGTCCCGTATACTGCAGCGAGTGCTTCGCTCAGATGCGCGCAGAAGGCTAATAAAAGCAAACAAGAAAGCAGCACCGATTATTCGGTGCTGCTTTTTTATTTTATTTTCTTTCCGTCTAAAACAGCCTCCACCAGCTTGTCGCCGTCATAGCGCAGCGTCAGCAAAAAGAAGGGCGCATCCTGCCACAGAAGATCTAGAAAAATCTGGTCGCCCTCCCACTTGGGCAGCTGATCCAAAAATTCCCGGCTGACCCATTGCAGCTCGCCCTCGTCGCAGGTTTTCAGTTGCCCTTCAAAACCGTCGGCGGTAAACAGATACATATATTCGCCTTCACAGCAGGTGTTCAGAAAGGTGACGACACCCCGGCATTTCCAGCTTGTCAGCGTAAGACCGGTTTCCTCCAAAGCTTCCCGCAGCAGGCACTGCTCCGGCGATTCGTTTTCCTCGAATTTACCGCCGATACCGATCCATTTATCCTTGTTGATATCGCGTTCCTTTTTTGTCCGGTGGAGCATCAAAACCCGGTCGCCTTGTGTAATGTAGCAAAGTGTGGTGTTGAGCATAAACAAACCCCCTTTTCTACAGTATAACACATTGGTCAAATATGTGGATTTTCCCGGTGAAAATTGCAGATTCCTATTGTACAAATGCTGTTTTTTTGTTATAATATAAGGAAAATGTTTATAGTTGGAAGTGTTGTATCTTGAAATACGGAATCTGGAATGTAGCAGAAGTAAAAACAGAAGCGGTTAATCGATTGGTAGAGGGCGGCTATGCGCCGCTGGCAGCGATGGTACTGGCTGCCCGGGGCAAGGAAGATCCCCAGCAGGCAAATACTTATCTGGACTGTGATTGTCCGTTGGTACATCCCGGCTGTATGAAAGACATGGAGCCGGCGGCTGCCCGTGTGCGCCTTGCCTTGGAGCGGGGCGAAAAAATGGCGGTTTTTGGCGACTATGATGTGGACGGCATTACTGCCACCTGCCTGCTGACAGACTATCTGCGCAGCCGGGGCGGTGACTGTGTGCCCTATATCCCCGGACGGCTGGAGGAGGGCTACGGTCTGAATCCCATCGCCATTCGGCAGCTCCATAGCCAAGGTGTCAAGCTCATTATCACCGTGGACTGCGGCATCACCGCCGTGGAGGAAGCGGCTTTGTGCGCCCAGATGGGCATTGACCTGGTGATCACCGACCACCATGAATGCAAGGACGCGCTGCCCCAGGCTGCGGCAGTGGTAGATCCCCACCGCCCGGACTGCACCTATCCCCATAAGGACTTGTCCGGTGTGGGTGTGGCATTCAAGCTGGCCTGCGCCCTGCAGGGCAGTCAGGAAGCTGTGCTTGCCCAGTATGCCGACTTGGTGTGTTTGGGTACAGTGGCGGATGTGATGAATCTGCAAGGGGAGAACCGGGTGTTCGTTTCCCGGGGACTTCAGATGCTCCGCGATACCCGTCGCCCCGGTGTTTTGGCGTTGTTGGAGCAGGCGGACTGCGACAAGGAAAGCCTGACAGCCGCATCGGTGGGCTATATCCTTGCCCCCCGGATCAATGCCGCCGGCAGAATGGGTCAAATCGATCTGGCAGTGGAATTGTTCCTCACCGATGACCCCCAGCAGGCGAGAAAGGCTGCCATCGGTCTGTGCGAGCTGAATCGCCAGCGCCAGGCTGTGGAGGCGGAGATCTACGCCCAGGCGGTACAGATGCTGCCGAAGGATAAAATGCCGGACGCTATCGTTTTGGCAGACGAGAATTGGCATCAGGGCGTGGTGGGCATTGTTGCCAGCCGGATCGCCGAGGAATATTGCTGCCCCACATTTTTGATCTGTCTGGACGGAGAAAGCGGCAAAGCCAGCTCCCGGAGCTACGGCGGTTTTAACCTATTTTCAGCGCTGACCCAGCTTTCCCATCTGCTGGAAAGCTACGGCGGTCACGAATTGGCGGCTGGCTTTACCATCAGCCGCAGTCAGATCCCGGCGTTCCGGGAGGCCATCGGCAAGCTGGCACGGGCATACTACGATCAGGATGTACCCCGTACGGTGCTGGATACAGACTGCGCCATACCGCCGGAAATGCTGACCATTCACAATATCGAATCCCTTTCTCAGCTGGAGCCTTGCGGCAACGGCTGTCCCAAGCCACTGCTGGTGATGCAGGATATGGTGGCTGACCGGGTGACCCCGGTGGGCGGCGGACGGCATCTGCGGCTGCGGCTGCACAGCGGCAGATACAATCTGCAGGCGATTTGGTTCAGCACCAATGCGCAAAGCGCCGCCATCGCCAACGGCGATTTGGTGGACGTGGCATTTAACCCCCAGATCAATGAATTCCGGGGCGAGCGCTCCGTGCAGATGAACGTGGTGGACATTCGTCCTGCCTGCAAGGCGGAGTGTTCCATGGATCTTTCCGGCTACCGGGCGCTGCGTAACGGCGGTCTGGACAGCAAGACTGCGCAGGCGCTGTTGCCGGATCGGGAAACGCTGGGCATGGTTTGGCGGTATCTGGATGCTGCCCCCGGCGGTCAGGTGGTGGAAACACCGGAGTGCCTGCTGCGGAAATTGGTGCGGCAGACCGGTAAGTCTATGGGCTTGGGTGTACTGCTGACTTGTTTGGATATTTTCTCCGATGTGGGATTGCTGCACCAGCAGTGGACTCATAAATACATAGCGCTCCGGCAGATCCCCACAGACCGCAAAGCAGATCTGAATGAGAGCCGGACTATGCAGCGGCTGCAAGCCGTCATTGCACGATAAGAGGACGACCACATGGAAAATTATCAGGATCATTATGAAGCGTTGCAGCGCACGCTGCAAAAATATTTGCCCGGTGCAGACAAAGAACTGATCGAGCAGGCGATTGCCTATGCCAGCGATAAGCACAAGGCGCAAAAGCGCAAGGACGGCTCGCCTTATATTATTCACCCGCTGGCGGTTGCCCAGATCGTGGCGGAAATGGGCATGGACACCGATGCGGTGCTGGCAGCGCTGCTGCATGATTGCATCGAGGATACCGATGCTTCCCACGATGACATCGCCCGGCAGTTCGGCGAAACGGTGGCAGAGTTGGTGGAGGGTGTTACCAAGCTGACCCGCGCCAACTTCTCCAGCTCCGAGGAGCAGCAGATGGAGAACCTGCGCAAAATGTTCATGGCAATGTCCAAGGATATTCGTGTGGTGATCGTCAAGATCGCCGACCGTCTGCACAATATGCGCACCATGCAGTATCAGACTCCGGAAAAGCAGATCAGCAAGTGCCGGGAGACCATGGACATTTATGCGCCCCTTGCTCACCGGCTTGGTATGCAAAAGCTGAAGTGGGAGCTGGAGGATATCGCTTTGCGGTATCTGGATCCTGCCGGCTATGAGGATATCATGGCCTACCTGAAGGCTCACAAGGAGCAGGACGAGGCGTTTATGCGCACCATTCAGGATACGATCTCTGCCCGTTTGGGGGAGAGCGGCATCCATAACAAGACCTACGGTCGTGTGAAGCATGTGTACTCCATCTACCGGAAAATGAACCAGCAGGACAAAGCCCTGGAGGAGCTCTACGATATTTATGCCTTCCGGGTCATCGTGGATTCCATTTCCGACTGCTATAATGTGTTGGGTCATATCCACG
>JAZSQH010000051.1:0-3614 GCA_045537865.1 Faecousia sp. | reverse complement strand
TCCAGATTGAATTCCTGAACAGCGACAACGCCTTCCTCGGTGATCTGCAGGTTTACCTTCTTTTCGGGCTGCTCGTCGCCCTTCTTCTTTTTCTTCTGCTTCTTGGCATCGTCGCCATTGTGGGGGTAGATCTTCTTGATGTTCTTCAGGGTTAAACTTGCCATAGTTTTGCGACTCTAAACGCACCTACCATTTCGCGTGCGTTCTTGCAACCGGAAAGCAAAATTCCGGATGCTTTACGACAGGTCTCCACACTGCCGCACCGTGAGCCTAACGGATGTATCCTCCTTTTTTAATGCCGCACAATTGTATTAAGTGGAGTACACTTGTGAGACAATAATGAAAAAATTATATATCTGTCTTCACCGAAGTCCAGTAAACAAGTTCAAGCAGAGATATGATTACTTAACTTTAGGCAGGGATGCTGCAGCCACTGCCTGGCCAACACGGCGCATCTTCTCATCGGGCAGAGTGACGCAGCACTTTGCAGCCAGTTCGGGATATTCATCAGCCAAAATCTCGTTTGTAACACGCAGAATGGTATCGCCGCCCTTACCGGACATAACGCGGCCCATCAGCATGATGTAGTCCAGGTCGTAGAACTGGGAGTACAGAACCACAGTGTAACCGAAGTAAGCACCGATGGTCTCAAAGATGGCCCGTGCTCTGGGATCGTCAGCTTCCATCAGCTTCTGAACAGCCTTCAGCTTTTCAGCCAGGGACAGGCTCTCGTCCAGCTCAATACCTGCAGCGGGGCACAGCTTGATAACTGCGTCCTGAGAGAAGTACTTGCAGCCAACGCCGAAGTCCAGGGACCACTCGTCCTGCATTGCGGTAGTCTGCAGGTCAACGGGAGCAAATGCCAGCTCGTTGATCCAGCCCAAAACGTTCTTGTCGGCATCAACATAGCCAACAGCCTCGGAGGTGCCCATTGCCAGACCCATCATCTTGCCCTTGCCCAGACCCATTGCGCCTGCCAGAGCGGAAACATCACCGTCGTTGGCAACCACCAGGGGCATATCGCCGATAGCTGCAGCTGCGCGGGTGTAGATGGTCTTGACCTTATCCCAGTTATCCCGGGGAACTTTGATGAACAGGGATGCAACGCGGGGTTCGTTGTCGATGTAGTCGCCGGCAGCAGAAACACCGATAGCATCAACCCTGGGCATCTTGGAGGCAGCAGTCTTGAATGCTTCCAGAATATGCTCGTAGTGGTAATCGGGATCCTCATTCAGCTTGGGGAACCAAATAACCTCTTCAGAGTAAACGCACTCACCGTCGATAACAGCGGAGACCTTACGGTCAGATCCACCTGCGTCGAAGCCAATGCGGCAACCATCCATGTGACCACCCATAGGAACTGCGGTCTCGTTTGCAGCGGGGCACTCAGACAGAGGCAGATCGATGATCTCCAGAGTCTTTTCATACAGCTGCTCAACAAAGGTGAAGTCGAACTCACGCTCGCCGCCGATCTTATAAGCTGCCTGTAGCTTCTTGGCCAGATCTGAGCAGCCGCAGATGAAGACCTTAAAGCCGCCGATGGACCACAGCAGGAACTTTACATAGCGCTCAACATAGCGGTAGTCGGCCTCAGCCATTTCGGCAGTGCCGTGAATAAAAGTCTTGTGGACAGAAACCTGACCATTGTCACGCTCTACAGCGATGGCGATGGGGGTCTTTGCGTCCGTCAGATACGCAGCACGCCAAACACCGAAAGGGATGAAAGTGGAATCCAGTTTAGGGGCATGCTTCATATTATAATTAATGCCTAAGTACTGCATTGTTATGTCCTCCTGTTTCATTTTGCCAGTTGCTTGTCATATCCCATTTCCACGAGGGTGTGGAAAGCCTCCCAGGCTTCCTGGGGAATATGCTGGGGCAACTGATAGCCCAGTTTTGCATACAGGTCCATTCTTTGGAAATCCCCCACGATCACAGAAACGGAAGCATTGGGACTGACGCCCTGCCGGCTGGCTGCTTCCAGATACTGGGGAATGGTTACCTGGGGAGAGGTGACACGAAAATCGTTCTCGGGCCAGTAGACGCCCATAGCCGCTTTGATCCGCCGCTCCATAAAGGGCTGGTGGACACCCAAAATACGCCCGTGTGGCAAATCAAGGGTTTCCAGGCGGTTACGGGTAAAGAGGATGTTCTCTTTGGTATTCGTGGAATCCGGTTCCAGGATGATATCTTCCTGTGGAACGCCACATTCCATTGCCACTTTTGCAAAGCGCACCGCTTCCGGTTCCGGAAGCAGCCCCTCAGTATTGCGGCCCAAACCGCCGGTAAACAGTACTTTCGAAGCAAGCCCCTCATGGTAAAGTTCTGCTGCACGGCGGGCAATGTCGGTGTTGAAATTGCCGAATCCAACAATACACTCGGCTTTCTCCAAAGGTTCATTCAGGCACAGGTAATCCCAAATCACCTGTAACGGTTTCATAAAATCCATAGTCTTTGGGAAAAAGCCGCCGTGGGTTCGCGGCGGCTTTCTTAGATTCTTTTAGCAGTACTTCTTCAGAGCTGCCTGGATCATTTCCACACACTCGTCAGCGATTGCGTAGTCAGACTCAATCAGTTCAGCCAGAGGTGCACGGACGGAGCCACAGTCGGGGCAGCCCATCTTGCGCAGGATCTCCTTGATCATGCCATACATGTTGCCATGACCGGAGCACATCTTGTAGATGATACGGCAGCAGTCGTTCTGCAGCTGCTGTGCAGTTGCCAGGTCGCCTTCCTTCACCAGGTTGTACAGCTTCACGTACAGCTGGGGCATAGCGCCGTAGGTACCGCCAATGCCGCCGATAGCGCCCATAACCAGGCCAGAGATCAGCTGCTCGTCAGGACCGTTGAAGACGATTGCACCCTCATCCTTCCACATCTGAATATCCTGTACGGGCATAGAGGAGTTCTTAACACCGATGACCCGGGGATTCTTCAGCATTTCCTTCAGCAGAGGCACAGACAGAGAAACGCCAGCCAGCTGGGGAATGTTGTAGATGATGAAGTCAGTATTGGGAGCTGCTGCGCTCATGTCATTCCAGTACTTTGCAATGGCATGGGGAGGCAGTTTGAAGTAGATAGGGGGGATGGAAGCGATAGCATCAACACCCAGAGATTCTGCATGTGCTGCCAGTTCCTTGGAATCAGCAGTATTGTTGCAGGCAATGTGTGCAATGACGGTCAGCTTGCCCTTAGCCTCAGCCATAACGTTTTCCAGGACGATCTTGCGCTCTTCCTTGCTCTGGTAGATGCACTCGCCGGAGGAACCACCGACATACAGGCCCTGAACGCCCTGGTCGATGAACCAACGGGTCAATTCACGAACAGCAGCGGGATTGATCTCGCCGTTTGCATCGTAGCAAGCATAGAAAGCAGGGATAATACCCTGATACTTGGTCAGATTTTTCATAGTGTTCTCCTTGTTATTTAGCGGATCTTAATTTTGAAAACAGCCTTGGTAACAGTTTCCGGATCGCCCAGCTGCATTTTGATCTTGTGGGCATCTGCCGGAAAGACCACGACGAAATCACCGGGCTGCAAGGTTGCTTTGTAGTGACCCTCGCCGTGATAGGCATAGAAGTCGTTCTCCGGCTGGCTGTCAAACTGCTCCAGCG
>JAZSQH010000105.1:0-3569 GCA_045537865.1 Faecousia sp. | reverse complement strand
TGCCATCCGCACACTGCAGGAGCTGACCGACGAGTATCTGCACAGGTACGGCTACAACGATGTTGTGGTCACTACCGTTCTGCACCAGTGGATGGGCGGTTTCCCTGCTGACGAGGCCAAGGCATTCGGTGTTATCTCCTCCGGCAGTCTGATCGCTGCCCTAAGCAAGGCCACCAAGGTCATCGTCAAGACCCCCCATGAGGCTGTGGGCATTCCCACCATGGAAGCCAACGCCCAGGGCCTGCGCTGCACCAAACAGGTGGTCAATATGCTCTCCGATCAGACCTTCACCGATATCCGTCTGGAAGATGAGAAGGAGATCATCCGTCGTGAGACCCGGGCAATCGTAGACAAGTGCTTCGAGTGGGGCAACGGTGACATTGCCGTTGGTGTGTGCCGTGGTGTGGAAGCCGGTGTTCTGGACGTTCCCTTTGCCCCCTGCCGCGCCAACGCCGGTTTGATGCTGCCCTGCCGTGACAATGAAGGCGCAGTGCGCATTTTGAATCCCGGTCACCTGCCCTTTGATCAGGATCTGAAGGATTTCCACGCAGCCAAGATCAACGAGCGCGCTGTGGCTGAAAAGCGGAAGGCCTCCTTCCAGATGGTCATCGATGATGTATACGCCATTGGCAAGGGCCGCCTTGTTGGCCGCCCCAAGTATTAAGAATCATTATGTAGGGCGGGTGCTTGTGTCAAGTGTAACATGGTACACACCAGTGTAAGGACATAGTACACAACTTACAACCTTGCAATGGATCGGTGAATCAGTTGGCCGTCTTCGGTGTCAAACTCCGCAATTTTGAAGTTTCGATAGCAGGCAACAAATGTTTCGCCGTCTGGACTTGGTCTGAATTCGATATGCTGATCTATCATTGTTTCGCTCAAATAGACTTGCCACTTATCGAACCGGACATAACCCCAGCTGTTTACCTTGATCACATGATACTCCCCGCCATATTCGTATTTTTTAATGGTATCACTGTATTGTCTCTGGCTTGGCTCGTAAACTTCACCCGGTCTTTTCATGCCTAACGCTTCGTGAGGTCGAATGTTGTTATACTTGTCACGCCAGATACTAAACTTATTTTGTGCATCTTCAATGTTAGCAATCTGCGTATGATCCAACAGCTCCTTCTTCATTGTTCTGTGGAACCGCTCTATCTTGCCTTGTGTTTGAGGATGCTTTATGCGACCGTGGATCGGCAGAATATCCAGATCCATAAGCCACCGTTCAAATTGGGTATATCCTTTTCTGAATCCGGCAAATTGTGCGCCATTGTCAGAAAGGATAGAATCCGGTAAGCCAAATTCCCGAAAAGCCTCTGTAAACACAGGAATTACAACATTTGCTGTGCTCAGATGCGGAGCAATTTTAATAGCAAAGCGAGAATGGTCATCCATAATATCCAGGGGATAACAGTATTTGTTATCCGCCATACGGAATTCACCCTTGAAATCCGCTTGCCACATCTGGTTACACAAGGATTTTTCAAAGCGGGTAAATGGCTGCCGTTTTTGGGACTCCTCCAGACTGATACAACCGTAACGGTTGAGAATGTTGTTGACAGTCTTGGCACAAGGAATATTTCTGTGACCTTCCTTTAACAAAACATCTCTAATCGTCTTGGCACCCCAGCCGGGGTTGTCTGATCTAACAGTCAGTATGAGCCGCTCCACTTCTTCCGGTGTTTTGGAAGGGCTTGTATGAGGTCGGCGGCTACGGTCTGTCAACGGTTGCCCAGCGTCATACCGCTCAACCCACTTATACCCTGTATGCCGTGTGATGCCAAATTCACGACACAGTGCACTAAAGTTGTTGCAGCGCTCAGCAGCTTGTGCAAATTCTTTTCTTTGATCTTCCACAGTTCTACACTCCCACGGCATCTCAAAACACTCCTTTGCGCTTATTTTTGATGCCTTTATTGTACTATAAAACTGTGTACCATGTCTTTACACACCTGTGTACTATGTTACTACACTGTACAGCTTGCTCCCGCCGCTGGCAGTGGGATTTTTTGGCGGGACCAAGGCCCCGCCCTACGATATCTTTCGTAAGATAAACAATCATTGATAGCATAGATAAAGCAGTGCGTACCGCTTGTACGCACTGCTGATTTTTTATTGACCAAACAGCTCTGCTTCCACGCCCAAATCCCAAGCCATACGGGACAGCACATATTTATCCCGGATATCCTTGGTACAGCGCAGAACCGTTGGCAGCAGGCTTTCCTCTTCCCCGATTTCCGTCAGAGAACCGGGCAGACCGATCTTCCGATACAGCGCTTCCAGCTCCGAAGCAGATGGGATCTCCTGAGATACGATGTTCATAATGGCATCCCAGTTGGTGATGATCTTATCCAACCTTGCTTCATGGAAAGCGGGATCGTATTTCTTTTCCTTTGCCTCCAGCGCGATCATACTGTCCGCGCCTTTGCCGAGAAATCCGCGAAGTGTTTCGCTCCACGCGCCATAGTCAAAGGCTTTGGCGTGAGCCAGCGCTTTTTCCTTATCGGGTGTTACCTGCTTCAGCTTTTCGTAGAGCTTTGCCGCAATGATTGTGCCGACGGCGCACTGCAAGCCATGCAGCTCCGCTTTCTTATGGAACTCCACCGCCCGCATATCCAGCACATGGGAAATATAATGCTCCACACCGGAAGCAGGCCGGGAAAGGCCCGCATAGTTCATAGCCACGCCGCCGATGATCAGCCCTTCAAATACCGCCATCACCGCGTCTTTATCCCCATGGAGAAGTCCGTCCGCGTGGGACACGCACTGGTTGACCGCATAACGCACCAGCCCGGCGATCTCCTCACAATAGTATTCCCCGATGAGCAAATGGGCAACGCGCCACTCGCAAATGCTGATGTACTTGGCAAGCATATCCCCAAGGCCGGACCGCAGCAGCTTGAGCGGTGCTTTGCAAAGGATCTCACTGTCACCGATGATCACATCGGCACCCCGGCTGGGCAGAGATATCTTCAGTCCGTCCCGGGTCATGGAGGAAGTGGCAGACGCATAGCCGTCCATAGAGGGCGCTGTGGCCACGATAATATAGGGCTTTCCGGACAACGCGGACAGGATCTTGCCGATGTCATTGATGACACCGGAGCCAACACCCACAATCAAATCGCAGGTAGCATCCATATGCATTACCGCACTGCCGACGCTGTGTTCATCCGGTTCCGGAGCATCAACGTCAAAGCTGTAGCTGAGACAGCCAATGCCCGCGCTCTTCAATAGCCCGGACACCTGTTTCCCCGCAGCCATGCAGGTATTCCGGTCGGACAGAACAAATACTTTTTTCGCGCCGTATTCCCTGACCACACCGGGCAGCTTTGCCAGCACACCGTCTCCAGTGATCACTCTGGCGGAAAAGCTGTGGGTCTTTCCGCAGGAGCAGACGCGGCCATTCATGTCATTGAGTATTTTCAGACTCATGCTACCACTCTCCTTTGGCTGATATTCTAACATAAGATATCCCTTCCATCAAGCCCCCAATGCGCAACCAAAGGATCGTTTAGCGCACACACTTTCGACAGAAATCGTAGGGCGGGGCCTTGGTCCCGCCG
>JAZSQH010000077.1:0-8862 GCA_045537865.1 Faecousia sp. | reverse complement strand
CCAAGCCGCTTATCAAAATAATCTCTGCCTGATGTTATCTCCTTGCCGGTTATCTCCAACGCATCGTTGACTGTAAACACCCAATCTTCCGGGTATCCGTTGGATTGCGAGCCAACAAAATCTCCGTCATCTGATTGGGCGCTGATTGATAAAATAAAACGATCCCCGGACATTTCCACTGTGTCCAAGCTATCAAAATCAGAGCCTGCGATGCATTGGCTGTTCACTACAGCACCTGTTTTATCAAGAACAACCATATAAATATCAGAAGGGGAACCGACTCCTCTTGTTTTTGTTTCCGCGGTTTCGATCGTTCCAAAGAAATAATAGTTTTCATCCTTTTCAAAACAGTGTTGGAGAGCCCGTCCTTCAACATTGTCAAGCGAAGTATCAAACTGAAGAGCACCGTCTTTGTCACATTTGATAATCCGGGAAGCAAAGCCGTTGTCGCTAGCCCAAGCGTTTTGGTCATACGCATAGTCAGAAAAACCAAGTACAAACAAGAATCCACCATCATGGGTTGCTGTAAGTGTATTTACATGGTAAGCATCATTGGAATTGCACGCATATGTTGCAATACTGTTTCCGTATAAATCCATCATCTTAATTTGATAGGAAACAGTTCCGTCCTCGCCTTTTGTTTCAACAATCTCTGATTTTAGCAATCTATTCTCAAAGGCGGTTACACCGTTAAATGCATTATTTGCTACAATGCGCTTAAACTCATCCGGAATTTGACCGACTTGCGCAATACTTTGGAAGGCGTTTTGGTCCGATATATGCTTTTCTTCTGCACAGCCAAACAAAACAGCAACACATATAAAACAGACGAGCATATACATTAAACGCTTTTTCATTTGCTTCACCTTTCCCTTTCATATACTACGCAAGAACGGGTCATCACTATTTTAAGTATACAACATTGCGATAAAAAAGCAACCCTCGGTGATACGAATTGTATCATCGAGGGTCAGCTATTTGGTGCCGGTGGCCGGACTCGAACCGGCACGATGTCGCCATCGGTGGATTTTGAGTCCACTACGTCTACCAATTCCATCACACCGGCAGGTGCTAGGTTAGTATACAACATCTTTTTCAAAATAGCAAGAGGAAATTATACTTCCCAGCAAGGTATTTTTCTGTTATACTACCATAAGAGGTGAGTCTATGGAAATTTTGTTTCAGGATGGGGATATTGTCGTCTGCGTCAAGCCCGTGGGATTGGATGCGGAGCACGATATGCCTGCCCGGTTAAAAGAACAGCTGGGCGGTGACATTTATCCCCTGCACCGGCTGGATCAGAACGTGGGCGGTGTGATGGTATATGCCCGCACCAAGTCTGCCGCCGCCCATTTTTCCAAGCTGATCCAGCAAGGGGAAATGGTGAAAGAATATATGGCGCAAGTCCACGGAGATCTCCCGGAACAAGGCGACTGGGAGGATCTATTGTTCAAGGACAGCCGCAGAAACAAGGTCTTTGTGGTTAACCGGCAGCGCGCCGGTGTAAAGGCAGCCAGATTAACATTCGCACGGCTGACCGGGGGCGACGATTCCCTCGCTTTGATTCGGCTGTACACCGGCAGAAGCCATCAGATCCGAGTGCAATTTTCCAGCCGTGGCTTTCCCCTTTTAGGTGACCACAAGTACGGCGCCCGGGACTTGCTCACCGCCCCTATGCTGTGGTCCTATCGGCTCACATTCCCCTACCGGGGCGAAGTTCGGCAGTATTCTCTGCTGCCGCCTTGGGAAGTTGTGCAAAACATACAAATTTAAGGGTCTAATTTTTACGCACTTCACACTTACTTAATATTTATACCCTTATTTTCTTTAGATTTATCAATTATAATTTAGGTAATGGTGAATACCATATTGCTTTTTCATTTTCTAACCTCTCTCTTTTCGTGGGAAATCCGGTATCGTCTGGTCAACGATACCGGTTTTTTCTATGCAAAAACGCCGTCGGTTTACCGACGGCGTTTTGTCTTAGTAATTCTCAGCGTTGATCTCGAAGTATGCCTTGGGGTGTGCGCAGGTGGGGCACAGCTCGGGTGCCTTGGTGCCAACTACGATATGACCGCAGTTACGGCACTCCCAGATCTTGACCTCGCTCTTTTCAAAGACCTGCATGGTCTGCACATTCTCCAGCAGCTTGCGGTAACGCTCCTCGTGGTGCTTTTCAATGGCAGCAACCATGCGGAACTTGGCAGCCAGCTCCTTGAAGCCTTCCTTCTCCGCAGTTTCTGCGAAGCCGGCGTACATGTCTGTCCACTCGTAGTTCTCGCCCTCGGCGGCATGCTGCAGGTTCTCGGCGGTATCGCCGATGCCCTCCAGCTCCTTGAACCACAGCTTTGCGTGTTCCTTTTCGTTATCAGCAGTTTTCTGGAACAGAGCAGCGATCTGCTCGAAACCTTCCTTCTTTGCCTTGGATGCAAAGTAGGTGTACTTGTTCCGTGCCTCGGACTCGCCGGAGAATGCTGCCATCAGATTTTTCTCGGTCTGTGTGCCGGCATATTTGTTTGCCATAGGTATCTCCTCCTGAATGTATAATTGATGATTTCACTATATCACATTTTTTCAATTTTTCAAGAGTCTTAATTCAAAAGAAATACACCCAGATTCAGGTAGCCGGCAAAGGTGACCCAAAGGATATACGGCAGCAGCAGATCCGCTGTTTTTTCATTAATTTTTGCAAACGCGTGCATGGTCAGATAGATCAGCACCCATAGCGCCACCAGCACCAAAAATGCCAGCAAATACAAGCTCAGACCAAAGAACACCAGCGGCCAGACAAAGTTCAGCGCCAGCTGCGCTCCGTACAGAGTCAGCGCCCGGCGAATCTTATCCTCCTCCGCCCCGGAGGTGAAAATCCGGTAGGAGGCATAGCCCATCAGCAGATATAAAATCGTCCACACTACGGGAAACAGCCATCCCGGTGGGGACAGCGGCGGCTGATTCAATGCCCCGTATGCATCCATTCCGCTGCCGGAGATCCAAGCAGACAAGCCGCCCACCCCCAAAGGAATAGCTAGACATATCAACAATTTTTTCCAATCGATTTTCATAATAACGCCTCCTTGGGGTCATTATGAAACATTGTCCATAGGCTTATCCATCGAAATTCGTCTTGCAGGAAATCTATTTTTCCTTTATAATAGAAAAAGAAAGGTGGCGATATAATGAACTCCAAGGTATATTTCTCTCCCGTAATCACACCGCAAACTGTATTAAAGCTATATCAGCTGTTGCAAACAGAACTTCCCGGCAATATTGCCATTAAGGTACACTCCGGCGAGCCGGGCAATCAGAACTTCCTGCGTCCGGACTTTTGGAAGCCGGTGATCGACTGGGTGGGCGGCACCATCGTAGAGTGCAACACCGCCTACGAGGGCGGACGGGACACCGCTGCGCGGCACATGCAGACCTTCAAAGCCCACGGCTGGGACTGTTTCCCCATTGACCTGCTGGATGCGGAAGGGCCGGATCTGGCGCTGGACATCCCCGCGGGCAAACGAATCCAAAAGAACTATGTGGGCAAGGACATCGCCGCTTATGACAGCGCCCTGATCCTATCCCATTTCAAAGGTCATCCCATGGGTGGCTACGGCGGCGCTATCAAGCAGCTGTCCATCGGTTTTGCCTCCTCCTACGGCAAAAAGTACATCCACGGTGTGGGCGACGCAGAGAACTTTTGGGAAGCTGATCGGGATCAGTTTTTGGAGGCGATGGCAGATGCTGCAAGCTCTGTAATCGGGCATTTTAAGGGTCAGCTGGCATACATCAACGTAATGAAAAATATGAGCGTGGACTGCGATTGCTGCGCCGTGGCGGAGGACCCCTGCATCGCCGACATCGGTATTCTGGCGTCTTTAGACCCGGTAGCCATTGATCAGGCTTGCGTAGACCTTGTCTACAGCTGCAGTGACCCCAACAAGGATCATCTGATCCAGCGCATCGAGAGCCGAAACGGTATCCATACCATTGAAGCTGCGGCTGCCCTGGGCTTGGGCAACCGTGAATATGAATTGATCACTGTGTAAAGGAATAAAATAGACATGGCAAAGAATGAAAAGAAAAAAGAACAAGAGGGCGGCGGTATTCTGGGCGGTATCCTGATGCTGGCTTGCGGCATTTACTTCATCGCTACCCAGGCAGACACCACATGGATTTTGTTCCACATTTTTGAAGTCAGCGGTCTGGCCATCGGCATTGTCGGCACCATTATCGGTGTGTTCGGTTTGGCGCTGGGCATCGCCGACAAGAAAAAGGAAAAAGAAAACAAAACCGAGGAATAAGAAAAACCCGGACTGGTATCAGTCCGGGTTTTTATTACAGATCAAGCTGCTTGAGAATGTCCGCCTTGGGACGGTAGCCTAACAGCTGGGCAGTTTTCTGACCGTTTTCCATCAGCACCAGAGTAGGAATACTGGAAATGCCGAATTGGATCGCCAGCTCACGCTCCTCGTCCACATCGATCTTTCCCACGGTGATATGCTCGTTCTCCTGAGCGATCTCCTCGATTGCCGGAGCGATCATCTGACAAGGACCGCACCAAGTTGCCCAAAAGTCCAACAGCACCTTCCCCTCTGCTTTCAGTACCATTTCGTCAAAATTTTCTTTTGTAATTTTTACAACAGACATATTGCACACTCCTTTGCGGTATGATATGGTTATATTATACCCCAAAATTCCCTAAAAGGCAAGGTGATACCATGGCACAATGTACCGGAAATTGCGGCAGCTGCGGCGGCTGCGGCAGATCTTTATCCCTCACCCCCGGCGAACTGCATTTTCTCAAAACACTGGGGCAGATCCCTTTTCTGCCCGTAGCACGCAAAACCAGCGATATGATCCCCATTTATCTGGAGGATAACGCATACACCAAGGACGAATACAGCATGATTCTGCAAATGCTGGAACGCAAAAACCTGATCGACATTGATTACGGCTACCCCTTGTCCAATTACGACATGTCCGCCTATGACGGCTACCCGGTACATGGCAGCATCGCCCTGACCAACCGTGGACAAAAAGTACTGGACACGCTGGAAGTACAAGGTGTGCAGGAGGACTAACCTTATTGTCGTTCCGAGCATAGCCGAGGAATCTACGCACTGAAAAACTGTTTAGCAGTAACGGTGATGCGTAGATCCTTCGACTCGCTATGCTCGCTCAGGATGACAGGATTTGAGAATGTTTGAAAATACCGCCCCGGTGGAAACACCGGGGCGGTTTGTTTTACATCTTTTCAGGGGCGGAGAAGCCAAGTAAGTCGATGCACTGTTCCAGCACATTCTTGGCAAGACCAATCAGGGCGATGTAGCCTGCCTTCAGGCTCTCGTCCTCCTCAGAGAGGATACGGGTCTCGTGGTAGAACTTGTTGACTGCGCCTGCCAGTTCGTAGATATAAGCGCAGACCAGGTTGGGACTTGCGCTGCTGAGCGCCGCCTCCAGGGTGGGCGCAAACTTGGTGATCGCCAGCATCAGATCCTTGGCATAGGGGTTTGCCGCCGGCTGAATAGTCAGATTCTCCCA
Source organism: Faecousia sp. (assembly GCA_045537865.1). Lineage (GTDB taxonomy): Bacteria > Bacillota > Clostridia > Oscillospirales > Oscillospiraceae > Faecousia. Next base: position 3,330 of record JAZSQH010000077.1, on the reverse strand, counting down.
AGCGCCGTACTTTGCCAAAATGGACTTGATACGGACGATGGTGTACAGAATGTACGGGCCGGTGTTGCCCTCGAAAGCGGCAAAGCGATCCATATCGAACACGTAGTCCTTGGTGGGCTGGTTGGAAAGGTCGCCGTACTTCAGCGCCGCCATAGCGATCTTACGGGTGGTCTCCTCCACCTCGCTGTCGGCAACGATCTTATTCTCTACGACCTTTGCCCGGACAAAGTCGGTCATTTCCTTGATCAGCACTTCCAGCCGCATGACGCCGCCCTCACGGGTCTTGAAGGGCTTGCCGTCGGCGCCGTTCATAGTGCCAAAGCCAAGGTGCTCCACCTGATAATCCTCGGGGATGATACCGCCCAGCTTAGCCGCCCGGAACACCTGCTCAAAGTGCAGGCTCTGGCGCTTGTCGGTGATGTAGAACATCCGGTCCGGCTTGAAGTCCTGCATGCGCTGCACCATGGTTGCCAGGTCGGTTGTGGCATAAATCGCAGAGCCGTCAGACTTGACCAAAATGCAGGGCGGTACTTCTTTCTTGTCGTCCTCTTTCGCCACGGGAATGACCCATGCACCCTCGGACTGGACTGCAATACCTCTGTCCTTGAAATCCTGCACCATAGCGGGAATAAAGGGGTCGGCATCGCTCTCGCCCAGCCAAGCCTCAAAGTGGACGTTCAGGTTATCGTAGATCTTGCGCATATCCGCAAGGGACAACCGCATGATATGCTGCCACAGCGCCCGGTAGCCGGGTCTGCCCTGCTGCAGCTCATAGGTGGCGATGTGCGCCTTTTCCGCAAAGACTTCGTCGTCCTTTTTCTTGGCAGAGGCGGCAGGATAGATCTCCTCCAACTCCGTGATGGTAAAGGGCGCTTCCTCCGGATACGGACCGGTGAAATTTTCGTCGAAGTAGCACAGCTCCGGCTGACGCTCTCGCAGTTCGGAGATGATCAGACCCATCTGCAGACCCCAGTCACCCAAGTGGATATCGCCGATGGCATTGTAACCAAAGAACTTAAACAGCCGCTTGATGGACTCACCGATAATGGCGCTGCGCAGGTGGCCGATATGCAACGGCTTTGCCACATTCGGTCCGCCGTAGTCCACCACCACGGTCTTGCCCGTGCCGGACTTTTCCACGCCGAAGTCCGGTGCGGTACGCATCTGCTCCAGAAATTTTTGCAAGAATGCGTCAGAAAGCTTCAGATTGATAAAACCGGGCATCACTGCCTCGATCATAGAGAAATCATCGGCATTGAGCTTTTCGGCTACCGCATTGGCGATCTGAATGGGCGCGCACTTATACTGCTTGGCAGCTGCCAGTGCGCCGTTACACTGATACTCACACAGATCCGGGCGATTGGATACCGTCACTCTGCCAAAAGCGGCATCATAACCGGCATCCACAAATGCCTGCTGCATCTTTTCAGAAATGATATCTAAGATTTTTTTCATAGGTTTTCACTCCTATACCCTGTCATCCCGAGCGCAGCCGAGGGATCTACGCACCTCAGCACGGAATGCAGCGTGTTTATTTTTCCCAGTCTGCAGACAGATCCGTCCAGCCGGGATTATAATTGCTGATAAGCACATTTTTCTTTTCCCGTCGCCAGCTTTTTAACTGCTTTTCACGAGAAATTGCGCTATGCACATCGCCGGTGTTTTCAAAATATACCAGCTTATGAACATTGTATTGCTTTGTAAAACCATCTACCAATCCGTTGCGATGTTCGTAAAGGCGCTTTTGTAAGTTTCCGGTTACGCCAATATACAGCACGGAATCATCCCAATTCGAAAGGATATACACATAGTACATAAGTTTCTCCTTTCTGAAGTGCCAAGATCCCTCGGCTACGCTCGGGATGACAAGGATTGGGGGTTATTGGTTGTTCTTGACCCACTCGAGGTAATCGTCGTAAGTGCCGTAACGGTCGACGATGGTGCCGTCGGGCTGGAATGCAATGACACGATTACAGGTAGAGGTCAACATTTCGTGGTCGTGGGAAGCCAGCAGCACAACGCCGTTGAAAGCTTCCAGACCCTTGTTCACTGCCTGAATAGACTCCATATCCAAGTGGTTGGTCGGCTGGTCAAGCAGCACTACGTTAGCGCCGGAGAGCATCATCTTACTGAGCATGCAGCGCACTTTCTCTCCACCGGAGAGCACATTGACCTTTTTGAATACATCCTCGTTGGAAAACAGCATTCTGCCCAGGAAGCCACGCAGGTACACATCGTCCTTTTTCACAGAGTACTGCCGCAGCCAGTCCACCAGCTCCAGCTCGTTTCCGTCGAAATACTCGGAGTTGTCCTTGGGCAGGTAGCTGCGGATGGTGGAGATACCCCACTTAACGCTGCCCTCGTCGGGCTCCAGCTCGCCCATGAGCACCTTGAACAGCGCCGTCTGCGCCAGCTCGTTTTCACCCACGAAAGCGATCTTATCGTTCTTGCCCACTGAGAAATAGACCTTGTCCAGCAGCTTTACGCCGTCCACGGTCACAGACACATCGTTGACAGTCAGAATATCCTTGCCCAACTCCCGCTCGGGCATAAAGCCGACGAAGGGATACCGGCGGGTGGAGCAAGGCATTTCCTCCACCGTCAACTTGTCCAGCAGCTTACGGCGGGCAGTTGCCTGCTTAGCCTTGCTCTTGTTGGCGGAGAAGCGCTGAATAAACAGCTGCAGCTCCTCGATCTTTTCCTGGTTTTTCTTATTTTTGTTGCGGATCATAGCCTGCACCATCTGGCTGGACTCGTACCAGAAATCGTAGTTACCCACGTACATCTTGATCTTGCCGTAGTCGATATCCACAGTGTGGGTGCAGACGGTATTCAGGAAGTGGCGGTCGTGGGACACAGCGATGACCATGCCCTGGAAGTCCAGCAGGAAGTCCTCCAGCCAGTTGATAGCTTCAATGTCCAGGTTGTTGGTAGGCTCGTCCAGCATAACGATGTCCGGGTTGCCGAACAGCGCCTGCGCCAGCAGCACCTTCACCTTCAGACGTGGGTCGGTAGCACCCATGAGATCGTAGTGCATCTCTGTGCCGATGCCCAGGCCCTGCAGCAGACGGGATGCATCACTCTCTGCCTCCCAGCCGTCCATCTCCGCAAACTCGATCTCCAGCTCAGAGGCGCGGATGCCGTCCTCGTCGGAGAAATCCGGCTTTTCGTAGATGGCGTCCTTTTCTTTCATTACGTCATAGAGCCGCTGGTTGCCCATGATCACGGTGTCCATAACGGTAAATTCGTCGTAGGCGTTCTGATTCTGCTTCAGCACGGAGACCCGCTTGTCGGGATCGATGCTGATAAAGCCGGAAGTGGATTCCAGCT
>JAZSQH010000118.1:0-5751 GCA_045537865.1 Faecousia sp. | reverse complement strand
GGCCTCGATCTTATCCATGGGCCATTCCTTGCCGATCACATTGTAAACATACTTGAAGGTATACTCCAGAGCCTCGAAAGCGGGGCGGATGGCGGTAGTACCTGCCTGCTCAGCGGTGGTGATGATACGGCCGTGTTCCTTCCAGCCGCACAGACCCCACAGCAGCATAGGGATATGACGGAAATGGTCGGTGACGCGGATGACTGCATGGGTGGGGATCCAGCCTGCCACGCAGACGATTAGGCAGTCAAGATCCAAACCAGCCAGCTTAGCGTAGGCAGCATCAGCGGTTTCGTAAGCGGGGTCGTCGATGACCAAGCCGCCGTCAATAACATTCTCAAACTTTGCCTGCAGGGCAGCCAGTGCCTCGTCGTGCTTCATCTGCAGACGCTCGATGGGGGTGTTCACTTCACCGAAGCAAACAAATCCGATAATGTTCCTTTTCATATATTATACTCCCTTTATGTAGTAGTTTTGAACATTCTGTTGATGTCCTGAAGAGTTTGGCGGACTAACTGTTCGCCGCCGACATGGCCCACACTGCCGGAGGCAACAAAGGCGCTGTAATGGCCACCCTTTTCCGCCTTTTCAGTGGGTAGATAACCTTCATGACCGCAGGCAAGCTGAACTAGGAAGGTCTGCTCAGCAAGAGAACGGGCTTTGATCTGGTTACCGTAGTCAAGGAACAGTTCGAAGGGGTTGGTGGCGATAGCGATGGATCCAAGACGGATGATATGGACTTCTGAGGGCAAAACTTCCATCAGTTCCTGGAGCTTAGCCCTACGCAGAATGCCTAGATGGATCTGCAGATGGGCAGAACTGTTGAAGTCTACATCACCGGGATGGTCAATGAAGTAATCACGGATAGCATTTCGGGCAGCATCTATATCGCTGGGAGTGACCCTGCGGAGAGGAAGCTGCATCATGTGGACATGATGCTCAAAGGGAACATCGGAAACAGTCTCACCTAGACCCTCCTCGTACAGGTCGATAATCTCCCGGGCGATTCGTCGGCCTACTTTGCGCATACCGGCCAGGTCGAACATGGAAGGATCGGCCTTCCGCTTGGGGGGATTGCTACGCTTACAGTTGGGGTCGTTCAGATCGCTTTCGGGTTCCACCCAGCGAACAAGGTCCACGGGGCACTGGTCACCGGCGGCGGAGCACAGAGGCAGTAAGAAGATATCTTCGCCAAAGCGTTTGCGCAGCAGCACCTTCACCTCGCCCCAGTAGTCCGGAGACACAAAGTGGCGATGCTGGACGCACTGGGCAGGACAGGCCAGGTTAGCTACAATGCCGGTAAGCTTGCCGGTTTCACTGTAAATATAGAGCAGCTCAATACCGGAGTCATTACCGCCTTCAAGGGCTTCAAACACAGCGGTGTTGGTGTCGCCCCACATCTGGGCGGAGCCATCGGAATAGGTAGCACGGCGACACATTCCAACTGCCGCACGACCAAAGGCATTTACATAGGCGCCGGGAGCCAGGTTCTTCCAGGCCTGCAACACACAGGCGGTTATCCGTTCAACCAGCAGATCCAGAATCTCCTGGGCGGTGGCAATCTCGGGGTTATCACCAACATGAACGGATTCAACATATTTCCTCCCCTCAGGCAGCATGCTTTCCAGTAAAGCACGGGAGTTCTGCCTAATGCCAAGGACTCTTTCTGCATAGTTTTTGCGAACATAGACTGGACCAGTGTGGGTATGAATCGCGGAAAGGATGACTTTCGTGGGATCCAAGCCTAACTCGTTAGTGGCAAGACGCTCCCGGACTAGATCCATTAGATTACCGCCTATGACAGCTAAATCGGCGCTAACCAAAACCATCTGCTCGGAGCCTGCCTTTACAGCCAGAGCTGTGGCAGTTAGGGGCTTTTCAACATACTCGGAGATCCTCTCAGCAAACTGACCATCAAGAGATATTTTTTTATCAGGGGTGATATTTACTTCAGACCAGCCAATAAGTAACTTGCTCATGACTACCTCCTATAATATAGTTCTTTACAACAATATAATACTGCAAAATTTCTGAATTTGGAAGATGTAAATATATCGAATATTGAAAACAATCTCCGAGGCACAAGTGGTACTTTAGCCCATTAAGATATGGCGAAAGAAATTGAAGATTCATGAACTTTTAGTAGTTTTCGGAGAAAGGTTGTTGTATTTTGCCAAAAAACACTATTCATTATTTCTCAGCCATGCTATAATATAAATCATCCAGCCGAGAATGGTGTGTTCCTTGGGAGAACACAGAATGCGGTGCCGGTGTGGGGTATGTAGATGATCCAGACTGCTCTGTGTATGGGTGTTCATGTGCTCGCGGTGTAGACCGGGCGCACAATTTGTTCCCTAGACTTAGCTGTTCTATAGTTGTGGCGGTCCACTACCACTGCCATTAATGCCGGAGTAACACCTCTGATACGTTCGTAACAATTGCGGCACAGTAACTGAAGAAAGGGAATGTTTTTATGATTAAATCCTTACCACAGGACCTATACGACTATGCGGTGAACCTATATCGGCGGTTACACCAAATCCCGGAGATCGGATTTGACCTGCCAAAAACTGTGGCGGAAGTAAAAAAAGAACTGGACGCCATGAATATACCCTACACGGAAGCCTACGGACAGTGCAGCGTTGTGGCATATCTTGGCCAAAAAGAAGATGTGCCTACCCTTGCTCTGCGGGCAGATATGGATGCATTGCCTGTACAGGAAGTTGTGGATGTCCCCTTCGCTTCCAAAACTCCCGGCGTAATGCACGCTTGTGGTCATGATTCTCACACTGCTATTTTGTTGACTGTTGCAAAGTATCTCAAATCAGTAGAAGAGGACCTGCCTTGCAATATCCGCTTTCTCTTCCAGCCAAGCGAGGAGGGCCCAATCAGCGGTGCACGCATGATGATGGAAAACGGCTGCCTTGAAGGGGTGGACGCGGTTCTGGGTGTCCACTGTGAAGGGGCAATTCCCAGCGGCTCCCTTTGTATTCCGTCTGGAGCTGCTGTTGCGGCCTGCGTGCCCGTGACACTGAAGTTCTATGGTCTTTCTGCTCATGCAGCGTTGCCCGAAAATGGCATCGATGCTATCGCCATGGCGGTTGACGCTTATGGAGCGGTGAAGGAAATGGTTAAGGAAGAAGCCGGGGACCGGCCTTATATCTGGTCCGTGACTGTGTTCCAAGCCGGCGATGCCCACAACCTAGTTGCCAATCTGTGCACACAGAAAATCTCGTTCCGGTTCTATGATTTGGAATTTGCAGAACGGGTACATAAGCGGACAAAAGAAATTGTTGAAAGCATCGCTAAACGGTATGGTGGTAGAGCTGAGCTGGATTGGAGGATGATCTGTGGTCCAGTCTACAATGATCCGAATATGGTAAACAACTTGCGAGAAGTGGCAAAAGAACTAGAAATTCCCTTGGCATCGATGGCGCCCAAGCGTACCTCTGATGACTTTGCCTTGTTCACATCCCAAATTCCGGGGTGCCTGTTCCGCTATGGCATCTATTGCCCGGAGGATCAATGCACGGCAATCGTCCATCGGCCTGATTTTAAGATCCACGAGCCTGCTATGGAAAAAGCCATCTTGACATTCATTAATTATGCGTTGGGATTTTCGAATTGTTGATAGTTTTCCCCAAAACCCCTTTGCCAATATGCTAACCCCATAAGCAAGGGCATTAGGCGAAGGTAATGTTGGCAGCAACAAGTCGCGACTTGAGAAAGTGCCAGTTTTCTAATTGACCGGCAACATTTTGGCAACACTTGCTTCATTGTCCAAATGGCAAAGAGCTATCTGATTCACATTGGATCAGATAGCTCTTTTTATAGTTTGTTATTAACTTCGAAAAGACGATATCCCTCGTGGTTTTTGCAATAAATGGGCAGCTTTACCTAACTTGAACCGCAGCTGCAAGTTTCTCAGCCATTCTCTTTCTGATCATTTCATAAGCTCATAAGCGGTTATACAAAAAATCTTTACGCTCCTGGACAGATATTCTTCATCTAAATTATACTTTCGATTATGGTTGCCGGTTGTTTGCTTATTGTGGATGCGCAGATAGGTCGCCATACCTCCATGGCTGCGCACCCGGTCGATCATATGGGAGACATCATCACTGCCGTTGACCTTCACCACCGGACTCTCCGTAGTATTCAAATTCAAATATTGTTTGCAGATCCGGTCAATCTTTTCAGCCAAAGGCTGATCACAGGTGAGGGATGGGGCAAAAGCCATCAGCTTAAAGCTGACCGTGCAGCCGTGCATTTGCGCCGCGCTTTCCAGAATGCGCCGGAAATAATGATCCATATATTCAATCAACTCCGTGTTTTCGCCGCGCATTTCGATCTCCATATAGGCCTCGTCCGAGATCACGTTGCTGCTGGTACCTGAAATGATCTTGCCTACATTGATCCGGGTCATACCCTTGCCATGGCGAGGGATCGCATATAGATTCTGCACAGCGGTGGCAGCTGCCAGCAATGCGTTATTGCCCATATGGGGAGACAAACCTGCGTGGGCAGAGAGTCCTTTGATCATAACATTGTATCTGCGTGTTGCCAAAGAGCCGCAAATACCTGGGGTAACATCTACATCGCTTACTCTCATAGAGTTGTGTGCGCCAAAAAAGAAATCCACATCATCCAGGTGGCCCTTATCCACAATGGTCTGTGCTCCCTGGCCTGCCTCTTCACTAGGCTGGAAAATCAGCTTCACAGTGCCGTGGAGCTGATCTTTGATCTGTACCAAGATCTGCGCAACACCAAGGCCGGAGACCGCGTGGCCATCGTGGCCGCAGGCGTGCATCACACCGAAATTAACAGAGGCAAAGCCTTCCTGCACCGGGAAGTGGTCCGGATCCTGGGACTCCTCTATGTTCAGCGCATCAATATCAAATCGTATCGCAACGGTAGGACCTTCTCCGCATCGCAGGATGCCAATAACACCGGTCAGGCCGTCTTTTGTGGCTTCTGCAAATTTTGGATCTGCTCCCTGGGCAATGGCACGCTGGTATGCCTGCTTCAGTGCTTCGTCGGAAGGAACATGCACCCGGGGCTCACTGTCACAGACCTGCTCGCCGATCAACACCTCATAGCCAAGCTCCGTGAGTTTGCTGGCAATGATGGAGGCGGTACGCATTTCTGTCCATCTGACTTCTGGATACTTATGGAAATCCCGGCGCTGCTGCACCAGTTCAGGGGATATATCTTCAGTAAGCTGAATGATTTTTTTATACATATTATTCATACATCCTTCCTGTTCAGCATGTTTTTTCTTGTTATATATAATATAAAGAATTTTGCGAGGTATTGCAATAGGCGCCTCGCTATTTTCGGACAGCTTTTGCTCGTTGTTTGTATTTGCCAGGTGAATAAATAATTGCAATCTACTTAGGATAGGGAAATGATCATCTTGATTATTTATCCATTTTTGCGCATAATCATGTCAAACTGCCGGCCAACTGGGACAATTACTTTGAACTATTCCCAACCATTTATCACCACTGATAAGATTTTGATAAGCATCCATCGTATAATTATGATAATATGGATAGTCAAAATAATCAGAATAGCAGGCATCATACTCACGAAACGATTCTCAGAAATCACAAAGGAACTGTCTGAATTGAAGAAACAATCCGTCAAATCATACATACAGTTGAGGTTGTCTCTGTAGACCCAATCCGTGTGGTTCTAACAGATGGTATGGTCAGTTCTTTCTTCTTATCATAGTGAATGGTTTTCTAA
>JAZSQH010000084.1:0-7209 GCA_045537865.1 Faecousia sp. | reverse complement strand
ACAGAACGGTTGCGCGCTCGGGGAACTCGCGGGTCAGACGTGCATAACGAGCCTCGTTCATCAGGAAGTCCTGATAGCCATCCTTGGGCTCCTTGCTGAAGTCGGATCGTAGCCATGTCGTTCTGTGAGCCAAGGAGTTGTAGTGGGGATTTGTCTTCCTAAGACCGCTTGGCCTCCGACTTGCGAACAGTTCGGTTGCACGCTCGGGGAACTCACGGGTCAGACGGCTGTAACGAGCCTCGCTCATCAGGAAGTCCTGATAGCCATCCTTGGGCTCCTTGCTGTCCAGCTGGAACTTGCCACTCTCCTTGGAGGGATCGAAGCGGAACAGATTCCAGTAACCGCAGTCAACAGCCTTCTTCATCTCAGCCTGGCAGTTCATCATGCCGCCCTTGATGGAGTGCATCTCACAGGGAGCGTAGCCGATAATCAGGGAAGGACCATTGTAAGCTTCTGCCTCGCAGATAGCCTTGATGGTCTGAGCCTGGTTAGCGCCCATAGCGATCTGTGCAACGTAAACGTAGCCGTAAGACATTGCGATCTCAGCCAGGGACTTCTTCTTGGTCTCCTTGCCGGAAGCTGCAAACTGTGCAACCTGACCAATGTTGGAAGCCTTGGAAGCCTGACCACCGGTGTTGGAGTAAACCTCGGTGTCGAATACGAAGATGTTAACGTCCATGTTGGAAGCCAGTACGTGGTCAACACCGCCGAAGCCGATGTCATATGCCCAGCCGTCGCCACCGAAGATCCAGACGGACTTCTTGGACAGGTATTCCTTCTTGGACAGGATGTCAGCAACAGTGTCGCAGCAGACGTTAGCTTCCAGAGAAGCGATCAGCTCCTTGGTAGCAGCCTTGTTTGCTTCGCCGTCGTTGAAGGTATCCAGCCACTTCTGGCAAGCGGCCTTGCGATCCTCGCAGCAGGTATCTTCCATGACCTTGCGAACCTTGTTAGCCAAGGACTCACGGATTACAGCCTGAGCGGTGTACATACCCAAACCATGCTCTGCGTTATCCTCGAACAGGGAGTTGGACCATGCAGGACCGTGACCCTCTGCATTCACACAGTAGGGAGAGGTAGCAGCAGGACCGCCCCAGATGGAGGAACAGCCGGTAGCGTTGGAGATATACATACGATCACCGAACAGCTGGGTGACCAGACGAGCGTAGCTGGTTTCTGCACAACCTGCGCAAGAGCCGGAGAACTCAAGCAGCGGCTTCTTGAACTGGCTGCCCTTGACGGTAGCGTCTTCCATATCGGGCTTCTGCTCGACCTTGGAGACCATGTAGTTGAAGATATCCTGCTCTGCCAGCTCCTGCTCCTGAGGAACCATCTCGATAGCCTTGGTGGGGCAGACGCCTACGCAGACGCCGCAGCCCATGCAGTCCAGGGGAGAGACAGCCATGGTATAGGAGTAAACACCCTTGCCCTTGCCAGCCTTGATGGGCACGATACGAGTACCAGCAGGTGCAGCAGCAGCCTCGGTCTCGGTCAGAGCGAAGGGACGGATAGTAGCGTGGGGGCAGACGTATGCACAGTTGTTACACTGGATACACTTGGTCTCATCCCAGTGGGGAACAGTAACAGCAACACCGCGCTTCTCGTATGCAGCAGCGCCCAGGGCAAACTGACCGTCAGCATAGGGCTCGAATGCGGAAACGGGCAGGCTGTAGCCGTCCATCTTGCCAACGGGAGTCAGGATGTTCTTAACAACAGCAACAGTATCAGCGTTGCCTTCCAGGTTCATTTCGACCTTAACATCCTCTGCCTTAGCCCATGCAGCAGGAACGTCGATCTTGACATAGGCAGTAGCGCCTGCGTCGATAGCATTCCAGTTAGCTTCAACAACGTCGCGACCCTTCTTCAGGTAGGAAGCCTCAGCAGCAGCTTTCATGTAGCCGATAGCCTCCTCGCTGGGCATAACGTTAGCCAGGGAGAAGAATGCGGACTGCAGAATGGTGTTGGTGCGCTTACCCATACCGACCTTGATAGCCAGGTCGATAGCGTTCAGGGTGTACAGCTGAATGTTGTTCTCAGCAATATAGCGCTTGGAAGCTGCATCCAGATGATGCTCCAGCTCCTCCAGGTTCCACTGGCAGTTGATCAGGAACACACCGCCGGGCTTAACATCCTGAACGATCTTGAAGCCCTTAGTGATGTAGGAGGGGTTGTGGCAAGCCACGAAGTCAGCCTTGTTGATGTAGTAGGGGGACTTGATGGGCTTGTCGCCGAAACGCAGGTGGGAAACGGTAACGCCACCGGTCTTCTTGGAGTCATACTGGAAGTATGCCTGAACATACTTGCCGGTGTGGTCGCCGATAATCTTGATGGAGTTCTTGTTTGCACCGACAGTGCCGTCGCCGCCCAGACCCCAGAACTTGCACTCGATAGTGCCTTCTGCAGCTGTGTTGGGGGAGGCAGTCTCCTCTAGGGACAGGTTGGTCAGATCGTCAACGATACCAACAGTGAACTCATGCTTGGGAGCATCCTTCTTCAGCTCTTCAAATACAGCGAATACGGAAGCAGGGTGGGTATCCTTGGAACCCAGACCGTACCCACCGCCGATAACAGTGATGCCGGTCTTACCAGCCTTTGCCAGAGCCATGACCACATCTTGGTACAGAGGCTCGCCCTGAGAGCCGGGCTCCTTGGTACGGTCCAGAACAGCGATCTTCTTAACGGTTGCGGGAATAGCAGCCAGCAGATGCTCGGAGCTCCAGGGACGGAACAGACGAACCTTGACCAGACCAACCTTCTCGCCGTGAGCGTTCAGGTAGTCGATAACTTCCTCGGCAACGTCGTTGATAGAACCCATAGCAACGATGATGTTCTCAGCGTCAGCAGCACCGTAGTAGTTGAACAGCTGATAATCAGTGCCCAGCTTCTCGTTGACTTTCTGCATGTACTTCTCAACAACAGCAGGCAGTGCATCATAGTACTTGTTGCAAGCCTCGCGGTGCTGGAAGAAGATGTCGTCGTTCTCGTGAGAGCCACGCATTGCGGGACGCTCGGGGTTCAGAGAGTGCTTGCGGAACTCGTCCACAGCCTCCATGTTGGTCATTTCTTTCAGATCCTCGTAATCCCAGATAGCGATCTTCTGGATCTCGTGGGAAGTACGGAAACCGTCAAAGAAGTTAATGAAGGGAACACGACCCTCTATGGAAGCCAGGTGTGCAACAGCACCCAGGTCCATAACTTCCTGAACGTTGGTCTCACACAGCATAGCAAAACCGGTCTGACGGCATGCGTATACGTCGGAGTGGTCACCAAAGATGTTCAGTGCCTGTGCAGCCACGGTACGGGCAGACACATGGAAAACGCTGGGCAGCAATTCGCCGGCGATCTTGTACATGTTGGGGATCATCAGCAGCAGACCCTGAGATGCAGTGTAAGTAGTGGTCAGTGCGCCGGCTGCCAGAGAACCGTGAACGGTACCTGCAGCGCCAGCCTCAGACTGCATTTCCACGACTTTGACGGTATCGCCAAAGATATTCTTACGACCTGCAGCTGCCCACTGGTCTACGTTATCGGCCATGGGGCTGGAGGGGGTGATGGGGTAAATGCCAGCAACCTCGGTAAAGGCATAGCTGACGTGGGCAGCAGCGGTGTTGCCGTCCATTGTCTTAAATTTTCTTGCCAAAATAAATACCTCCTATAGTATTCAATATTCAACTACTGTATCATAGCACTTTTTGGCGAATTTGTAAAGCGGTTATATTATTAAATAGAAGTAAAATTTAACATATTGTCGCCGTGTGGCGGATAGATGTACTTACCTGAAAGATTGTCGCATTCTGTCCGAAATATGAAAAAGTATTTGTGTTTTCCTGTGGAATAGAGTATGATAATGGAAAAGGAGTTGAGTCCATGATCTGCAGTGTTTTTACATTAGGAATTAACGGTATCACCGGCAGCGCAATCACGGTTGAATGTTATATATCCAATGGCTTGCCCTCGTTTGAGATCGTCGGCTTGCCGGACACAGCTGTTAAGGAAGCCAGAGAGCGAGTTCGTGCTGCAGCAAAGACCAGCGGACTTCGTTTTCCCACCGGCAGAATCACAGTGAACCTGGCGCCGGCAAACCAAAAGAAAACCGGTACGCATTATGATCTGCCCATTCTTTTGAGCATTATGTGCGCTGCAGGCGCGATACAAAGACCCAGTTCCAAATGTTCTTTTATTGGTGAACTGAGTTTGGATGGTCAGATCCGACCGGTGAATGGCGTATTGCCCATGGCCATAGCCGCAAAACGTTCCGGTGTGGAAACCTTGTATGTACCGGCTGAAAATGCAGCAGAGGCAACACTGGCACGAGGACCTGCCATTATGCCGGTGCGGACAGTGGCTGAACTTGTTTCTGCATTAAATGGCGAAACAGAACTGGTTGAGGAGCCGATCTGGGTTCCGGATCGTTCAGAGGAACAGATTCTCGATTTCAAAGATGTATTGGGGCAAGCTGATGTAAAGCGTGCCATGGAAGTGGCAGCAGCCGGCGGGCATAATATATTGCTGATTGGTCCTCCCGGTTCCGGCAAAAGCATGCTGAGTAAACGCATACCGTCTATTCTGCCGGATATGACGTGGTCTGAATCTCTCGAGGTCACACAGATTTATTCTGTGTTGGGAATGGTATCGTCTAAATCGCCCTTGGTGACACAAAGGCCATTCCGTTCTCCTCACCATTCGATATCTAATATGGGTCTGACCGGTGGCGGTACAAATCCCAAACCTGGCGAGATTTCCATGGCGCATAAGGGCGTGCTGTTTTTGGATGAGCTTCCGGAGTTTAAACGGGATACTTTGGATCTGATGCGGCAACCGCTGGAGGATGGTGTGGTGACAATCGCCCGTGTTTCCGGTACGGTGACATATCCGTCGCAATTCATGTTGGTCTGTGCTATGAACCCTTGCAAATGTGGTTGGTATGGCGACCCGTCCGGAAAGTGTACGTGCACAGAGCAATCGGTTAACGCTTATCGCAATCGCATTTCCGGTCCAATGCTGGACCGTATTGATATTATCATGGAAGTGCCTGCAGTGCATTTTGACGATCTGCGTAAGCGTGAGGAGGCAGAAGCCTCTGCTGTGATTAAAGAGCGTGTAAATGCAGCTCGTCAGCGTCAGTACAGACGATACGGCGAACAAAATGCTATGTGTAATGCCAGAATGGGTCCGGAGGAGCTGCGTCGCTACTGCAGATTGGATGAGGAATCTGCAGCCATGATGAAGCAGGCTTTCGATGTGTTTGGCTTAACTGCCAGAAGTTATGATCGTATCTTAAAGGTTGCCCGGACGATTGCGGACCTTGAAAACAGCGATGTGGTGACCAGCGATCATATTGCCGAAGCAATTCAATACAGAACGGTAAATTTATAAGAGGTGCTATACGTTGAACGAGATTTTTTTATTGAAGTTAGGCGAGATCGTGCTTAAGGGCGCGAACAAGCGCCAGTTTGAGGATAAACTGCGGCAGAATGTTCGCCGCAGAATGAAACCCTATGGCAATTTTGATGTGTATATTATGCAGTCCACAGTCTATGTTGAGCCTATGGATGCGGAAGCAGATGTGGATGGCGCATGGGAAGCATGCCGCAGTATTTTCGGTCTTGTCAGTCTGTGCCGCAGCCGTGCCTGCGCAAAAGATATGGACACAATTTACCAAACGGTTGAGGAATACCTTGGCGATGATCTGGACTGCGCAAAATCCTTTAAGGTGGAATCCAAGAGGTCTGATAAATCTTTCCCCATGACTTCTATTGCGATATCTCAGGAGATTGGCGGTCGTCTGGCGGAGACGCATCCCAGCTGCGCTGTGGACGTGCATCATCCTGAATACACTGTCTATGTGGAAGTTCGTGACCTGGCAGCCTATGTTCACGGACCTGCTGTACCGGGCGCAGGTGGTCTGCCTACCGGTGTGGGTGGCAGAGCCATGTGCTTGCTCAGCGGCGGCATTGATTCTCCGGTTGCAGCTTATATGATCGCTAAGCGTGGTGTAGAAATCGAGGCAGTGCATTTCTTTTCCTATCCCTATACCTCTCAACTGGCAAAAGATAAGGTAATGGAGCTGGCACGTCTGGTTACCAAGTATTGCGGCAGAATGACCGTCAATATCGTTGGATTTACAAAGATTCAGGAAGCCATTCGCGATAACTGCCCGGAGGAATTCTTTACCTTGATCATGCGCCGCTTTATGATGGAAATCTCCCAACGAATTGCCAAGGATGATGGCTGCAAGGCACTGATTACCGGTGAAAATTTGGGTCAGGTAGCCAGCCAGACCATGGAAGCAATGGCAGTTACCGGTGCTGTTGTGGACATTCCGATTTTTATGCCGTTGGTGGGCATGGATAAGGAAGAAATCGTTACAATCGCCAGAAAGATCGGCACACTGGATACTTCCATTTTGCCTTATGAGGATTGTTGTACGGTATTTACACCCAAGCACCCCAAGACAAAGCCTACTTTGGCGCAGCTTCTGAATGCAGAGAAAAAGTTGGATCGGGAAGCGCTGATTCAGGAGGCGCTGGAAAATGTTGAGAAAGTGGCTGTTAAGTATGATGACGAAGCTTTCTTATGATGTGATCACCGCTCTGCAGGGATGCACGCTGGTTACAGCAGAAAGCTGTACCGGCGGCGGCATCGGTGCTGCGTTGACATCTGTACCCGGCAGCTCAGCCGTCTACAAGGGTGGCATTATCAGCTATACCAACGAAGTCAAAATTGATCAGTTAGGTGTAGATGCTCAGTTACTTCAGCAAAAAGGCGCTGTATCTGCCGCCGTTGCAGAGGCAATGGCAGTGGGTGCAAGAGAAAAACTTGGTGCAGATATTGCGGTATCTGTTACCGGTCTTGCAGGTCCGGATGGCGATGATTTTGGCAATCCTGTGGGAACCGTATTCGTTGGTTACAGCGATAAAAAATGCCAGAAAGTCAAGACTTTCCATTTTAGCGGAGAGCGAGAAGCAATACGCAATCAAACGGTTTGCGCTGCCTTGGAGCTTGTGCTGCAAATGTGCAACGTTCGTGTAATAGAAGAGCCTCGTTCGTAGGAACGAGGCTCTTTGAGTTGGTAGGACCAAAGGCAACCCCCGGCTCTGCCGGGGGTAAAATAATAGCTTCTAGCGAGGAGTGAAGTAGACAAGAAAAAAGCTCCCCATTATAGTAGAAGTGGTTTGCCGACCATATCACTACCATAATGAGGAGGTC
>JAZSQH010000034.1:0-2063 GCA_045537865.1 Faecousia sp. | reverse complement strand
ATCCTCAAAATTGATCGAAATGAAATTCGCAGAATCAACCCCGGACTCTACCAGCTCCTCCTTGACCAGCTCCAGCATCACGGATTTGCCGCTTCGCCGAATGCCCGTCATGACCTTGACCAGCTCGCTGCCGATGAAGGGCC
The DNA here is from genome assembly GCA_045537865.1 of Faecousia sp. Classification (GTDB taxonomy): domain Bacteria; phylum Bacillota; class Clostridia; order Oscillospirales; family Oscillospiraceae; genus Faecousia. The sequence continues at coordinate 1,920 of JAZSQH010000034.1, read as the reverse complement.
GAATTCTGCGCATATACTGTTCCCGTTTGATCATAGGTACCACTCCCTTTGAATGAGTGGCTTTAGTATATCACAGTTGAAACTGAAATTCAATGCGGAATGTGTCGAATCATAGAGTACAACTGACAAAAATAAAGCGACGCTAAAAAAGAGAGGTTATATCCAATAAACAGCGGGCAATATATCGCTCAAATCGTGATTGCGGCTATGTACTCCACCCGTTGGACATGCCCCACCGCTGTCCGGCTCTGCCAGTCATATCTCGCACGACCTACGGAACCCATCTTCCGCATCTGGGAGAATTTGCAAATAGAGAAAGAAACTGGGGGCATAGAGAAAGGCAAGGAATGAAAAACCACCTGTCTGAGTTTTCGCTCAAACAGGTGGTTTTCTGCTTGCAACAAGGCTCTCTGGCTAAGTATAGCCGGGGGATGGTTTATTGCCTTCTCATTTCATCAGGATACAAATAGACAGAAGGGGACTTTTGACAGGTAAGCAAACTGACTACGACCAGTGCAGCAGCACAGGCGATGGTTCCGGGAACCGCTGCGCCCAGACCGAAGGGCTGTCCCAGTAGCTTCCAGCCAATGCAGACGGTGAAGCCCACCGCCATAGCGGCCAGGATGCCTTGCTTGGTGGCTTTCTTCCAGTACAGGGGAGCAAAAGCGGGAAGACCACAGGAGGCGGCATAAAAACTCCAGGCAAACATCAGAATGTTATAGGCGTTCTTGATGTACAGGGCGATGATCAGTGCGCCAATGGGCAGGATGATGGAGAAGATACGGGAGAGCTTGATCTCTGTTTTCTCTGACATATTAGGCTTGAAGGTCAGGATCATATCCCGGACGACGCTTTGGACACTTACCAGCAGATAGCTGTCAGCAGTGGACATGATCACGGAAAGCATACCTGCCAGAGCCAAGCCTGTCAGTCCCACAGGCAGGACCTTGATCGCCAGCGCAGGAACCACAGCATCGGTAGAACCGTACTGTGCCAGAATTTCATCACCAACGATCTGATGGGCCGCAATACCCATAAAAAATACCAGGATGATGGTCACACCATAGACGGAGGTTCCCAGGAACATACCCTTCTTTGCAGACCTGGCATCCTTGGCGGCAAAGGCTCGCTGCCACATTTCCGCACCTGCCATCGTGAATACCAGATAGGTCACGATATCTCCCAGAATGCTGCCGTCAATATAGGGCTTGACCAGATCGGGATTCAGGTTGGCTGTAAAGTTTTCAAAACCGCCAATATGCAGAAGGGATGCTCCCGGGATCAGAATGTACACAAACAGCAGAAGCATATAGAACTGAAGCACGTCCGTATACACCACGCCAAACAAGCCGGAGGTGGCGGTGTAAACCATAAAGACAACAGTAGCGATCAGTGCACCCATCTCATAGGAGATGCCGAGGTCGCCGCCCAGCATATTGATGATGGTTGCTGTCGCAGTCACCTGTGAAGCAACGGTACCCATCATGGTAAAGGCGATCAGACCGGCCAGCACGACCCTTGCGGTCTTGCCGAAGCGCATGTCAAACAACTCCGGGATAGAGGTAATGCCATATTTCATACCCACGGAAGAAATCCTTCCGGAAATGCCGGAAAACAGGAACATACCCAGCAGATAAGGAATGGCGGTGAGGATCGCCTTAAAGCCGCTGGAATAGGCAACGCCGGCCCGGCCCATCAGGCCGCTGCCGCCGATGATGGTGGCACAAACGGTTGCCATCAGAACCAGAGGACCAAAGGAATGACCTGCAACAAAATAGTCGCCGGTATTCTTGACCCGCTTTACGGAGTACACGCCAATGGATACCATAGCCAACAGATAAATGGCCACGATCACCAGATCCAAAATACTCAATTCACCATGATTCATCTATAATTTGTCCTCCTTCGGAAAAGATAATG
>JAZSQH010000099.1:0-9774 GCA_045537865.1 Faecousia sp. | reverse complement strand
TGCACCTTTAGCTCAGTTGGTAGAGCAACTGACTCTTAATCAGTGGGTCCCGGGTTCGAGTCCCTGAAGGTGCACCATGGCCCGTTGGTCAAGTGGTTAAGACAGCGGCCTCTCACGCCGTTAACATCGGTTCGAATCCGGTACGGGTCACCAGCTCTTCATCGATGATATTAAGCTACATATCGTGCAAGCACGATATTCCGACAATATCATCGTTCATCGCTTCCGCTCGCAAACGCTACGCTGGTTTGCTGCGCGGGTTGGAAACGATTTTGGCTATTGACAGCTTCAGCTGTTAGTGATATAATTTTTTTGCTGTTAGAGCACAAGCGTGCTTTGACATATAGATGGGCTAAACCCATCACCATAGTTGGTATTGATTGCGATGTGGGTCCACCTGTTCCCATCCCGAACACAGAAGTTAAGCACATCTGCGCCGACAATACTTGGCGGGCGACTGCCCGGGAAGATAGGTAATGCCAACACTCATATTCCTCTTTAGCTCAGTCGGTAGAGCGACGGACTGTTAATCCGCAGGTCGTTGGTTCGAGTCCAACAAGGGGGGCCAAAAAAGAACACCATCCAAATGGATGGTGTTCTTTTTTGGCTATCATTGATGCCTCCGCATCAATGCTCTACGATCATCAGTCTATCGCTTTACCGACTGAGCGTAGCGAAGGAGGTAGGGAGCGAGGGGAGCGCCGCCAGTGACGGATGCAGCGACCTGAGCGAGTGGCCGCGGTCGGTGTGCAACGCAGCCGTGCTACCGGCAAGGCGCACACCGGGCACCGCAACAGTAAGGCGGATCATTGCGCGCAGCGCCACCTTATTAAAAGAAACCGTGAGTTTTCACGGCTTCTTATTGTTCCGCTGAATAAACCAAGACATCTTCAACCCGACAGTGGAGAATAGTGCATAAATCGTTAAGGGTTACAGTGCTGATTGGACGATTATGCTTCAGTCTGTCAAGCAGGCTGCGGCTTATGCCGTATTCATTAATGAGTTTATATGTTGACACGCCTTTTTCTTTGAGTGTCTTATAGAAAGGGTCGTAGGAAATCATTTTATCACCTCTTGCTATTTTATGATAAAATCTACTCATTTACTTGACAATGCTCGACAAAACGAGTATTATAAGAATGCTCGACAAACGGAGCATAACCATTTGCCGAGTAAATAATCATAGAAAGAGGATAATTATGAAGTATTGTAGCAAGTGCGGAAATGAGCTTGCCGATGAAGTGCAGATTTGTAAGAATTGTGGTTGTGTTGTAGAAGTGCAAAAAATCGATACTGTAACAGCAAAAGCCAATAAAAAAAGCAGCAAAAAGAAGATTATTCTGATTGTTATCGCAATAGTTCTTGTAGCAGCATTATTGGTTGGTGCTTATTTTTTGACAAACTATATTCGCACACTTAGTGTTGTGGAGGATTTATCAGGCGGAATCTTTACATATTTTGATGAACAAAGTTATCCTGCACTTGGTATCTATAGTTATACCAAAAAAGAATTTGTATTTGACCGCAATGGTGAACTGACATATTCTTATTATTATTCCAATATAGATGCAGGCGATGAATACGAACGAAAATATGAAATTAAGTTTGAAGACGGCATGATATTTTTAGTGGCAGGCATCAATAAGTACGAAATTCGATATGACAAATATGACAGAATCGAAGGAATATATGACTATGTTTACGATGAATTATATAAATGAAGGGCGAGGAACACATATGAAATACTGTACACATTGTGGAAAAGAGATTATGGATGAGGCTGTAATTTGTCCGGGATGCGGCTGCCCAACGACAGTGGAGACTGCGCCGGTCAAAATCGCTGTTCCTAAAAGTGCAAAGAGCGCCTCGGTATTTGGTGTTTTGAGCGTTGTTATTTTTGCGCCATTGGGTATTCCTGCTATCATTTTGGCTAATAAGAGCAAAACAGAAACTGGCGGTGTTATGTGCAAGCAGGCAAAGACTGGCTTGGTTTGTGGAATTATTGGTTTGTGTTTTTGGGGGATTTCTCTGTTATTGTTGTTGGGTGGTATGTAATTTGAAGTTTTGCGAATATTGCGGAAAAGAGATTGCTGATAAAGCGATATTATGCTTGAATTGCGGATGTAAAGCCAAAACTTTAATCAGTATATCCTGTTCACAACCACAGCAGGTGTTGGTGGAGGAAAATGTGTCTCATCTTGCAGAAGCGTCTAAAATTTGTGGAATTGTTAGCTTTTTCATTGGATGGTTTGTTCTAGGAATTACTGCAATTATATTGGCTTGCCTTAGTAGACACGATACGAATGGCGAATTGTGTTCATCTGCAAGGGTCGGACTTGCTTGTGGTATTGTTTCAACGGTTCTATCTTTAATACTATATGTTATATTGATAGCAGCTTTGGTTTCAATTACGCTATAAGCTATATTTGGAGATAAATATGAAATATTGTACACATTGTGGAAAAGAAATATTAGATGAGGCCGCGATCTGCGTTGGGTGTGGTTGTGCGGTTGCCGGACAGCACGGGCAGTCAGTGTATAACACAACTGCTGACGATAATGTATTATTAAATACATTATCGCAACGTGTAAACACGAATGGCATTATTTGGCTTGTAATTGGCATACTGCAAGTTCTGGGCGGATTGTTTATCAACTGGTTTTTGCTGATTGTGGGCGTTCTGAATATTATTTCGTCTGTGCAAGATATGCAATACAGCAAAACCCTGGCAGATAATCCTACCGGTATTGTTGCAAAGTTTGAACCCTTAACTGGGCCTATTATTACGCTAATCTATAACCTAGTGATTGGTGGTGTGATAGGTGTTGTTGGATCTATTTATTATTTCTTGGCAATAAGAAACTATGTTATGGAAAATAAGCAGATCTTTTCCAGTTTTGATAATGCTAATGAAAAGCAGAGCTAAAGCGTTTTCTTTCAACTACATAAAAAGGACACCACCCAATGGGTGGTGTCCTTTTTACTTACGCAATCACATATATTTTGAGATCAACTTGTTGTAGAGTTTACGCACACCGAATTTCCAGCAGAGCAGCATGCCTACAACTGCACCCACAACTGCCTGCAGGATCTGATAGGGCATTTTCAAAATTGCATATTCCAGTGTGCTGTAGATAAATGCACGTCCCAGGGAGTAGCCAACTACCATGATGACGGCGCCGATGCTGACACCGATAGCGGATGCGAACACCGGATATTTTTTCATAACGTGATGCGAGAACACGGAGATCACCACCGCCTGCAGACCGTGTGTTACCAGGGACACGAACATTGGGGTGGGGTAGAAAAACAAGTCGCCGAGAAAAGCACCGATGCCACCTACCATAAAGGCAGAGAAGGGATCCAGGATGATCGCAGCAAGGCAGATCACTATATCGTTCATATACAGATGACCGCCGGGTACGGGAACGCCGAAGGAACTCATAGCCACATTCAGCGCCATCAGCATTGCAGCGGTGCAGAGCCGGATGGTTGTTCTTTTTGTGTTGTTTGTTGTTGCCATTTTTTAACCTCTCCTTGCAATTATTATAAAAGGATTATATAATAAAACTGATAATAAAAAATAGTCAGAAACGGAGAATATTATATAACCAGATGAAGTACAAAATCAACAAAGGTCTGCGTCCGGCATATCTGCAGATCTATGGACAGATCAAAGAGGATATTATTCAGGGCATCTATCCCTACAACACGAAGCTGCCCTCCAAACGCTTGCTGGCGGATGAAACCCAGACAAGCACCATTACGGTGGAGCATGCTTATGCGCTGCTTTGCGACGAAGGCTATATTGAGGCTCGGCAGAGAAGTGGTTACTTCGTGATTTTCCGCAATACAGACGGCTTTGCAGCATTTCCGGAAACGCCGCCCCGGCATGTGGAAATGACATCCCAGCACCACACAAATCCGGATTTTCCGTTCTCTGTTCTGGCAAAGACCATGCGCAGTGTGATGAGCGATTTTGGGGATAAAATCCTGGAAAGATCCCAAAATAAAGGCTGCCTGGAACTGCGCTTGGCGCTGAAACAGTATCTTGCCAGAAACAGAGGCATCAGCGTAGATGTGGAACAGATCGTGATCGGCTCCGGTGCGGAATATCTGTATGGATTGATTATCGAACTGCTGGGCAGAAGCCGGGTCTATGGCATTGAGGAGCCGTCTTATAAAAAAATCGAGCAGGTATACAGATCCTGCGATGCGATCTACCAGCCATTGCCGCTGTCCAATGATGGCATTGATAGCGCAGCGCTGGCAAACACAAAGGCGGATGTGTTACATACAACTCCCTACAGAAGTTTTCCCACCGGTGTCACCGCAACTGCAAGCAAACGGCACGAATATCTGCGATGGGCAAGCGCAGGGGAGCGCTATATCATCGAGGATGACTTCGAATCGGAATTCTCGGTTTCAACAAAACCGGAGGATACGTTGTTTTCGCTTTCTGCCGTTGACAATGTCATCTATCTCAATACATTTTCCAAAACCATATCGCCGTCCCTGCGTGTGGGGTATATGGTTTTGCCGAAAAAATTGGTTTCCGTGTTTGACCGACGGTTGGGATTTTACTCGTGTACGGTTCCAACTTTTGAGCAATATGTCATCGCTAAATTGCTGCAAAACGGTGATTTTGAGCGGCATATCAATCGTGTCAGACGGCATAAGCGGAAAGAAATGCAGGAAAATAATCCGTAATAACGGAATGAATCGATACCCTGGAGCGTTTAGTTCCAGGGTTTCTCGCTTTTTGTGCTCCAAATTGGAAAAATAAATTTCTATAATCTTTACAAATATATTGTTTTATTGAAACTAAGTGCTATAATTGCAACATTAAATTACTATTATTTGTTTTGGGGAATGGAATATGAAAAATACAATTCACTTTTCCTGCGAACAGCTAAAGCAGTTCTGCACAGAGGCATTCCAAAAATTCGGCTTTAACAAGGATCAGAGTGATATTATCACAGACGTGCTTTTGACCAGTGACCTTTACGGCATCGAATCTCACGGTATGCAGCGTTTGGCGCGTTACCACAAGGGTATTGAAAAAGGTCTGATCAAGGTCGATGCAAAGCCGGAAGTGGTATTTGAAACACCGGTTTCTGCGGTGATCGAGGGCAATGACGGTATGGATCAGCTTTTGGCGCATAAAGCCATGTCCATGACCATCGAAAAGGCAAAGGCAAGCGGAATCGCAATCGTGACCGTGCGCAATTCCAATCATTACGGCATTGCAGGTTATTATGCAAAGATGGCATGCAAGGAAGGCTTGATCGGCATGTCCATGACCAACTCTGAGGCGATCATGGTGCCGACTTTCGGCAAGAAGGCGATGCTGGGCAGTAATCCCATTGCCATCGCTATGCCTGCCGAGCCTTATGATTTCTTTTTCGACGCTTCCACCACGGTGGTTACCCGTGGCAAGCTGGAAGTCTACAAAAAGTTGGGCAAGCCGCTGCCGGAAGGCTGGGCGCTGGATGCGGAAGGCAAGGGCACTACCGATGCCCCCAAGGTGCTGGATAATATTGTTGCCAAGGCTGGCGGTGGTATCATGCCGCTGGGCGGAGAATCCGAGCAGAGCGGCAGCCATAAGGCTTACGGTTACGGTATGCTATGCGAGATTTTCTGTTCCGTGCTGTCTATGGGTCTGACTTCCAATCATACCCATATTGGCGGCAAGGGCGGCACATGCCATGGTTTTGTTGCTATTAACCCGGCGTTCTTTGGCGATGTGAATGCCATCCGGGAGCACCTTTCCACCTTCCTCCGGGAGCTGCGTGAATCTCCCAAAGCGGAGGGCGCAGAGGCGGCGGCAATCGCTGGGCGGTAAATAAAAAAACACCGTGCTGCTTTCAGCAGCACGGTGTTTTTTTGGAAGTTTAAGACTTTCTTAAGTGGGTTGACTTTCAGGGTGTAAAAGCGTATGCTAGGTACAGATTATGAACAAGATAGAAGGTTGATCGTATGTTTATTGCCATGTTTAACGGTTGGTATTTTTTCTGGCTGTTTGTATGCGCCGGCGCGGTGGTGGGATTATATTTCCTGCTGCGAAACCGGAGCGTTACCACACAGAAAGTGATGCTGTTTGGCTTGTTGGTTGTGGGTGTGATTTTGCACTTTACCAAGGTGTACTATCCGCCTTATTCTGTGGACGAAGCCCGCATGCTTCGTGATAGCTGGTTTATCAACATTTGCGGCGCAAACATTGCGTTATTCCCGTTCTTTTTTTGGAGTAAGAACGAGAAAATCAAGGACTACATGTTCTATATTGGCGTGATCAGCGGTCTGATCGCACTGTTCTACCCCCAGGAGCCGATTGCAAAACTGGATCAGGCGGCGGAGCAGCTGGATATTATTCGTTTCTACTTCCATCATTGGATGGTGCTGGCTGTGCCGCTGCTGATGGTGCTGTTGGGTCATCATAAGCTGTCCTACAAGCGTATCCTCACTGCGCCTACCGGCTTGCTGCTGTTGATGCTGTTTATTATGCTCAATCAGATATTCCAGGCGGAGCTGGGATTCATTCCTCTGCGCCTTACCAATGATTTCTTTGGCATCGGTTATAAAAACACCTCTTATATTTGGGGTCCTGGAGAAAATGATGCCATCGGTAATTTCCTGGCGATATTCACACCGGACTTTTTCAAGACTGTGCCGGTGGGCGAGTTTGCCGGTCAGGCGAAATATTGGCCTTGGTTCTGGATCATTGTGCCGGCTTATGTGCTGGTAACACCTATGGCTTTTGGCCTTTCCATGATTTTCGACCATCGCTCCCTGACGGCAGACGTAAAGTTATTGGCAAAGAAATTCAAAAAAGAAAAAGTGCATTAAAAAATCCCCCATCCGGTTGGATGGGGGATTTTTATGTACGGATTACTTACCACCGTTGACGGGGATCCACTGACCGTTCAGGTAGGATGCACGCTCAGATGCCAGGAAGCAGACGACCTCGCCCATCTCGTGAGGCTGTGCCAGACGCTTGGTGGGGTTGTTTGCCATGGATTCCTTGACATGCTGGGGAACAGCAAGGAACATCTCGGTCTCTGTAGCGCCGGGAGCGACGCAGTTGACGGTGATACCCTTGGCAGCGCCTTCCATTGCCAGTGTTCTGGTAAAGCCGATCATAGCGGCCTTGGTAGCTACGTAGTTGCACTGACCGGGGTTGCCACGGACAGCGTTGGAGCTCATGTTGACGATACGACCGTAGCCGTTCTCACGCATCTGCTTGTAAACGGGCTGAGTCCAGTAGAAAATACTGTTCAGGTTGACATTCACTACCTGACTCCACTGGTCGGCGGTCATCTTGTGGAAGATAGCGTCACGGGTGATGGCAGCGTTATTTACCAGAATGTCAATGCGGCCGAAACGAGCCGTGATCTGCTCGATGGCGGCAGTGACCTGGTCGGGCTGGGAAACGTCGCACTTCACGGGGAAATCAACCTCACCCAACTACTCAGCCATCTTGCAAGCGGCTTCGTAGTTATAGTCGACGATGGCGATACCGGCTACATTCTCCCGTACAAAGATCCGGGCGGTAGCGGCACCGATGCCGCTGGCAGAACCGGTAATAACAGCAAATTTATTACTAAGCATATTTCTTTCACCTATCCTTTTTATTCCGGGCGCAGTCGCCCTACAAGGTTATTATAGACCCTTTTTCGCAGATTTAAATGATTGGGAATCAATCCAAGGTCAAATGCGCTTTTGCCAGCGCTTTGCCGATGGCCAGCGCCAGAATGGGAGCGGCGATCAGAGCGACAACTGCGTTGAAAGTGGTTGCGGGGATCTTGCCGATAACATTGATCAGCGCAGCGTCCGGAGTCAGACCGTGCAGCAAAAGGCCACTGTAGAAATAACTCTTTGCCAGATACAGCGCAGCGTAAGTCAGTGCGCCTGCCAAGGTGGCAAAAAATGCTTTCACATAGCTGCGGCAGCAGTTGGGATTCCAAGGCTTTTTGCCCAAGTTCCAAGCCACCAGACCGCAAGCCAAACCGTATGCGCCTTTCATCAGGAATGTGATCCAGCACTCGGAGATGTACAGGGGGTTAAACATATCGTAAATAGCAGAGCCAAGGCCGGCAGCCAGACCGCCCAGCCAGGGACCCAGCAAAATACCGGACAGCGCACAAAGAATGTTGCCCAAGTGAAACGAGGTCGTGCCGGCGATATCCAAAGGCATGGTGATCCGCAGGGCAGAGCCGGCGGCGGTCAGCGCAGCCAATAAGGCGACGAGAACGATCTTTTTGACAGTGAGTTTATTTGTCTTCATTGTGTATTCCTCCTATTCTGAAAGGATTATAACGCATAATGTAAATAAATCAAGTACTTAAAGGGAAAATATAACTTTTGGTTTGCAGAAACGGTTTTTCTGTGCTATGATATGCTGTAGGAAAAGGAAACTGAGGTTGTTGTAATGGACTATATCGTATTGGATATGGAATGGAATCAGCCGTGGCCCGGCTCTCCCTCGGCACGCAAGGTGCTGCCGGTGCAGATTCGTGGTGAGATCCTGCAGATCGGCGCTGTGCGTATTACCGAGCAGCAGCAGGTGGCTGACGAATTTCAGGTACTGATAAAACCCAAATACTATCGCCGCTTAAATCGCAGAGTCAGTAAGCTTACCGGTATTACGGAAGCGCGGATCCGGGAGGAAGGCATCCCGATGGCAGAGGCTATGGAGCAGTTCCGCAGCTGGTGCGGCGAGGATGTGATATTCCTGACCTGGGGTTTTGATGATATTACGATTCTCAAGGAGAATCTGCAGCTTTACGGTATCGACCGCCAGTGGGTGGATCGGTGGTATAATGCCCAGATGATCTTTAACGCACAGACCGACGGCTCTACGGCGCAAAAGGCGCTAAAAACCGCCATGGAGATCTTTGGGATCGAGGCAAGCCGCCCGGCGCACGATGCTTTGGGCGATGCCTACCATACAGCGCTAATCTGCGCCAGATTGGATTTGAAGAAAGGTACGGCAGAATATGAGGAAGCGGTCAAAAGCCACGTTAACGGCTTCCACGGGGCGGAATTGCCCGGCTGCATCAGTCGTAAGGTTTTTTATGATTATCCGGACAAGCAGGCGGCGCTGGGCGCTATGTCCGGCAAGGAAAATAAATGTCCTACCTGCGGTCGGCAGATGCTGGGCTCTCGCTGGTTTGCCCAACCCGGGCGCCGCTATATGGACCTGGCAACCTGTCCGGAACACGGCAAGTTTTTGATTCGTGTCCGGCTGTCTGTGCAACCGGATGAAACAGTGCGCGTCAGCCGCCTGACTTATGAGGCAACTTCTGAAGCGGCTGCCGCTTATGCTCGCCGGGTGGAGAAGGCTGAGCCGGAGGAGAAACGTCCTGCGGGTCGTCGCCACCGCCGCAGCCGCCTGCCGGAAAAGGAAGTAAAGTAAAAACATCGCCTTGTATAAACGAGGCGATGTTTTATTGTGATATTCGGCAAAAGAAAGCCTTGACACAAAGGGCGTACAATGGTATAATAACCCTCGCTATGGTGCTGTGCACCAGTGATTTATGGGCCCTTAGCTCAGTTGGTTAGAGCCTCCGGCTCATAACCGGATAGTCCCGGGTTCGAATCCCTGAGGGCCCACCACGGTAACAAAAGGCACAGCCTTTTTATATATAGGGGTATAGCTCAATTGGTAGAGCGGCGGTCTCCAAAACCGTAGGCTCAGGGTTCAAGTCCTTGTGCCCCTGCCAAGAAACAGTCAGTAAATCTTACGATTACTGACTGTTTTCTTTTGTTTTCCG
>JAZSQH010000022.1:0-15296 GCA_045537865.1 Faecousia sp. | reverse complement strand
CTTGATCGGCATTGAACCAGCCTACCCAGCAAGAGCCGATGCCCAGCTCCCAAGCCTGCAGCATCATGTGTGTGCAGACGATGGCAGCGTCGGTCTCGCCGAACATATAGCCGGGGGTGAGGCGGTTTTTTGCGTTCCGGTCACGGTCATAGCAAATCACCATGATCACCGGGGCATCAAAGGTGCAGGGGCAGACGGATGCCAGCTTTTTCCGGGCATCCTCGCTTTTGGCAATGTAAATTTTTTGGGGCTGATAGTTGCAGGCGGTGGGCGCAACATGACCTGCCGCTAAAATCTGCTCCATTTTTTCGTCCTCGATGGGGCGGTTTTGGAATTTCCGGACGGAATACCGGGATTTTGCCAGTTCTGCAAATGTCATAAAAATTACCTCCTGCGGAATTTACAAATTACTTTCTTTCCGGTTTGCGGATTTGCGCAGATAGTTGCCGATGTTAATCAGACACATGAGCAGTGTCACCAAAAATGCGCCGGGTATGAGAATGATCCACCAGCTGCCGGTGAGCAGCGCTTTTTCTGCCAGCGACAGCATGCTGCCCCAGGAGATGACCTCCAGGGGAAGTCCCATGCCCATAAAGCTGAGTGTGGATTCTGCGCTGATGGCGCTGCGTACATTTATCACCACCATGAACATGATGGGGGCAATGAAGTTGGGGGTAAGGTGGTTTTTCAGAATGTGGAAAAATTTTCCGCCCATGCACCGGGAAGCCAGCACATATTCGCTGCTGCGAATTTGCCGCACCTCAGTGCGGATCACCTTTGCCATGCCAGCCCAGCCGGTGACACCGATGACCACAGACAGGGACAGCACGTTGGCTTGCCCGAAAATTGCCTGCAAAAACAGCACCAGCAAAAGACCCGGCACGGAGAGGAAAATCTCCGTAAAACGCATCATCAGCGTGTCCAGCCAAGTGGGCGCTGTGCCGCTGACAGAGCCGTAGACCACGGCGATGGCTGTAGAAATCAATGTGGCAAGAAAGCCGATGGTCAGGGAGATCCGTCCGCCGTACCAGATACCGGAGAAAATGTCCCGTCCCAAGGTGTCCGTGCCGAACAGAAATTCGCCGTTGGGCGCTGTGTTATAGTTGCCCAGATCCAGGTAGCTGGGGTCTTTGGTCATCAGCACTTCTGCAAAGAGGCAGCACAGTGTGATCATGCCCAGCCCGATCACGGAGAACCAGGGGAAATCAGACCGGCGGCGCAGCTTCTTTGCCGGGGCGGAGGGCTGGGGGCGGATACCCACCGTGGTAAACAGTTGATTGTCTGTCATACGCTGTCCACCTCCGTTGTTTCCACTACCTCGGCAGCCTTGATCCGGGGATCGATATGCTCGTTGATGATACCGCCAACCATGTTGGAGAAAATCACCAAAATACCGGTGATCAGACAAAGCAGCATCAGCAGATTATAGTCGTGATACCGGGCGCTTTCGTAGGACAGCGCGCCGATACCGGGGTAGCTGAATACGGCTTCCACGATGTATGTGCCGCCGATAATGTGAGGCACAGAGATCGCCATCAGGCTGATGTAGGCAGGCATTACATTGCGCAGACAATGTTTCAGCAGGATCTGCTTGTTGGTAAGCCCTTTGGACTTGCCCAGCAGCACATAGTCTGCCCGGGTCTCCTCCAGCAGCTTGTTGCGGATCATATAGGCATAATACCACAAATGCTGCACCACTACAACCGTCAAAGGCAAAATCAGATGCCAAAGCCGGTTCACTATGTCGCCTTTATGCCCCACATCGTATGCGCCGGAGCTGGGCAGCCAGTGCAGGGTCACGGCAAATATCAGGATCAGCACCAGCGACAGCCAAAATTCCGGAATACAGCTGATCAGCGTGCCGCCTTTGCACAGCACCCGATCCAGCCATTTATCCTCCTGGCATGCGCAGAGAATGCCCAAACCCAATGCGCCCAAAAAGGTAAGCACAAAGCCGACACCGCCCAAAAGCAAGGTGTTGCCCAGCCGCTGACCGATCACGGTGGTCACGGGCTGCTTGTGCTTGTAGGAAATGCCAAAATCGCCTTTGGCAGCATTTTCCAGCCAGTGCAGGTACTGGACATGAATGGGGTCGTTCAGACCCAGCTTTTCCCGGGCATCATCTTTTTCCGCCTCGGTCATTTTCTCCACACGCTCGCCGTAATAGCTCATCAGCGGATCGCCGGGGGCAAGCCGGGAGATGTAGAACACGGCGGTGGACAAAATAAAAATACTCACCAGGAATATGAGCAGTTTTTTGCCGAAGTACGCAAAAGGATTTTTTCTCATACCGTTCCCTCCTTTTGCAATACAAAATGCCCGGGGGAAACTTCTGTAAATACCCCGTCTTTGTCAAAGTCCTGCCGGTCAAAATCTGCCCGCTGCCGATTGCGTTCGGCAATGGGGTCGGGCAGGGGAATGGCAGACAGCAGCGCCTTGGTGTAAGGGTGTTGGGGGTTGGCGTAAAGCTCTGCTGTCGGCGCCAGCTCCACCAGCCTACCCCGGTACATCACACCCACCCGGTGGCACAGATATTCCACCATGGAAAGGTCGTGGGCGATAAAGAGAATACTGCACCCATGGTCGGCGTTGCAATGCTTAAACAGATTGACGATCTGCGCCTGAATGGACACATCCAAAGAGGCGATGGGTTCGTCTGCCACCAACAGTTCCGGCTCCATGGACAAGGCTCTGGCGATGGCAACTCTTTGTCGCTGACCGCCGGAAAGCTCGCCGGGATGCTTGTCCAGATAGCTGCCGTCCATACCCACATAGCTGAGCTGGAATTCCGCCTCTGCCCGGAGGGTTTCTCTGGGGGGCTTTATTCGGTGGATACGCATAGGCTCGGCGATAATGTTGGCAACGGTCATGCGTTGGTTCAGACTGGAGGTGGAGTCCTGGAAAATGATCTGCCGGGCAGACTCCAACAGCTTGTGATGACGGCGATATTCTTGCCTTTTGCACACATCGATGCCGTTATATAGGATGTTTCCGCCGGTGGGGCGGTAGATGTTCATAATGCATCGGGCAACGGTGGATTTTCCCGAGCCGGATTCGCCCACCAGACCGAAAATTTCGCCCTTGCGCATCTGAAAGGTAACATCGTCCACCGCCTTGACAGCGGCATGCTTGCCCAGCTTGAATACATGGGAAAGATTGCGGATATCCAATAGAATCTCAGACATGGACAGCACCTCCTATGGGCGGCGCTACCTTAGGCGCGCGTGGGTCAAGAAGCCAAGTTGCCGCATAGTGGGTGTCGGTGATTTGAAACATAGGCGGCGCTTGGTGATAGTCGATCCCCAAGGCAAATTCGTTGCGGCAGGCAAAAGCGTCGCCTGCCGGCGGGTCAATAAGGGTAGGGGGCATGCCGGGAATGGTTTTCAGCTCGGCTTTGCCCTTGTTCAGCGCCGGCAGGGACTGCAAAAGCGCCCATGTGTAAGGATGCCGGGGGTCATAGTACACTTCCTCGGCGGTGCCGATCTCCACAATTTTGCCGGCATACATGATCGCCACCCGGTCAGCCGCCCGTGCCACAACACCCAAATCGTGGGACACCAAGATAGTGGCAGTGCCCAGCTTTTTCTGAATGTCTTTTAATAGGTCCAAAATCTGCGCCTGAATGGTCACATCCAGCGCAGTGGTCGGCTCGTCTGCCAGCAAAATCATGGGGTCGGATGCCAGTGCGATAGCCATAACGCTGCGCTGGCGCATACCGCCGGAGAAATTGTAGGGGTACAGCTTGTACCGCTCATGTGGCTGCTCGATGCCCACCAGTTCCATCAGGCTAATGACCCGGTCATAGACCTCTGCCTTTGAAAGCTTCGGCTGGTGGGTCAGAATCGCCTCGGCAATCTGCTTGCCGATGGGAATGGTGGGGTTCAGGGCAGTCATAGGGTCTTGGAACACAAAGGAAAACAGCTTACCCCGGAGCTTGCGCATATCTCTTTCGGAGTAGCGGGTAATGTCCACACCGTTTGCAATGATTTTTCCGCTTTCAATTTTTGCGGACTTGGGCAGCAGCTTCATCAGGGACTTGCAGAGCATGCTTTTTCCGCAACCGGATTCGCCCACAATGGCAAGCACTTCTCCGGGATGCAATTCAAAACTCACATCCCGGACAGCTTGTACTTTTCCTGCGGAGGAATCGATCCCCACAGATAAATTTTCGATTTTCAGTAACGGTTGCATAGGCAAATTCCTGTCTGTAAAAATGGCGAATAAGGGGCTGGAGTCCAGCCCCTTATGGGTTTTTAGTTGATAGTCCACTGGGTGACATTCCAGAAAATGCCAACACCGTGGTGACCCAAAACGGTCTGGGGGTCGATACCCTGGATATTACTGTCAGCGATGAACATAGCGTCGATGTAGCAAAGGTAGGTGTAAGCAGGCGCGGATGCCATGGCGATCTGGAACTGCTTATAGTACTCAGCACGCTCGGTGGGATCGTTGGTCTGACGCGCTTTTTTCAGCCATTGGTCGACATCCGGGTTGGAGTATCCGGAGTAGTTGGCGCCGGCATCTGTACCAAAGACCTTGTAGGTGTGATCGTCGGCATCGTAGGGAGAACCCCAGCCGATGATGCAGCATTCCTGTCCGCCCCAGTCAATACCGTTGGCAGGCACATCGGCTTTTACATCCAAACCGGCCTGCCGCAGCTGCTGGGCGGCGATCTGCGCCATATCGATACGGACTTGGTCGCCGGGGGTTGCGTTGATGGTAAAGGCGATCCGCTGACCATCTCTGCACCAGAAACCCTCTGCGTCTTTTTCGCAGCCGGCGGCGAGGAATGCAGCCTCTGCCTTATCTAGATCGTAGTCGTATGTTTCAACGCCGTCGTAGTTGTACTCGTTGAGCTGGATGGGGGAGTATGCCACAAAGCCTTCGCCCAGCAGGACAGCGTCAACGATTGCTTGCCGGTCGATGCAGTAGCTGATGGCCGGGATCAAGTCGCCGTTTTTCTGCCAGTACTCGTTCCAGAAGTTGTACAGAATACCACGGTAGTCGGCAGTTGCCATATCGTAAACGGTGAGATTTTCGGCATCTTGGAAGCTTTGGGCGTCCTTGGGGGTGACCTGCGCTAAGTCCAGCGCGCCCTCTTTCAGCTGCAGCGCCTTGGCACTGTCATCGGTGACGATCTTAAAGATGATGGTGTCGATCTTGGCGGCGCCGGCAAAGTAGTCGGCATTTTTCACCAAGGTGATCGCTTGACCCTCGTCCCAGCTTTCCAGCTTGTAAGGGCCGGTACCGATGGGGTTTTTGAAGTACTGGGATTCCCACATATCCTCGCCCTCCAGCTTGTGCTGGGGCAGAATGGACATGGTCATATAGTCTAAAAATGCGAAGTTGGGTTCTGTCAGAACAAATGCGATCTCGGTATCAGAAATAACCTGAATTTCGCCGATCTCCATGTAGTTGGGATAGTTTTCCGAGCCATTGTCGGGGTCCATAATGGCTTCGATGGTGAACTTGACATCCTGGGCGGTGAACTTCTCGCCGTCGTGCCATTTCACATCGCTGCGCAGCTGGAAGGTGTAGGTCATGGTGGCCTCGTCATAGCCCCAGCTTTCTGCCAGACTTGCCACGGGGTTGCCGTTGTTGTCCAGTTTCACCAGCGAGTCAAACAGAAGATGCTTGATCTCACAATGCTCGTTCATAATGGGGTTGATGGAATCATAGTCGCCGGAGCCGTAGACCAGGGTGGAATTGTCATCCTTGGCGGCGCCGCAGGCGGTGATACTCAGAAGCAGAGCGGCAACCAGCATACATACAAGCAATTTTTTCATATTTGGCACATCCTTTTTCTCTTGCAGGAATCTTACTGTGGGTATTATAACGCTGCCCCCAGGGATGCGTAAGCCTCCCCGGGGGATATTTTTTTGAAAAAGGTGTAATTTCATTAAAATTTAAGGGATCAAATGGTTGCAAAAGCCGTCAAACGTTGTTACAATTTATTCTGTATAAGTATCCGCATTTGTTTGGGAGAGATCGCTGTGACAGAACAGAAAAAGAAAAAACTGAATATCTTCCAAAACCCGGTAGTCAAAAAGACCCTGAAAATCGTATTTGTGGTAGCGGTGGTGGCATCATTGCTGTTGAATCTGTTTACCTTTGTGATGCCGGTGGTCAAGTATTACGGCAACAGTATGAGTCCGACTTTATCAGACGGACAAATTCTGATCGTGAGCAAAGTGGCAAAGATCGAAACCGGCGATGTGATTGCCTTTTACTACAACAACAAGGTCATCGTCCGCCGGGTAGTGGCTACGGGAAATAATCAGGTTTCCATCGACGTGTTCGGCGCAGTGTCCGTAAATGGTGAGGAACTGGACGAACCTTATGTTGAAAGCAAGACTTTGGGGCAGTGCAATTTGTCCTTTCCCTATAACGTACCCACCAATTCCTACTTTGTCCTTGGCGACAACCGGGAAACGGCTATGGACAGCCGGCTCAGTGAGATCGGCGTAGTCACGGCGGACAGACTGATCGGAAAAGTTATCTTTTCCCTGTACCCCTTTCAAACCATTCAATAACCCCTGAAAAGAGAGACAGACATGAATGCTTTTAAGACGGAAAAATTGAATATTAAAAGCATTGTTCTATGCGCAGTTTGTGTGATCCTTTGTATCACTGCCTGCGTAATCTTGTTCTGCCAAAATATGACCCATGCGGTGGCGCTGGAGCAGGAATTGCGATGCGGCATCCCGGAACACACCCACGTAGACGCTTGCTATGACGGCGACTTTTTGGTGTGCGAGGAAACGGCCCATGCCCATGACGGCAACTGCTATATCGTGCTTCTGAAAGAAAATGACATCAATGCGATCCTGACCTTGCTGACAGACAGTGAGGAACATTCTTTGGAACATGTGATCAGCGATACCATGTCCTCGGCGCTTAACTTTAATGCCAACCTCAATTCCGTGGGCTCAGGCGGCGCCATGGAGTTGTCCCAGGATACGGTGGCGCAGTTCAATACCACCATCTCCGATGAGGAAGACCTGCCCAATATCGTGCTCAACGAAAATCTCAACACCCCCATGACCCTGGCGCTGAACAATACGGGAAACGATCAGGGCAATACCGGCACATCCACCTATGCCATGAACAGCACCCCCAGCACCGGCAACTACAAAGCCAATTTCTATGTGTATCTGGACAACACCTGGACATGCATCGGCACGCTGGATGTTAAGGAAGTTAGAATCACCAGCAGCCGCAGCTACTCAACCGTGCAGACCGCCGACCTTCTGAATTTGGTCAACAGCACATTGGGGACGGAATATGTTTACAATTCCTTTGATATTGCGGTCTCTACTTCTGAAAACAGCGGTTATGCCATCGGCAACAACGTGGGTATCGCCTCGGTGACTACCACCATCGCATACCGTCTGTCCTCCTCGGAGATCAGAAAGACCCGATATGTCCGGCTGATCCCGGAGGGTGGAAAGGCATCCAGTACCGACTTTAATTTCTACACGGTGAAGCTGAACTACCCGGAGGGCTACAGCGACACCAAATATGTCCGTTCCGGAACCACCATTACCTTGCCGGCAGGTAACTATGAATGGAACGACGGCACAAACACCTATGCTTCCGGTCAGGCGGTGACCATCACCAAGGCAACGACCTTTGAGGCGATTTCCTCTGCGCCGCCGACCTATGTCAATGTCAATTACAATGTCAATTTCCCCTCGGTAGGCGGTGTGACAGTGTCGGCAAAACCCACTATGGCGGGTCTTGCCACCACCACGGTCAGAGATGAATTTACCGAAGGCTCTGAAATGACCGTTCGTAACGTATCCCAGCAGTCGGTGCAAGGCACTGTGAACGGCAACGGCACCGGACTTACCCGTGTGATCCAGTTCCGGGGCTGGAAGGTGGGCAACACCGACACCATCGTACAACCCAACACCAAGCTGATTTGGGAGGAGCTGGTACAGTATGCCAATGGCACGGCGCTGAACCTGACGGCGGTTTGGGACTATAACGCTTTGCAGACGGTATCCTTCTTTATCCGATTTGACTCCGTGGCGGTGGATACCAACGGCAACGTTACCAATCAGGACTCCAACCTATATACCCAGCAGATGTATGCCGCATATCTGGGCGGCGCAGACCCGTCTATCGGCGTGGGCAATCTGCAAAACAAACACGGCATTGCAGATACCACCGCGGATAACTCCTACGGCGCTGACCAAAAGATCCGCGCGCTGTATGGCGAGCGGACAGACGGTGTCTGGCTCAGTTCTTTCCCCAGCGATGATTACATCTTTGAAAGCCTGGTGCAGTATGCCAATACCGGCTACCTTTCTGTGGACGGTGTTCCCGTTAAGGCGGAGGATCTGAACAGCAGAGAATATGCCATTCGCTGGTATGTTTTCAAGTGTCAGGACGACGCCTGGCACGTGGACGGCAAGCTGGTGAAAAAGGTGGGTCTGATCCACGTTTACAAGATATTCGCCGGCAACAAAGAACTGATCGCCGAGGCGAAAACCGATTTCTACATCGACGCAACCGATGTTTCCACCGGAGAAAACACGGTGCTGGATCTGAATAACTACACATCCTACGATTCGGTAAACGATAAGTACATGTGGGAATTGTCGGATGTGGAATACGGTGAGTACTGGGAGATCACAGAACACCCACACCAATTCGATGATGACGATTTGGTGAACTTCAGTGTGTATTCGGAATACACGGTTATGGATGCCCATGGCAGCCAGTCGATCACCGGCACAGGTACATCTCTGACAGTCAGCGGTATGACCTATGCCCTGGACGAAGGTGTGGACGAAGTGCTGCGAGCGGAGTTTACCAACATCTACAACCGCAGCGATTCCATTATTATTAAAAAGCAGGACAGTCTGACCGGTGTGTCCATCGGCGGCGCCGTGTTCCGGCTGTACCAGAACAATAAGGCGCTGACCTTCCGGTATAACGCAGATAGTGACCGCTATGAATATGACCCGGACAACGGTACGGTGGTAGACTTGCAAGGCAACGTTCAGGGCTACTACGAGATATTCATTGAGGACTTCAGCTATGACTTGGGTCCTATCGTTGTCCGTGAGATCACAGCGCCCAAGGGCTATACTCCCATCGGCGATATTGAGATCGGTTACACCGATGACGGCAGCACAGTGGGAATCCTAAGTGGTAACAGCGAGCTGATCCGTTATATCGGCGGCGTGCTGGTGGTAGGTAACAGTACAGACTCGTCCTCGGTGACGGTGGTCAAGGATTGGGAATGTGACCCCATTGAGTGGCGGGATGTGACAGTGCAGCTGCTGGCAAACGGCAAGCTGGTCACCACGGTCATCGCCGGCGTAGAACCTACGGCGATCCTGAACGATAGCAACGGCTGGACGCACACCTGGGACAACCTGCCGGTGTACGTCAACGGCGATAAGATCGAATGGTCGGTCAGAGAAACTGCGGTTGGCACGGAAATGGCGAAAGCCGACGGCTCCTTTGTCAACTGGCTTGTGTCCTACGGTCTGCCGGTGGTCACCACCGATGAAAACGGGGAGGAGAACACCCGGCTGACGGTGACCAATACCACAAAACGTGTGATGCTCCGTCTGACAAAGACGGACCTGAGCAAGACCACCCAGCTGAAGGGCGCAACCTTCCTGCTGGAAGCGGTGGACGCGGGCAGCAACGTTCTTGCCAACGAAGTGGCAAAAACAGCCACCACCGGAGATGCCGGCACGCTGATATTTGATAACCTCAAATGCGGTATCCGCTACCGCTTGACGGAAACGGCGCCCCCCGTCGGCTATCAGGAGCTGAAAGAATATATTTACTTTACTATCAATGAAGACGGCTCGGTGAGCGTGGAGGAAAGCTTCTATGCAGAAGCCGGCGCAACTGCCTACAATCTGATCGTGAAAAACGGCATAATCGTAGACCTGCCGGAATCCGGCGGCGCAGGAATTGGTATATTTTATGCTTTGGGGTTGTTACTGATGACGGCGACCTTGGGCATTTACATAGGATACCTCAGGAAAAGGAGGTATTCCGATTAACTGGTTTACAAAAATTAAAAATATAAAAGAAAAGGAGCAAACAACTATGAAAAAACTTCTGGCAATCCTCGTAAGCATTTGCTTGGTTTGCAGCTGTGTGGTCATGGCCTTTGCGGCAGAAGAACCCACCGGCAGCATCACCATCCAAAACCCCAGCAACTCCAACGCAACCGTGGCAGGCAAGACCTTTAATGTCTACAAGATCTTCAATGCCACCACCAGCGGCAACAACACCTCCTACAGCTGGTATGAAGTAGACGGCGAGATTCCTTTCTACGACTTCTTCTACGGCCCGCAGGGTGTTGTAGGTCAGAATGTGACCGACGGCAATGTACAGCTGGCAGTTGAGCATGTGGCAGCTATTACCGAAAACCTGGCGCTGTCCCAGTTTGCAGAGAAACTGCATAAGTACATTGAGGCCAACAGTGTGGCTACTTACATTCCCCCTGTTGTAGCTTCCAGCACTGCAACTTCCATTTCTATCGATGACCTGAGCTACGGCTACTACCTGGTCTACGATAACACCAGCCTGACCGCAGAGAACAGCAGCGCTGTCCGTTCTGCTGTTATGCTGTCCAACGTCAACAAGGATGCCGTCATCACCTTGAAGGCAAACCGTCCCCAGATCCTGAAGCAGGTTAAGGAAAATAACGGTGAATTCGGCAAGGGCACTTCCGTTGATATCGGCGATACCGTGACCTTTAAGATCACCACTACTGTTCCTTCCCACACGCTGTACACCAAATACACCTATTACATCGAAGACACCATGCACGATGGCATGACGCTGGATGCAACCAGCATCAAGGTCTGCCGGGAAGATGAGGAGCTGACCGAAGGTGAGGACTACACCCTGACCATTCCTACCGAAGGCGCTGTTGATTTCAAGGTTGACTTCACCGCTTTGATGAATGATGCCACCAAGTATGAGATCGACGATGAGCTGACCATCGTTTACAATGCTAAGGTCACCGACAGCATTCAGGCCCACAAGGCAAATCAGAACACTGCAAAGCTGACCTACAGCAATGACCCCACTGACGACACCTCCACCGGTAGTGTTTCCGACACCGCAAATGTCTACTCCTACCAGTTCGTGTTCACTAAGTTTGCAGAAGACACCCACGGTGTTTTGACCAACGTCCGTCTGCCTGGCGCAGAGTTCCAGCTGTACAGAGTGGTTGATGGCCAAGAGGAACTGATCACCTTCAACACCAGACCTGCTAACCACGAGCTCAACGGCGAGGAGACCCCCTACATTCAGTATGTGGTGGCAGAGGGCAACACCGGCGCAGAGGACACCCTGAAGACACATGACGAAGGCGAAGCTACCATTACTTTGGAGCACTTCAACTTCGGCGGTCACCTGGGTGATATTTCCATATTCGGTCTGGCAGAGGGCGATTACAAGCTGGTAGAAACCAAGGCTCCCGATGGCTATGTGGTTGCTGATAAGGCTTTCGAGATCTCCATCGTTGACCAGATCGGCGAGCTGGGTTCTGTGGGTACTCTGACCGTTACCGCTCATTACGATGGCGAAAACGGCCATATCTACAACACCAACGGTATTGCCGAGGCAATCCTGACTGTTTGGGCTGACATCACCAACCAGCCCGGCGCAGCGCTGCCTGAGACCGGCGGCATGGGCACCACTGTGTTTACCATTATTGGTATCGTCCTGATGGCAGGTGCAGTAGCTTTTTTTACTACAAGAAAAAGAGCTAGCGTTGCATAATCGCTAAACAACCGGTTCTTTTTCAAAATTGATTTAGAAAAGGGGGGAAGACCCATGAAAAAACATATACCAACCATATTAGTGGTAGTGATATTCTTATGCGGTCTTTCCCTCTTTTTATATCCCGTGATCAGCAATCTGTATAACCAATATCTTAACAATAAGCTGATTGGTGATTATGAAAAAAACTTTGCCAATACCAGCGTGGAGGCATTTCAGCAGGAAAAACAGGACGCTTTGCTGTATAATGAAAATTATGCCGACGAAAATGCGCTGGAGGAGCTTGGTTTAACCTATGAAGAAATGCTGGATGTTGCCGATAACGGCATTATGGGATACATTGAGATCCCCAAAATCAGCGTGTCTTTGATCATCTATCACACGGTGGAGGAGAATGTACTGCAAAAGGGCATCGGACATGTACCCCAGTCCCATCTGCCCATTGGCGGCGAGAGTACCCACTGTGTACTGGCCGGTCATACCGGCTTGCCTTCTGCAAAACTTCTGACCAATATGGATCATCTGAAGGTAGGCGACCGGTTTTATATTCATGTGTTAAACGAGGTTCTGGAATATCAGATCGACGATGTGTCTGTGGTAGAGCCGGATGAAGTGTCCAGGCTCAATGTGATCA
Source organism: Faecousia sp. (assembly GCA_045537865.1). GTDB lineage: Bacteria > Bacillota > Clostridia > Oscillospirales > Oscillospiraceae > Faecousia. The sequence continues at coordinate 2,893 of JAZSQH010000022.1, read as the reverse complement.
GTGGTAAGGATTGCGTGACCCTGGTGACCTGTACACCCTACGGTGTGAACTCTCACCGGTTGTTGGTGCGGGGTGTCCGGGTGGACAGCGCAGATCTATCCGCCGGTCAGGACGGCGTGGTCAATGAGCTTTTGAATGTGGATATGAAATATCTGCTGACATTCTCTTTGGTCGGGCTGCTTGTAATATTTGTGGCGGCACTCAAGCTGCGCAACATCATCAGGAAAAGAAAAATGCAGGAAAAGAAGGGCGGCGAGCATGATGAGCAAAGCCATTAAGAGAATATGCATGGGCTTGCTGTGCGCTTTGCTGATAGTCGGCACCGTTCTGACCTGCTTTGCTGCAACCGACGGAAAAATTACCGTGGTTCTGGAGGATGGGGAAAAGAATCCTATCAACGGTATGGCGGTGCAGATCTGTCAGATCGCCACTATGGACAGTACCGGTTACTATCCGGCGGCGGGCTTTACAGATTCCGGTATTTCTGTTGCCGGTATTATCAATAATCCCTCTCAGGCAGCAGCGGCGGATGTGGCAAAGTATGTGCGTGAAAATCATATTCCCATAGCATCCAAGACCACTGCCAACGGCAAGGCGGTTTTCGATAAGCTGGGGTTAGGTATTTGGCTGGTGATGTGCGGCGATGACAGCGAATATGTGTTTAATCCGTTTTTCGTATTTCTGCCCTACGAATCCGGCGGTCAGCTGGTCTATGAAGTGACTTCTGCGCCCAAGACTCAAGACCGCGATCCGAATCTTTGTAGCGTCTACGTTATGAAGCGTTGGGAGGACAATAACAATGCCGCCGGCAAGCGCCCCCAGTCTGTAACTGTGGAACTGCTGGACGGAGAAACGGTTGTGGCGGCTGTAGAGCTGTGTGAGCAAAACGGCTGGGCGCACACCTTTGTCAATGTTGCCAAGGACGGGAGTTATACCGTCCGGGAGCAGGTGGTGGAAAGCTATCAGGCGCAGTATGACGGCGATGCGAAAAACGGCTTTGTGATCACCAACATCTATGCCGGCGAAAAGCTGCCCCAGACCGGTCAGCTTTGGTGGCCCATCGGTATTGCTGCAGTCGCCGGTGTGGGTTTCGTTCTGTTGGGAATTATAGAACTGGGAGCGCGGAAACATGGCAAGAAAGAGAATTGACCGTGGTATCGTCTTTCTCCTGATTGGCGCAGTTTTGCTTCTCGTGGCTGCCGGTTGGTATATTTACAATTTGCAGGAGGATGCCGCTGCCGGCAAGCAAGCGACGGAACTGCTGGAAAAAATGCAGGCGCAAATGCAGGAGCAGGCGGAGAACACCGCCCCGGTGATCGTTGTGGAGGGGGAATCCTTCTGCGGTACAGTCCGGATCGAAAAGCTGGGCGTGGAACTGCCGGTCTACGATCAGTGGGACTATGCCAAGCTGAAAAAAGCGCCTTGCCGCTATACCGGAAGCGTGCAGACCGACGATCTGATCATCGCCGCCCATAACTATCAAAATCATTTCGGTCAGCTGAAACGCTTGTCCGTGGGGGACGAGATCGTGTTCGTAGATGCCTATGGTGTGTCCCACAGCTACCTTGTCAGCCAGCTGACGGTGCTGGACGGCACAGCGGTGTCGGATATGCAGTCCGGACAGTGGGATTTTACACTGTTCACCTGCACCCCCGGCGGCGCCCAGCGTGTGACCTTGCGATGCAATAAAAACACCGGGGAGTAACCACTCCCCGGTGTTGTTTTTGGCTTGTTGTATATTTATTGATACAATGTACCCCCCTGTAAAATCCGGAAGGCGAAATGTACCCCCTATCCAAAACGGAAAATTAAAATGTACCCCCTCCCGAAGGAGGGGGTATGGAATGGAGCAAAACTGTATTTTGTTATGGAATCAGGTTTTCCGGAATTGCAATAGTAGATGGTAAATTGTATTCAAATGTGTAGACCATAGTCATAAAATCGGCATCCAGTGCGAATTCGCCACTTTGCGCACCGTTAGTGAGCACATGGGGTTTCAGTTGAGAAAAATCAAAAGAAAGAGATTTAGGCTGGAATGTCTCGGGGTGTGTCTCGAAAGTGCAGCCGATCAACAGCTGGTCTTCTGGTTTGTATTTGTAGTTGGACAAGGCGAAAACATTTTGAATATACGCCGCTAGAAGTGTGCTGTCAGCCAAGATCTTTTCTACAGGCAGTGTGTATGTGAAAACAGCGGCATCGTCTGTCTGTGTAACCGAAAGGTCTTGCAGATAATCAGGCAACAGTCCGGGAACACCGATCATATATGCTTTACTGTCATTCATTGCCTTCTGGTCAGCTTTATTTAGTACCGCTCGTTGCTGCACATTTCCATTTATGATGCTGTAACAGATAAGCTGCGAATCCTCATAACGATAATAGAATTCCGCATTCTCTTCAGATTCATAGTTGGCTGTATGATCCCAAATTTTGCGCTGATTCTGAAAAGACCAGCATCCGTCCGCTGCAAAAACTTGCGTTGTTTCTTGTGACAAACCGTTGATGGCAAGGTTCATGTATAGATAGGATAAAGTAAAAGAGCAATCCTTTTTCAACCACTGTTTAAGGATGACCAGGGGATCCTGAGAGGGTGTGTCCGGGTCCGTTTCTGTGGCAGAGGAGGTAGGCGTGGTGGCAGGATCTGCTGTGATTGGCGCACAGCCGCAGAAAAGCAGGGCAAGAGATAGGAAAATGCAAACAAAACGAAATAACAATGTGTCTGTGCTGCTAACTGGTTCAGTGCGTGCGAATATTCCTTTTCGTTTCATGTTGTTTCCTCCTTTGGGTGGTGATTGTGGCTTGCAAAAGAGCTTCTATAAATAATATTATCATAACAAAAAAACGATAGCAAGAATAATATAACCACAAGCGGAACGCGGTTTAGGAACTGCGAATA
>JAZSQH010000039.1:0-13374 GCA_045537865.1 Faecousia sp. | reverse complement strand
GCGACTTGAGCGAGTGGCCGCGGTCGGCGAAGGACGAAGGCGCACCAGCGCCAAGGACATTCGCCGGGCACCGCAACAGGAGAACATCTTTGCACCGACACCCAGAATGAAACCCTCTGCTTGTGTCAACTTAGGACCCATTACTTCGTGTTCTATTAGGACTCAATTTTGAAAAATATTTACATTAAAAAGGCAGTGTGGTATAATGAAATAAAGGGGTGATATTATGAAAACTTTAAAGGCATTAAAAATTACATCACTTTTGAATGGTATCTTTTGTCTTTCGTGTATAATATCCATTATTTGTTTTGCAGTGAATCACTTCTACAAAACAAATTTATTATCCTTTATCGGCGCTATATTTGTATATGGATGGATGGTAAATCCAATTCCATTAATTTCTTGTATTCAATGTTTTACATTATTTTTGACAGAACGAAAAAACGAAATAGCTAGACAAACAATTGGGCAAAAATGGATTTGGATATTTATTTGGCCAGTTATCACTACCGCATTTTGGGTGTTTGGCGGCGGATTGTTTGTAGTAATTACTGGCGGTGTATAATACTATGAACATTATTCCAAAACGCAAACATATTCGCATAGAAAATTACGATTATTCCACTCCCGGAGCATATTTCATTACGGTCTGTACCGCAAATCGTAAAAAAATCTTCTGGTCTGACCGTAGGGGCGAACTGTGTTCGCCCGCCAATGTTCCGTTGTCGGATATTGGAATTATTGTAGATAATGAAATCAAAAAGTTAAATTCTGTGTATGATGCTGTTCGGGTTGATAAGTATTGCATTATGCCGGATCACATTCATTTTATTCTTTCCATTGATACCGATGAGAACGAGCGAACACAGTTCGCCCCTACAATTTCAAGGGTAATGAAGCAATTCAAAGGATCGATTACGAAACAAGTTGGCAAGCCCATTTGGCAGAAATCCTTTTATGATCACGGAATCCGGAATCAGCAGGATTATGACGAAATATGGGCATATATCGAGAACAATCCTCTAAAATACGCATTGAACCGGACACTATAATAGTGTCCGGTTTTTCGGGCGAACACAGTTCGCCCCTACCGTGATGTGTGATAGAATTCGTAGGGGCGTTCTGTGAATGCCCGTTAAAACAATGTGGTTATCCAATAAATTAATTTTTTTGGGCGAACGCAGTTCGCCCCTACCGTGATGTGTGATAGAATTCGTAGGGGCGTTTTGTGAACGCCCGTTAAAACAATGTTGTTATCCAATAGATCAGGCCGTAAATCACCGAAGCTGACACACCGTAAACAATAACCGGTCCGGCGATTGTGAACATCTTCGCGCCGACGCCAAGAATGAAGCCTTCTGCTGCTGTCAAGTTAGGACGCAGTGATTTATGTCGAAACTGCTCAAATTATTTCAAAACAAAGAAAAACAACTCGAATATAAGAATTTACAGCAAAGTCACGCTGTGATATAATGAAACAAAGGAGATGATCGTATGAGCAAAAAAGGAATAGAATCTGCTGCAAAAAAGCTTGAAGAATATTATGCTCAGTTTCCGGATTGGTATTGGAAATATGGACTTCACGATGCTCGTATACTTTCCGTTTCCGAATTGCAGTTGGTTCCTGACTACAAAGAAGCAAAGCCGAAATATAACTGCATAGAAATAGCGTTGAACAGTAAAAACGCCCTATGCGAAACAAATATAAAAAAGATCTCTTTGTACAACTATCACATCGTTGGTATGAAAATGAACTCCACAGAGCCAATTACCCTTGATGACTTTCGCGATGTCTTTTGGTTAGGAGATAGTATTGAGCAGTTAGATAACGATCGTTATTTATTGGAGATTGAATGTACTGATTTGCACAGCAATCTTGTCTATCTCAATGTAGAATTTGAAATTCCTGAAATAGAAAGAAAGTAAATATAAAAATGGGCAGTTATTAACCGCCCATTACCATTTTACATATCCAATAGATAAGTCCATAAGCAACGGATGCAGACACGCCATACACAATAACCGGGCCGGCGATGGTGAACATCTTTGCGCCGACGCCGAGGATAAAACCCTCGGTTTTGAATTCGATGGCGGGGGCGGAAATGGCATTGGCAAAACCGGTGATTGGCACCAATGTGCCTGCGCCAGCATGCTTGGCGATGTTGTCGTACAAGCTAAAGCCGGTGAGCAGCGCCGAAAGCGCTACCAAGGTCATGGACATGGCTGTACCCGCATCGGTCTTTTCCAGACCCAGCGCTGTATAGCCATTCATAATCAGTTGACCGATGGCGCAGATCAGTCCGCCGATCCAAAATGCGTTCAGGCAGTCCTTGATGATGGGCGATCTGGGCGCCATATCCTGCACTAATTTTCCGTATTCCTTTTCTGTCATGTACATCCCTCCGCAGATAGGATGCGCAGACAAGTAAAAACTATGCAAAAAGCAGCTGACAATGTCAGCTGCTTTTTCTTATTACATTGCGCCTTTGCCGGTGAGAACTACCTTAATCGTCCAGAATATGATTTTCAGGTCTGTCAGGAAGCTGCGCTCCCGGATATACTTTAGGTCAGATTCCACCCACTTGTCAAAATCCTTATCGTCACTGCGACCCATGCACTCATGGTAGCAGGCAAGGCCGGTGATCACATCCAGCCGGTGCATCTGATAGGGGGTGTACTGGGCGACTTCCTCCGGCAGAGGGGGTCTGGGGCCGATAATGGACATATCACCCTTAATGATGTTCACCAGCTGGGGCAGTTCGTCAATACTGGTCTTGCGGATAAACTTGCCCATTTTGGTGACACGGGGATCGTCCTTCATCTTAAATGCAGGACCCACCATCTCGTTCTGATCCTGCAAATCTTTCTTTTGCGCCTCGGCATTGACACACATAGAGCGGAACTTATACATCTGAAATTCCTTGCCATTCTTGGTCAGGCGGGTAGATGTATAGATCGCCGGGCCGCCGTCCTCGCACATAATGAGAATCGCCACGATCAAAAGGATCGGGCTCAGCACCACCAATGCGAACACAGACATCACAACGTCAAAGATCCGCTTGCAAGCCTCATAACCGGGTTTTGCCACCGGGGGAATATAATCGTTTTCCATATTTTCAGGAACAGCCTGGCTTTTCTCTTTTACTGTTTGCATATTGCGCAGCTCTCCTATAACGCATATTTTCTGTATTATAGCCTATTTCGACAGCTTTTGCAAGCACTTTAGCTTTTGCCGGATTGATTTGTTCAATCCCATCAAAAAACTGCCAATTATCGCAGAAAAAGGATGTGGAAATTATTTCCACATCCTCTTTTATTGCAGATTTTCCAAGGCGCAGCGGGCAGCCTCCTGCTCCGCGCGTTTCTTACTGCTGCCAACACCGGCGCCGATCCGCTGGCCGTTGAGCAGCACCGCCACTTCAAATTGCTTGTTATGATCCGGGCCGGTTTCGCCCAGCAATTCGTATGTCAGCACTTGATTTTTCTTTTGCTGCACCAATTCCTGCAAAGCCGTCTTATAATCCTGATTGTGGAACTTATGCACCGGGACATCGTGCAAAACAAACCGATCCACAAATTGCTTTGCAGCCGCCATGCCGCCGTCCAGATAGGACGCAGCGATCACGGACTCCACCGCATCAGCAAGAATAGAATCTCTCGTTCTGCCACCACTGGTGTCCTCACCGTGACCCAGCAGCAAATGCTCGCCCAGTCCAATGGTGTTGGCGATCTGCGCCAGCGCCTGCTCGCAGACCATGTCCGCACGCATACGGGTCAGTTCGCCCTCCGGGCGATCCGGGAAGTTCCGGAACAGATACTCCGCCACCAGCATACCCAGCACCGAGTCACCCAGAAATTCAAGACGTTCGTTGCTCAGCAAGCTGTTGTGCCAGCGCTCATTGGCATAAGAGGAATGGGTCAACGCATTTTGCAACAGAGTAATATTGCGAAAACGGTAGCCAATGGCTTCCTCCAGATCCTTAATCATCGGTACTTTCCTCCAAATCTGCCAGTGCCTTCAGCCCCTGCTCCAGCTCCTCAGAAATATCGCTTTTGGCTGCATCCATCGCCTGCCGCACTGCGTTGCGGAATGCCAGCGCATCAGAAGAGCCGTGTGCCTTGATCACCGGCTTTTTAATACCCAGGAACTGTGTACCGCCGATCTCACGGTAGTCCAGCATTTTCATGACCTCGTCCACACCCGGCTTGCAGAACAGATAGCCGATGACAGACAACGCATTGCGCTTGAAAATACGGCGCTTCATCAAACTGCCCATGAACATGGCAGTGCCCTCAATAGACTTCAGCAGCACATTACCGGCAAAGCCATCGCAAACAACCACATCCACCGCGCCCAGAGGCACATCTCTTGCCTCCACGTTGCCCACAAAGTTTAATAGACCCTTTTCCGCCGCACCCTGCAGCAGAGCGTAGGCTTCTTTCTGCAGCGGAGTTCCCTTGGAATCCTCTGTGCCGATATTCAAAAGTCCCACTTTAGGGTTTTCAACGTTTAAGTACTTCTTTGCATACAGAGAGCCGACCAAGCCAAACTGCAGCAGGAACTCCGCAGTACATTCGGCATTGGCGCCGCAGTCCAGAATCACAGTCTTGCCGCCGGCCTTATTGGGCATCACGGGACCCATAGCCGCACGGCGGATGCCCTTGACACGCTTGACCACCAAGGTTGCGCCGGACAGCAGTGCGCCGGTAGAGCCGGCAGAAACGAAAGCATCTCCCTCGCCGTCGGCAACCATTTTCAGACCGACGACCATAGAGGAATTTTTCTTCTTCCGGATCACATTGGCAGGATCGTCGTGCATATCCACAACTTCCTCTGCGTTGGCGATCTCGATACCGGCAGGCAGATCAGCAATTCCGTTTTTACGCATGACCTCCAGGATCTGGTCACCTTTACCAACCAGTGTGATCTGGGCATTAAAATCCTTTGCTGCCTGCACAGCACCCATCACGGGCGCTTCCGGAGCATGGTCACCGCCCATGGCATCCAAAATGATCTTCATAGGTTACACCTCTCTATCATACCTTGCTCACAAGCTGATCGATGATCTCCAAAGATCGGTTTGCAATAGCAAGGTTTTTCTCTGCCTTTTTGCGAATCCGCTGCTGCAGCGGCGCAATAATACTAAAGTTTACATTCATAGGCTGGAAATGCTCGATACGGGGGTCACTGATATACAGACCCAGCGCGCCGATGGCGGTTTCTTGCGGGAATTCCACCGGGGTCTGACCTTTCACCTTTGCCGACATAGCAACAGCCGCCAAATAGCCGGATGCGGCGCTTTCCACATAACCCTCCACACCGGTCATCTGACCGGCAAAAGCAACCATAGGATCTCTGCGGTCGGCATAGTGCCGATCCAGCAGTTTCGGCGATTGCAGGAATGTATTGCGGTGCATCACACCGTAACGCACAAACTCCGCATTTGCCAGCGCAGGGATCATGGAAAACACACGCTTCTGCTCGCCGAATTTCAAGTGGGTCTGGAAACCCACCAGATTAAATACGCTTTTCGCCGCATTGTCCTGCCGGAGCTGGACAACAGCGTAGGGCTCTTTGCCGGTTTTGGGATCCACAAGACCCACCGGCTTCAACGGGCCAAAGCGCAGGGTATCATAACCACGGCGGCCCATGACCTCCACGGGCATACAGCCTTCAAAAACATTCTTGTCCTCGAAGCCGTGTACTTCCGCCTCCTCAGCGGAGATCAGCGCCTGCAAAAAGGCATCGTATTCCTCTTTGTTCATAGCGCAGTTGATATAATCCGCTGTACCACGGTCATACCGGGACTGCCACCATGCCTTGTCCATATCAATGGACTCTGCTGTAACCAACGGTGCAGCCGCATCAAAGAAGTGCAGCTGCTCTGCGCCGCCGAAATACTCGCCGATGGCTTGGGACAACGCATCAGAGGTCAGCGGACCGGAAGCGATGATCACCGGGCCTTCCGGCACTTTCGTCACTTCCTGGGAAATCACAGTAATATTGGGGTGATTCCGGATTTTATCCGTCACCATCTGGGAAAATCCGTGACGATCAACGGCCAGACAGCCGCCAGCCTCCACACGGGTGGCCTCGGCGCACTCCATGATCAGGCTGCCCAGCCGCCGCAGTTCCTCCTTCAAAAGGCCTACTGCATTTTCCAGCCGGTCGCCACGGAGAGAATTGGAGCAAACAAGCTCGGCAAAGGCATCTGTATGGTGTGCAGGAGAACGCTTGACAGGTCTCATTTCGTACAGTTCAACCTGCACGTCACGCTGTGCCAGCTGCCATGCAGCCTCTGCGCCAGCAAGTCCTGCGCCCACGACTTTTACCTTTGTCATGCCTTCTTGCCTCCAGTTTTCTTTGTTGTCTTTTTGGCAGTTTTCTTTGCAGGCTTTTTCTCGTCTGCCTCTGCCTTGTCAGCTTTCTTATAGTAGCCGCGCTTATCCTCGGGGAGGAAGTTGGGGCAGGTTTCGTTAATGCAGAAAGGCTTGTTGCGACCCTTGCCGGACTTCTTGAACATGGTCTGTCCGCAGGTGGGGCAATCCTCTGCTGTGGGTACATCCCAGCTCATAAAGCCGCAGTCTGCGCCACGCTCGCAACCGTAGTAGGCATAGCCACGCTTGGACTTGCGCTTCAGAATCGTGCTGCCGCACTTGGGGCAACGGCCGGGCATTTTCTCCACGATAGGCTTGGTATTGGTGCACTCCGGGAAACCGGGACATGCCAAGAACTTGCCGAAGCGACCGATCTTGACCACCATATTTCTGCCGCAAAGCTCACAAACTTCCTCTGTGACCTCATCCGGCACTTTCAGACGCACGCCCTCCAGCGCTGCCTCTGCATCCTGCATCTGCTCATGGAAATTTTTGTAGAACTCAGAAAGCACAGCCTTCCACTGACGCTTACCCTCTTCCACTTCGTCCAGCTGGCTTTCCATATTGGCGGTAAATTCCACATCGATGATGTCACGGAAACGCTCCATCATCAGACCGGTTACCACCTCGCCCAAAGAGGTGGGCGCAAGGCGCTTATCTACTTTATTGACATACTCACGATCCTGAATGGTGGACACGATAGTTGCGTAGGTAGAGGGACGGCCAACACCCTTTTCTTCCATGGCTTTCACCAGAGTTGCTTCCGTATAACGGGCAGGCGGCTGGGTGAAATGCTGCTCCTTCTGAATATCCACAGGCAGAGCCTGCTCGCCCTCCTGCAGATCCGGCAGCGGAGAACCACTGACTTCCTCGTCCTCATCCTTGCCTTCTTCGTAAACGGCAATAAAGCCGGAGAACGTCATGCTCTGGTGGGTAGAACGGAAAGTATGACCAGCGCACTCTGTATCGATGGATACCGTGTCATACACTGCATTTGCCATCTGAGAAGCCAGGAAACGGCTCCAAATCAGCTTATACAGCCGGTACTGCTCTTTGGTCAAGCTGCTCTGAATACGCTCCGGATCCAGTTCCACATGGGTGGGACGGATGGCTTCGTGGGCATCCTGAGCAGAATTTTTCGTCTTAAACACATGGAACTTGCCGTAGTAATATTGCTTGCCGTAACGGTTTTTAATAAAGTCTGCAGCCGCAGCCATGGCCTCGTCAGACAGACGCAGGGAGTCGGTACGCATATAGGTGATCAGACCCAGCGTGCCCTCCCCTGCTACATCCACACCTTCGTACAGCTGCTGTGCGATAGCCATGGTACGCTTAGGGGTCATATTCAGCTTGCGGGATGCTTCCTGCTGCAAAGTAGAAGTAGTGAACGGGGGCGCAGCGCTGCGCTTTTTCTCGGCACGCTTCACGTTGGTAACGGTAAAGGCTTTGCCGGTAATATCCCGGATCACACCATCGGTCTGCTCCTGGTTGGTAAGCTCACGCTTTTTGGAGTCTCCATGATAGCGAGCCACAAAAGAACCGGGCTTGTCCTTGCGGTCAAGGGTCACATCGATAGACCAGTATTCCTTTGCCTGGAAATTGCGGATCTCATTTTCCCGATCCACAACCAGACGGGTGGCAACAGACTGCACACGACCGGCAGACAGACCCCGGCGCACCTTTTTCCACAGCAGCGGAGAAAGCTGATAGCCAACAATACGATCCAGCACACGTCTTGCCTGCTGGGCATCCACCAACGCTTCGTCGATGGCTCTAGGGTTCTCGATAGACTGCTGTACCACCTTTTGTGTGATCTCGTTAAAAGTCACACGGCAGGTCTTATCATCCGGCAACTTCAAAAGCTCCTTCAAATGCCAGGAGATCGCCTCGCCCTCACGGTCAGGGTCAGTTGCCAGATATACTTTATCTGCCTTTTTGGCAGCTTTTTTCAGATCGTTGATAATATCGGTCTTAGCATCCAGCGGGACATACTCCGGCGCAAAGCCATTTTCAATATCCACACCCATGGTGCTCTTGGGCAAGTCACGCAGGTGACCCATACTTGCCTTAACCGTATATTCTGCGCCCAAGTATTTACCAATGGTCTTTGCCTTGGACGGTGACTCCACAATAACTAAATTGGTTGCCATAGTTGCCTCCACTACTGATTTTTCAGGGATACCAGCCTGCCCGGATGGTTTGCTACCACACCTTTTAAGGCAAGCTTTGTCAAAATGCCAAGTACTTTCGCCGCAGGCAGTTCCACCTGGGCGATGATCTGTTCCGCCGGAATAGGCTCTGCGCCCAGACAAGCGACGATCTTTTGTTCCTCCGGATCCAGCTTTTGCAGGATCGCATCTAGGTCAATATAAGCTTTGGCAGTCGGATTGTCAATGTATTTTTTGTCAAAGCGTTTCTCCGGGCTGGGAATTTGCAGATCCTGCGCCACCCGAAGTGACTGGGTGGCGAAGCTGTTTTCATAAGCTTTTTGCACCTGCGGTTCTCGCTTTGTTACCGTGCCGGGATACTGGTCAGCGTATGCTTTCATCACATCCCAGCCGGATAGTACCGCCGCCGCACAATCCTGCAACAAAGCATTACTGCCGGCATAATTGGGAATATCAATATTGCCGGGAACGGCAAATACATCACGGCCCTGGTCAAAGGCGCTTCTTGCCGTGATCAATGCGCCGCTTACCTGAGGCGCTTCCACCACGAATACGCCGTCTGCAATACCGCTGATGATCCGGTTTCTCTCCGGGAACTGCCATGGTTTCGGCTCTGTACCGGGTAAATACTCCGACAGCAAACAACCGTTTTGCGTAATCCGCTCAAAAAGCGCTTTGTTGTTTCTGGGATAGACCACATCTGCGCCGCAACCTAAAACAGCAATTACCTTGCCACCGGCATCCAAAGCGCCCTCCAGCGCCATGGTGTCGATACCTGCTGCGCCGCCGGACACCACGATACCGCCGCAAGCGGCAATTTCAGCGGACATTTTCCGGGCATTGCGCATGCCGTAGGCAGAGGCCTTTCTCGTACCTACCACACCGATCACCGGACGTGCTTCCAGTTCCGGCAGTTCGCCTCTGCAATATAATACCAATGGCGCATCATGGATATTCCGCAAACGATAGGGATAGGCAGATATGCCTAAGGTGAGAATTCCGATATGCTTTTGCCGGCAGGTACTCATCACCTGATAGGCTGCAGACATATCTTTATTCTCCAGCGCCTGCATCATCTCCGGTGTCAGAGATTTCATCCCGGAGAAGTCCGGGATGCGATAGATTTCCTCCGGGTCAGAAAATTGCTCTAACAGCGCATGCTTCTGCCGCAAACTAAGCTTGGGCAGCATGGCATACCATATCCAATGTTCCAGCATTTCTAACCCTTCTTTCTGTCTTTACTGCATTTGCCACATGACGATGGCTGCCGCCACCGCTGCATTCAGGGATTCGCAGTTGGGATTCATAGGAATAATCAATTCTTTTTGCGCAGAGCTCATAATTTCATTACGGACACCCTGCCCCTCGCTGCCGATCACTACTGCCATAGCGGAAATATCCGCCTTGCGAATATCCTCTGCCCGGTCGCTCAACGCTGTCACCGCCACAGGAATATTCGCATCTAAGCAAGCCTTTTGCGCCTGCTCCCAAGTGGTTTGGTATATCGGCTTGCGGAACACTGCGCCCATACTGGCACGCACCACTTTATGGCTATAGGGGTCAGCGCAACCCTCTAACAGCGCCACCGGAATATCCAGTGCATCCGCTGTCCGTAAAATCGTGCCCAGATTGCCCGGATCCTGGATGCCGTCTAACAGCAGCATACCCGGTGTGGGGACAAATTCTCTTTTCTCCGGCAGTCGGCACAAAAACAGTGCGCCCTGGGGGGTCTGCATGGGAGAAATAGACTCCATCACATCTCCGGGAACACGCACCACACGCACATGCTGCGGCACTTGCGCCTGAACCCCGTCGGACAATATCACCGTTTCCAGACCCGGCCACCACTTAACTGCCTCATCCAGCAGCTTTGTGCCGTCAGCTACAAACAGCCCGGTCGCCTCCCGTTCCTTTCTGGAGGTCACCAGACGGCGCGCCTGCTGCAAAAGCGGATTCTTCCGCCCCGTTATCCTCTGTTCCATTACGCCCTCTGTACGGCTTCCAGCGCCTCGTTGTCGCCAAGCACGACCAGGACATCTCCTTGATCGATCCGGAAGTCAGCAGACGGAGATACGGTAATCTCGCCGCTACGCTTAACTGCCAGAATGTTGACACCCAGTTTTGCCCGGACATTCAGTTCGATCAGGCTTTTATCCTGCCACTTACCGGGGGCAGGCACTTCAATAATGCCAAAGTCCTTGGAAAGCTCGATATAGTCCAACACATTAGCAGAGGACAAGCTTTTTGCCAGCCGGTCTGCCTGCTCTTTTTCGGGAATCACGATTCGGTCAGCGCCCAGCTTAGACAGCACCTGACGGTGAGTTTCATCATAAGCCTTGCAGACGATATAAGGCACACCCAGCTCCTTCAGGTTCATAGTCGCCAGAACCGAATCCGCCAAGCTGTCACCAATGGCGACGATGGCGCAGTCGAAATCTTTAACACCCAATGCCCGGAGAACTTCCTTATCCCGGGCATCTGCCACCACAGCCTGAGTCACATCATCGCTCAGCTGCTGCACCAGTTCGCTTCTGTTGTCGATTACCAAAACCTCGCAGCCCTGCTGACACAGCCGCAGCGCTGCCTGGGTGCCAAATCTACCTAAACCTACAATCACAAAAGATTTCATAACATTCTCCTATCCAATCAGAAGATTTGTATATGCGTAACGGATTCGATCCTCCGCCTTATCTCCCATAAGGAAACCAAGGCTGATGGTCAGAACACCTACCCGTCCAAAGTACATAAACACAATAATCATAATTTTCGCCGGCAGGCTTAACAGCGGTGTGACACCGGCAGTCAATCCCACCGTAGCAAGGGCAGATGCGGTTTCAAACAGCGCATCCGTAAACACCACCGGGGATGTGGCGGTAATCACGATTGCACCGGCAAAGGCAAGTCCCACCACGATGGTGACGATGGTTGCCGCATCCATAACCTTTTCCTGGGGAATGGTTCTGTGGAAGGCAGACACCGTGTTTCTCCCCCTTGCCCGTGACACGACGAACAGCGCCAGCACCAGAACTGTGACCGTCTTGATACCGCCGGCTGTAGAGCCGGAGGAGCCGCCAATGAACATCAGGAAAATACTGACCGCTTTTCCCCCATCCGTAAGTGCCGCCTGGTCTACAGAAGTAAAGCCGGCAGTTCTGACCGTGACAGATTGGAAAAAGGCATTGAGAATTTTCTGGGGTATGGGCATGTTACCCAATGTTCCGGGATTGTTCCACTCCAAAACAGCGATCAGCGCTGCGCCGCCCAAAATCAAAACAGCGGAAGTGACCAGCACCAGCTTAGTATAGACACTGAACTTTTTAAAGCTGCGCTGTGTGACCACATCTTCCCACACAAAGAAACCCAAGCCGCCGATCACAATCAGCGCCATCAGTGTGATACACACCACCGGGTCATTGTTAAACACGATCATATTCGCGCCGGGCGCTACCGAGCCGGTAATATCAAAACCAGCATTGCAAAACGCAGATACACTGTGGAACACGCTCCAGCGCACTGCCTGGGATATGCCATATTCCGGGAGAAAACGAATCAACAGAATCAGCGCGCCGGTGAGCTGGATCAGCAAGCTGCCCAGCAGTACCCATTTCTGCAGCCGGACGACACCCTCCATTTCGCTGACGCTTAATGCCTGCGCCATCAGCATACGCTGCTTCAGTCCCACCTTGCGACGCAGAGTAAATACCACCAGCGATGCCACGGACATGAATCCCAGACCGCCCAGTTCGATCATACACAGAATCACGACCTGCCCAAAACCGCTCCACTGTGTCCATGTGTCGAACAGCACAAGACCGGTAACGCAAGTTGCAGATGTTGCGGTAAACAGCGCCGGCAGGAAGCCGCAGCTCTGGCCGCTGCGGGATGCGAACGGCAAACTGAGCAGTATTGCGCCCGCCAAAATGATGGCCGCAAAGGTCAAGGCAATCACACGGGTCGGACTGGGTCTTGCCCGTTTTTTGACTTTATCTGACACCGCAGATCCCTCCTTTTTCAGATACGATACCTTATATTATAACAATTCCACCAATTTTTTCAAGTGTGCAATAAAATTTTACGGCGGGACCCATTGGAGTCCCGCCGTTTTATCATAGCAAATATCCGATTGTAATGCCCAAAATCGCTGAAATACAAATAATGATAATGGGATGCACTTTCTTAAATGCCAGCACCAGCATTGCTGCAAACAGCGCCACATAAATGTAGAAACTGACCTGGGCAAAAACTGCCATTTGCACACCGCCGGAGAAAAACACCGTCATCAGAACATTGAGAACAGCGTTGCCGATCAGACCTACCACCGCAGGCTTCAAACCGGACATACAGCCTTTAACAACGCGGCTTTCCCGGAATCGGTCATAGCACTTTGCCACCACCAGTATGATCACAAAGCTGGGCAGAACCACACCCAGGGTTGCGCAGAGCGCACCCAAAATGCCGCCTAACTGGGAACCGACGTAGGTCGCCATGTTCACCGCAAAGGGACCGGGAGTAGATTCGCTGACTGCGATAAAATCGATCATCGCCTGACTGGAGATCACGTCGCCCCAACGTACAGCCACCTGCTCCTGAATCAGCGGAAGCATCGCATAACCACCGCCAAATGTAAAAACGCCAATGGTTAGGAACGTCCAGAAAAGTTCCAGATAGATCATTTCTTACCCTCCTTCTCCATAGCGAAGAACGTCACGATGCCGAAGACCGCGCAGCCGGCGATGACCCACAGCACCGGCACCTTTACAAAGGCCACCAGCACAAAGGCTGCCCCCATGACGATGTAGGCAGGCACATTTTTCTTACACTTCTTGTA
>JAZSQH010000069.1:0-9560 GCA_045537865.1 Faecousia sp. | reverse complement strand
CAAGGGACGGCTGAAGGAATCCGATGTAAAGGAAGCGATGCGTGAGATCCGTATGGCTCTTCTGGAAGCGGATGTCAGCTATAAGGTCGTTAAGGATTTTGTTAAGGGCGTGACGGAGCGTTGCGTGGGTGCAGATGTGCTGGAATCCTTGACGCCGGCGCAGATGATCGTTAAGATCGTCAACGAAGAGCTGACTAACTTGATGGGCAGCGATATCAAGCACATTACCATCAATCCCAACGGAACTACTGTTGTGATGCTGGTTGGCCTGCAAGGCGCAGGTAAGACCACCAATGGCAGTAAGCTTGCCGGCCTTATGAAACGGCAAGGCAAGAATCCGTTGTTGGTTGCTTGTGATATTTATCGCCCCGCTGCGATCCAGCAGTTGAAAGTTTGCGGAGAAAAGCTGGGCATTCCGGTGTTTGAGCAAGGTCAGACAGATCCGGTGCAGATCGCCAAGGCGGCAGTTTTGTATGCCCGTCAGCACGGTCACGATATGGTGTTTTTGGACACAGCTGGACGTCTGCATGTGGACGAAACTTTGATGACCGAACTGCAGAGCATCAAGTCCGAGGTCAAGCCGGATGAGATCATGCTGGTGGTGGATGCTATGACCGGTCAGGATGCAGTCAATGCGGCTACCAGTTTTAACGAATGGCTGGATATCGATTCTGTTATGCTCAGCAAGCTTGATGGCGATGCCAGAGGCGGCGCTGCGCTGTCTGTCCGGGCAGTAACCGGCAAGCCGGTGAAATTCTCCGGTATTGGCGAAAAGCTGGAGGATATTGAACCCTTCCATCCGGATCGTATGGCGTCCAGAATCCTGGGTATGGGCGATGTGCTGACCCTGATCGAGAAAGCCGAAAAGGCATACGATGCGCAAAAAGCGGCCCAGATGGAAGAAAAGCTGAAATCCAACCGTTTTACATTGCAGGACTTTTATGATCAGATGGTACAGATGCGTTCCATGGGCTCTATGCAGGATATTCTTGCCCAGATTCCCGGCGGCGCAGGACTGAAAAATATTCAGGTGGACGAGAAAGCCATGGCGCATACCGAGGCGATTATCTTGTCAATGACACCGAAGGAACGGGAGAACCCCAGCATTATCGGTGCCAGCCGCAAAAAGAGAATTGCCGCCGGCGCAGGCTTGAAAGTTGAGGATGTCAATCGGCTTCTGAAGTCTTTTGAGCAAATGCGTTCCATGATCAAGCAGTTCTCCGGCCCCGGCGCAGGTAAGAAAATGAAGCGCATGCGTGGCTTAGGAGGCTTCGGAGGATTCCCCGGATTTTAATGGTTCGTTGAAAGCAATATGCTTTGCGATATAGAAAAAGTTTTACTTGGAGGTGAAAACACATGGTTAAGATCAGACTGAGAAGAATGGGCGCTAAGAAGAACCCCTACTACCGTATCGTTGTTGCTGATGCTCGCAGCCCCCGTGACGGCCGTTGCATCGAGGAGATCGGTACCTACAACCCCCTGACCGATCCTGCTACTATCACTATCGACGGTGAGAAGGCACAGGCATGGATCAAGAACGGCGCACAGCCCACTGATACCGTCCGCGGCCTGCTGAAAAAGGCTGGCGTACTGTAATTTCCCAAAGGAGTTGCACAATGAAAGAGCTTTTGCTGTATATGGCAAAGAATCTGGTGGACGATCCGGATGCTGTTACAGTAACCGAGACCTCTGACGAAGAGGGTAAGGTTCTGGAACTCCGTGTTGCCCCCGGCGACATGGGAAAGGTTATCGGCCGCCAGGGTCGGATTGCGAAGGAGATTCGCACCATCGTTAAGACCGTTGCGCAGCGCACCGGTGAAAAAGTTTCGGTGGAAATTGTAGATTAAATGAGTATGCGTGACGGTAAGCCGTCACGCATTTCTCATTATTTAGACTTGCCCCTTTGGGCAAAAACTGATATAATATCTACAGTACATTCTGGAGGTAGTTCCATGAAAATCGAATTTTTAGAAGCAGGTGAGATCGTTACTACCCACGGTGTCCGTGGTGAGGTAAAGGTTTTGCCGTGGTCAGATGGTCCGGAATTTTTACTGGACTTTAAGCGTATTCGTATTGGCGGTACGGATTATGCTGTGGAAAGCTGCCGAATTCAAAAGACTTGCAATCTGCTGAAACTGAAGGGTGTAGATACCGTAGAGGCCGGTCAGGCGCTTCGGGGAATGACAGTGGAAGTATATAGAGTCGATGCGCCCAAGGAATTGATTTTTGTGGCGGAGCTGATCGGTTTGTCAGTATATTGTGACGGCGCATTGTTGGGCACGATCACAGATGTACTGGATTACCCGGGCAATAAGGTGTATATGGTGGAAGGCGACCATACCTATATGATACCTGCAGTTAAGGAATTTGTGCTCAATACGGATATGGATGCAGAGCGTATGGATGTAAAAATCATCGAGGGGATGCGGACGGATGAGAGTTGATATTTTGACGTTGTTCCCCGAGACACTTGGGGATGTTCTGTCCGACAGTATTTTGGGCAGAGCCCAGGATCGGGGATTTATCAAGATCGAGACCCATCAGATTCGTGATTACACTGCCAATAAGCAGAATCAGGTAGATGACTATCCCTATGGTGGCGGTCGGGGCGCCGTTATGACAGCGGATCCGCTGTATCGTTGCTGGGAGGCGGTTTGTGACCAGGTTTCCGGGCCGGTACATACGATTTATATGTCCCCCTGCGGTAAAACTTTTAACCAGGCGGACGCAGTGCGGTTGAGCAAGATGGATAACCTGATCCTTGTCTGCGGTCACTATGAGGGAATCGATCAGCGGTTCATTGACGAGTGCGTTGACGAGGAAATTTCCCTTGGTGATTTTGTGCTCACCGGCGGCGAGATCGCCGCTATGGCGGTTACCGATGCGGTGTGCCGCATGGTGCCCGGTGTTCTTGCAGATCCGGAGTGTTTTGAAGACGAAAGTCACTTCAATGGTCTTTTGGAATATCCCCAGTATAGCCGCCCGGCGATTTGGCATGGCAGGGAAGTGCCGCCGATTCTGCTGTCTGGCAATCACGAAAAGGTTGCCCAGTGGCGCAGAAAGCAATCCATTATCCGCACGCGGGATCGTCGACCGGATATGTACGAAAAACTGGATCTGAGCAGCAAGGCAGATAAGAAACTGCTAAAAGAGATTCAGGATGAGGAAAATAAATAATAAACGCCCGGAGGTTTTCCTCCGGGCGTTCGTTATTATACGGGTTTGTAATTTACAATGATATTCTGACTTGTCAGGGAAGAAACATCGGAGACCTTTGTTTCGTAGACGTTCACTTCTACCAGGCGACGGCAATTAGCCAGATCCTTGACAGAAGAGATGTCGCTGTTGTAGTCCATCTGTACATAGTTCAGATTTTGCAGACCGCTCAGCGGTTTCAGACTGGAGATTTTGTTATGAGAACCGTCGATTTTGACCAATGCGCTGCTAGTGCCAAGTTCGGGAATCTTGGTAACCTGATTATGGGAGAAGTAGAAATACATCAGGTTTGTAAGCTCTGACAGTGAAGTGATATCGGTCAGTGCGTTGGTGGACAGGTCCAGTTCGGTCAATGCCAAACATCCGCCCAAAGCGCCAACACTGGTCAAAGCGTTGTTGTTAAGCTTCAGAACAGTCAGTGCGCTGAGGTTATCTATCTGTCCCAGCTCGGTAATGGTATTTGTACCGGCATTCAGCCAGGTGAGGGAAGTCAGCGTGCTGATGGGCGCAAGGGAAGTCAGTGCGTTGGATGACACATCCAACTTTGTCAGCGCAACACAGCCGGACAAGGCGGACAAATCGGTAACAGCGTTGCTTTTCAGATAGAGTTCTTTCAGTCCGGTCATGGCGGAAATGGCATCGATACTGCGTACAGTGTTTCCGGTCAGATCCAGATATTCCAGAGAAGTAGCAGACTGCAAGGGTGCGATACCGGTGAGTTTGGAACTCTGCAGGGTCAATTTTTTCAGGCTGGGCAGACTGCCAATGATTTGCAGTTCCTCCTGAGAAATAGCAAGATCAACGATTTTCAGCTCTGCCAAATTGCTCATAGTGGAGATATTGGAGAGCTGACCAGCAGTGCCGTTTTCGATGGTTAGGCTCTCAAGGAAAACCATGTGTTTCAGATCTGTATAATTGGTGGCGCCTGCAGGAACGGTAAATTCCTTGATCGTCCACAAATCGTTTGTAAACAGTTCTTTATCCGCACTGACAGAGAGGGTTTCCCGGATAGCGGTTTCCAAAGTGGAATCTGCAAACTCAATTTTTTCGATCACGCCGCCAATGGTGTAACCAAAAATCGCCAAGGGACTTACCAGACCGTTCTCTGCGATGGCAACAGCGTACACGGTGTTTTCGCCGTCTTGCATAAGAATAGGCGCAGAGTACAGATCTTTCTTAATAGAGGGGTATTTATCCGTTGTGCTGGCATAAATCGTGCCCTCGTTGGCAGTTACGGTCACGCTGATATATTGGTTGTAAAAACCGGGCTCCGGAGTTGCCACCGGCGCAGCAGGCCGCATAGATGCCAGTTCGTTCCTAATAGATTCATTGGCAACACGATCCAGCATATTTACTGCATCCAGAACCTTATCCTGCTCCAGATAGGTCTTGCACAATGCCATATACAGATCGACACCGCCGCCGTCGGCAATAGCGTTGGACAATGTGAATTCAGCCTTTGTATAGTTACCAATGGCCTTATATTGTTCGGCTAATTCAATAGCAACCGCATCACTGTTGGCGGATTGGGCATAAGCTTGATTATAGAACCAGGCGGCGATGGTGTGGTTGCCGCTTTTTTCATTATAACGGGCAAAGGTCAGAAGTACATCTCTCGTAAATGCCCGGTCATATACAAACAAGTACCATACGGCGCACAGAACAATGACCAGCGCCAGTACGATGGGCAAAATGATTTTTACTGTCTTTTTCATTATGTGAGACCTTTCGATAATATTCTTGTATAAATTATACTTCCGACAGAGTTTTATGTCAAGCTTTGACGCAAAGTTGGAAGGATCTCCCCGTAAAAACGCCACAATCTATCCTGAGCCTTTGTTAAAATATCCTTGGGTGATAATATGCAAAAGAAGACAACGGAAATTTTAGTGGCGCTGATACTGGGGATCTTGTATCCGGCTGTGCTGTTTTCTGTGGTGCCGACAGTTGCAAAACAACCGCAGGTATCGGAATATTCCCAGATAGGCGCAGAAGCAACCGTTACAGTGCCAACAACTACACCGAATAAGGATATTCGTCTGCTGGTTCAGCTGGATGACGGCTCTGTGACAGATATGGAGCTGGAGGAATATATTACGGCGGTTGTTTTATGTGAAATGCCGGCAGAATTCGAGACTGAAGCGCTGAAGGCGCAGGGTGTTGTTGCCCGCACCTATGCCCTGAAACGAAAATCCTCCGGAACAAAGCATGCTGCTGCGGCAGTCTGTACAAATCCATCTTGCTGCCAAGGGTTTATATCACCGGAGGAATATGTATCCAAAGGGGGAGATACCGCCTGTGTTGAAAAAGTAAGCGCAGCAGTGCAGGCAACTGCCGGTCAAGTTCTGTTATATAATGGCGAGTTGATCGAGGCGACATATTTTTCCTGCTCCGGCGGCATGACAGAAGATGCGGCGGCTGTTTGGGGCTCTGATGTCCCGTATTTGCGTGCAACTGAAAGTCCCGGTGAGGAGAACGCAACGCACTATGTGGATACTGTGCGTTTTTCAGTTACAGAATTTAAGCGTTTGCTGCAAATCGAGGATACCTCTGGATCATGTCAGATCGGTACGATCCGATATACAGACGGCGGGGGTGTGGATAGTATGCAGATCTGCGGCGAAACATTCCACGGAACGACTTTGCGAAGCAGATTGGGGCTGCGTTCCACAGCTATGTCGGTTACGGTGCTGGGGAACACAGTTACGATCACCACGAAAGGCTTTGGTCATAGGGTGGGGATGAGCCAATACGGAGCAGATGCAATGGCGGTAGGCGGCAGTACCTACGATCAGATACTTGCGTATTATTATGCAGGCACGGAACTGGCAACGATGGACGATTGACAATCTTGCGGTTATAGAGTAAAATATAGCAAGTTTATCAGAGAGGGGTGCCATTTATGCCCATTCAAATTCCGAATGATCTGCCTGCTGCAGGTACGCTGCAGGATGAGAATATATTTGTAATGCACCAAGACCGGGCAACGACTCAGGACATTCGTCCCCTTGAGATCGTGCTTTTGAACCTGATGCCCACCAAAATCGAGACGGAAACACAGCTGTCCCGGCTTTTGGGTAACACACCGCTGCAGGTTCACCTGGAACTGATGCATACCACAACCCACGTTGCCAAGAATGTTTCTCAGGAGCATTTGATCAACTTTTATAAGAGTTTTGACGAGCTAAAGGACAGAAAGTTCGACGGCATGGTCATTACCGGAGCCCCGGTTGAGAACATGGCTTTTGAGGATGTGGATTATTGGGATGAGATCTGCCGCATCATGGAGTGGAGCAAGACCAATGTCCACAGCACAATGCATATTTGCTGGGGTGCGCAAGCCGGTCTATACTACCACTACGGTATTCCCAAGCGTGACCTGCCGGAAAAGATGTTTGGCGTATTTCCCCATAAGGCGGATTACAAGCGTTCTATCCTGATGCGTGGATTTGACGATATTTTCTGGGTACCCCATTCCCGGCATACAACGGTGGATCGTGAGGATATTGAAAAAGTTCCCGGTCTTAAGATCGTGGCATCCTCCGAACAAGCAGGTGTTTATGCGGTTATGAACAAAAAAGGCCGCCAGATATTTATTACCGGACACTCTGAATACGATGCTGATACACTGAAAAAAGAGTATGTGCGTGATAAAAATCTTGGCCTGCCCATTCGTGTTCCGGAAAATTATTTCCCGGATGATGATGATACCCAGGAGCCTTTGGTTCGGTGGCGCGCCCACGCAAATCTGCTGTTTTCCAACTGGCTGAATTATTTGGTCTACCAGACAACGCCGTATGATATTATGAGCATCGGTCAGGATACAACTGATAAATTAGGGGAATGATAAAATCTATATTTATCCCCGGTCTGCGCTTATTGTGCAGACCGGGTTTTTTTATGAAATATCTATTGAAATAACTTGCTTTTTTGAAAAATGGGTCTATAATAGGTCGCAGAAAGGGGAGGGTAATATGAAGTCTGCACGTACAGTGGATATGACTACCGGCTCGATCACCAAAAAATTGCTGGTATTTGCATTCCCTCTGATCGTCACAAACATATTGCAGCATCTCTACAGCGCAGCTGACAGCGCAGTGGTGGGCAGATTTGCCGGCAAGGCTGCACTTGCGGCAGTTGGCGCTACCGCATCGGCAACCGGATTGCTGACCAACCTGCTGATCGGCATTGCGGTTGGCGGTAATATTGTCAATTCCAATCTGCTGGGCGCACAAAAACACAGAGAATTGCGGAAAAGTATGCACACTGGCATTGCTATGTCGGCGTTGTGTGGCATTGGATTGATGATTCTCGGTATATTGGTTTGTAAACCGTTACTGCAGCTGATGCAGTGCCCGGAGAATATAATTGACCAATCTACCCTTTATATGCGGATTATATTCTGCGGTATCCCCGGCAGTATTTTGTATAACTTTGCCGCCGGCATCCTGCGTACTCATGGCGACAGCAAGCGTCCCATGATGGCGATCTCGATATGCGGTCTTGTAAATGTACTGCTGAATCTGCTGTTTGTGATTGGATTTAAGATGTCTGTTGCCGGTGTAGGCTGGGCGACGGTAATTTCCAATTATCTTTCTGCAATTTGGCTGCTTTACATTCTGTTTGATCCCAAGGATGAATTTAAGCTTACCATGGGCGAGATGAAAATTCACAAGGAACAGTGTGTCAATATTATGAAGGTGGGCATCCCCTGTGCGATCAACAGTATGGTGTTCAGCTTATCTAATGTGACGGTTTCTGCAAGTATCAACACGTTTGGTGATACGGTGATTGCCGGCAGCACAGCGGCAACGCAGCTTTCTGCATTCCTGAATCAGGTCATATCTGCGTTCTATACAGCGTGCATTACCTTTGCCGGTCAGTGTTACGGCGCAGGAAAATTCAAGCGGATTGATCAGGTGCTGTGGATCGGCGGTGCATACTGCGTCCTGATCGTGGCGGCACTGGCAACCATCATCACAGTTGCACCCGGTTTCTTTATGGGTATCTTTAATAGTGATCCGGATGTGATTTATGCCGGCACAAGAAAGCTGATTCTCATATCCTGGAGCTTTGTTATGTACAGTATTTCAGATGTGCTCCTGGGTTGCTTGCGTGGCATCAAGAAAACTGCGATCCCCACAACACTCAATATATTTTGTGTATGTGTAGTTCGAATTTTGTGGGTCATGTTTATTTGCCCCATTCGTCCGGATAGCTATATGCTGATCTACTGGTGTTATCCCGTGTCTTATGTTTGCAGTATGACTTCGTTATTTGTATATTACGCTTACTGCAGAAAGCGATTCCCGGTGCAGCAGAAAGCGGAAGTATAATAAAAATAACGGAAAGAACCATCACGGTTCTTTCCGTTATTTTTATTTCACTGTGCCAAAGGATTGGGAGAGGGGAACTGCAGGATCAGGGAGAACAGAATACATATAATCACAGATGCGGCAGCTACGGTCATCCATAAGCTTCTGGCACGCAGCAGCTCTTTTGAAGTATATAGAAAATAAAGACATGCGCCACTGATCAGTACGGCAATGATTGCAGAGATGACCTGCAGCCAGATCGTGCCGGATCCTGCGGAGAAAAGATAGATGATAAACATGACCGCAGACGCTAAAAGAGCGCCGGTCATATATTGCTCCATTTGCTGATAACGGTTGTTGTTTGACATGTTTCCAACCTCCTTATCTATTTGTGATTTTTATAGCACAAATTCGACAAAAAATCAATGATTATTATATTTTGCCAAAATTGTTTGAAAAGCTTGCGTGATTATAAAATGGGTGGTATAATGGCAATAATCAGAAGAAAAAGATTCGGAGAATGATTATGGTACAACCGCAATATCGTCTCCAAGGCATCGTTCATACCCGCAGCGAGGGCATGGAGGATTTCGAGGGACCACTGGACGTAATATTTTTACTCCTGAGCAAAAACAAAATAGAGATCCAGGATGTGTCCATTTCTGCAATTCTTGAGCAGTATCTTGCCTACCTGGATGAGATGAAGCGTTTAGATATCGAGGTCGCCAGTGAGTTTATTACCATGGCTTCCCACCTGATGCTGATCAAGACCAAAATGCTGCTGTCTGCAGCTGAGGCGGCGGAGGCTGAGAGTGAGCTGGATATTCTCCGGCAATCTTTGATCGAGCGTCAGCGCCGGGAGGCAATGGATCAGATCCGCATGGCGATCACGGTGCTGGAGCCTATGAATGACATCGGCAGATGTGTATTCACAAAAGATCCGGAGCCGCTTCAAAAAAACAAAACAAAGTCGGAGGCCAAGCGGTCTTAGGAAGACAAATCCCCACTACAACTCCTTGGCTCACAGAA
>JAZSQH010000052.1:0-2041 GCA_045537865.1 Faecousia sp. | reverse complement strand
GGAGACTCCGAAACAGTTATGAACACCAAGCTGGAAGAGCTCCATACTGAGAATGATGGTTTTACCGTTCTGCTATCCCACCGGCCGGAGTTGTTCGATGCTTACACAGATCACGGTATGGACTTGGTCCTGAGTGGCCATGCGCACGGAGGCCAATTCCGCCTGCCTTTTATCGGCGGCTTGGTAGCACCGAATCAGGGCTTGTTCCCTGAATACGACGCAGGCATTTACACGGAAGGCAACACCAATATGTTTGTGAGCCGAGGCGTTGGAAACAGCATCCTACCGTTCCGAATCAACAACCGTCCGGAAGTGATTTTGATTGAACTGCAGGCAGAGTAAGGAGGCAGCAACATGAAATGTCCCTATTGTGATGTTGAAATGATCCCAGGTTTCTTGAACTGTGGCAACACCATATGGAGTGAGAGAAAACACAAGATCAGCACACTTCCCGGCGGCAAAGAAAAGTATGCCCTGCATCTGGAAGTTCCGATGTTATCGCCTCACCATATCGAAAGCCACTGCTGCCCGAAATGTAAGAAGATCATTATCGACGCATCTGATTACGAAAACAATCTCGATTAAAGGAGCCAGCCATGGAAAAGAGATTATATAAATCTAATAAGAATAGAATGATCGACGGTGTCTGTGCAGGTATTGCCGAATACTTCAACATTGATCCTACACTGGTTCGGCTTGGTGCCGTCGTTTTGACCTGTGCAGGGGGCAGTGGTATCCTGGCATATATTATTGCAGCGATCATTATCCCCCGGGATCCGAATTAAGGGTGGCTATAATGGATCGGGAAATGCAACAGATGCCTTTGGCACAGATGACTCCGGAGGAGAAAAAGCAGTATCTCTTCCTGAATCAAAAGAAAACCTTAGATTTGTTCCTTGAAAGAGGAGCAATCAGCCAAGCGCAGTATAATAAGAGCCTCGGAGATCTCCGAGAGAAGATGGGAGTGAAATTATGAAATACGCAGCTGATTTTAGAAGTATTGCCCGGAATGCCCTGAAAGGTAAATGGGGCATCGCAGTTGTTGCCGGTCTGATCGCATCGCTATTGGGTGCCATCGGCTCCAACGGGCCGGAACTCAATGTGGAATTAAACGACGGCAATTTTAACGCAAGCCTGCAGATCCTTGGACAGGATGTGGTTTCTTCCAATGGCGGCGTGGAATTCTGGACTGTCTTTGCAGGCATTGCCACATATATTGCTATCTTCGCCGTCGTCATGGGTGTTGCTTTGTTTATCCTTGGCAGTATCGTAGAGGTCGGCTAAATGGAGTTCAATTTGGATCTGTTGGATCGGCAGAAGGAAACCGAGATCGGCACCATGTTCGCCTTTTTTCAGTTTTGGAAGACCACTGCCTGCGCCAGACTTCTCCAGAGCGTCTATGTTCTGCTGTGGTCGCTGCTGTTCATCATTCCTGGCATTATCGCAGGCTATAGCTACGCCATGACAAGTTACATACTGGCAGAAAATCCGCAACTGACTGCCAGCGAAGCTATCGAGCGCTCCAAGCAGATGATGTCCGGCAACCGCTGGCGTCTGTTCTGCGTGCAGATCAGCTTCATCGGCTGGGATATTCTCAGTGCACTGCTGACCTTTGGCATTGGCAGCCTCTGGATCACACCCTACAAGCAGGCAGCAACCGCAGCCTTTTATCGAGAGATCTCCGGCACGGAATATAAGTACACCCAACCTGGGCAGCCTCAGGTTTAAGGAGAAACCACTATGGAACGAATTTGGAAACTTGCTGTATATATCTTTTGGATCGTGGCTTCTACGGCACTGATCCTTTTGGCTTATGTCCTTTCCGGAAATCAGTATAGTCCTTTTGCTATCATCATGGTGTTAGCTGGGTTGGCGGGATTGGCAATCGGCATCTTTGGCGGTATTTATATCATTGCATCCAACCGTACTGTGCCTAAGGAACCGGATACGGAAGATCAAAAATAAAACTGTGACCGGAGGTATTTATCATGCTGGATGACATTATCGAAGTAGTGTTGGAGCTGATCCTGGACGGTATGGT
>JAZSQH010000029.1:0-4779 GCA_045537865.1 Faecousia sp. | reverse complement strand
AAGCGGATGCGGAGCTTTACGTTTGTGTTTTCAGCAATGGGGACATCGAAATTGTATGCACCTCTGTTGCCATTATAGAGGCACCAATCGCCGCCGGAGTCTGCCGTATCAAACTCGATCCAATCGCCGCCGTTGATGCTGACCTGTGTCTCCAGGCCTTCAAACTCACCTTCGCCCTGCATATAGTAGTACACATTTGCCATCCAAACCGATTCGGGTGTGGTCTGTGCGTACTCGATATGGCTGTTCTCGTCACCCTCAGAAAGTACGATCTTCATATTGGAGATCACAGGAGCTTCGTAAGTGGTCGGCTCGTCGGGGATAATCTGTGTGCTGTTCTTGCCGAAGATGGCACTTTCCGACCAATCGGAGAACCTGGACTGCTTTTCTCCAATCTCGTTCTTGGCTTCATCATAGGTTTCCCACTCCATATAGTAACGGCAGCGAATGTAAAGACTGTGATTTTCCACATCGAAGGAATAGATATTTTCCTCCCAATCCTCGTGGTGACACACATAGGTGGTGATGGCGGACTGATAGGGAACAAAGGTGCTCGAACCCTCGCCTTCGTAGTAGGTCAGCCAGAAGAACTCAAAGTCCTCCATCATCTCCGAACCGAGAGATACATATGGATAGCCGTCCGCATAACCGCTTGTGTACCAGTTGGTGTCCCATTCCTCGTTGTGCTGCCAGTTGTCCTCGCCGTCCAGGGATACATCGTACTGCATGGAGATCGCAAAGGAATACAGGCCGTATTTCTTGTAAAACGCATCGCTGTCACGGTTGTACTCTGCCGCGAGAAGCGCCACCTCCGGATCGGCAATCATAATCATCCGCAGATCGTCGTGACGGGCTTCCTTTTCGTCCCCGTCGGTATAGACGAAGTAATTGGGGGCTTTCGGGGCAGGAAGTTCAAATTTGGATAGATCGTTTTCCTCTGCCGCAAATGCCGTTACCGGAAATAGTGATAACAGCAGGAGCAAGGTGAGGAAAACACCGAATATTCGTTTCATAACCGTTTTCCTCCTCGCTGTATACTTACTCTTGCCGTGTACCGCAGGCAGAGCAGAACTTCATACCCTCTGCGACCTCAGTGCCGCAGGAAGTGCAGAACCGTTTCTTCGGCTGTGCGGGAGCTGCCTCCGGAAGTCGTGTGCCGCAGTCGCAGCAGAACTTGCAGCCTTCCGCGTTGACCGTTCCGCAGTTGGGACAAGTCCGGGCAGCTTCTGCTGCTTCGCGCTCCGCCGCAGCCTGGGCTTCAGCCCGCTCCCTTGCAGCCTTTTCTTCCTTCAGCTGATTGACCTTCTGCTGGAGCTGTACCCGGTTTGCTGCCAGTGCGTCCAGCTGCACACCGGCTTCGGGATAAGCATCCTTGCCGCCCGCCTCATAAACCTGTCGGCCCAGCTGGGCAAAGATGGCTGTTTCCTTTTCTTCAATTTCCTTGAGCTCGTTCTGGGCGTTAAAGATCTTTACATCGGGGTCATCCTGGGGTGCCAAAGAGGCAAGCCCCTTTACCAGGCCGTCTAAAATTCCTGCCATAGCCGTATCCTCCTTTACATCTTCGCGCCGCACTCACCGCAGAAACCGGCACCGGCAGCGTTCTTTGCACCGCACTGACCGCAGAACTTAACTTCCCCCGGAGGAGGTGCCTGGGTCTGTACCGGGGCAGCAGGCTGTGCTTCATACACAGGTGCCGCACCTGCGGCTGCGTAGGCGGGCTGAGGAGACTCTGCCTTGCCCTTGTTCCACAGCTCCTTGAACTTGCCGGAGATGCCGCACAACTTCTGATACAGATCGAAGGTGATCTGGGTGGTGGGTGCCACTTCCATGTAACCTGCCATAGTCTGGCAAAGGATGAAGCTGTCCAGGAACGCGAATTTCACGACCCAGGCAATGAGACATGCCAGCAGGAATGCCAGGAAACCACTCCAGTTGAGAACCTTGAACAGCAGTCCTACGGGAATGAACACTACCAGTACGACCACGACCACGCCAATGATGACCTTCAGCATGGTCTTGGCTGCGTTTTTCAGCAGGTGCTTGATGTTCTGCGCGTAGATCACAACACCGTCGCAGGCACTCTGGAATGCACCCTGCTCCGCTTTGTAGAAGGTATAGCCCAGGCAGCACTCGTCAATATAACCCAAAGACAGTTCCACAAAGAAGTTGGCGGCTTTGGTCACATGCTCCATACCGGGGATAAAGCTCATGGCGTTGCCAAGCTTTTCAATGCCCCGCTGGATCTGCTTGACTGCACCGGATACCAGCTTGTCCACCGCAAAGTAGATGTTGGCAGTAGCGAAACGCTGCTTTACCTTGTCCATACCGTACTTGACCTGATTTGCGGGCACTTTTCCGGTAGTGGTGGCTTCGGCTATGACCGCAATATGTCCGGCCTTTACCAGATAGCCAAAGTAATGCATGATTGCAAAACGAATGACACCGGTGGCACCGATCCAGATGAAGATACAGATCACCATGCCGTTTTCGCCAAACAGCCAGCCCAGACCCATAAGGATTGCCAGCAGAATGGCAGAGATCAGGACGGTTGCGCCGCCCAGCAGCAGCTTTGCCCAACAGAAGGGCATCGTTTTACGGAATACTTGACCAGCTTTCATAATACACACTCCTTAATTTATATTCATTGTTTGTTCTGACTGTTTTGTACCGCACTGTGGGCAGTAGCCGTAGCTTCGTGTCAGCACCGTGCCGCAGTTTTGGCAACTCCGGTGCATAGACCGGTACTGCTCATAGACCGTTTCCTCCGGCAGCTTGCTGCCACAGGAATTGCAGTAGGCTTGTTTTGCGGAAGCGACCTTGCCGCAGTGATTGCAGATCCTCGCTTTCTTCATGGAGGGGATTCCGAAACCAAAATGCTCCATACTTTCCTGCCGGATCCTTTCCGGATCTTTCATGCCCACACCTCCTTATACCGAAGGCGCTGACCGCATTTCCTGCAATAGGTGTCTTTAGCAGGGAGCTTCTCACCGCAGGTTACGCAGAAGTTCGGTTTATTCTCCCACGGGGCGCAGCTGACACATTGGAACACATCCGGGTTATACATCAGATCGCACACCAATTTGCCGCATTTTTTGCATCGGTGGAACAGGTTCTCTCCACTGCGTTTCCAAATTAGCAGAAGTGTTTCTTCCGGAGCATCGGTGCTTATGGGTTCTGAGGTAAATACAGCGGCACCGGACAACTCACAGAAGAAACGGAAAATTACTTTGTTCTCTTCCTTTACGATCTGATATCTGGGCAGTTCGGAAATTTGATGTCTCAATTGCGTCCCTCCTTTCGAAAAAGTGTTGACTGAAACAACACACCGTGATAAGATTTTATTGGAAGCAAATGCAGGATGACTGCTGCTTACACTTCAGATTTTACGGATTTTCCCGGTTTTGTCCCCACCCGAAACCCTCAAAAAGGTGGGATGGGATAAAAAATATGCAAAAATTTTTGAATTTGGGAAGATTCAGCAAGGAGGTTTCCATGAAAAAGGTCATTTCGCTTATCCTGACACTGGTATTGACGGTCTGCATTTTCTCCGGTTGTTCCGATACCGGACTGGACCCGAAGAACCCCATTAAGCTGACCATGTGGCACAATTACGGCGGCGATATGCAGCAGACCATGGACCTGCTGATCGATGAATTTAACAGCACTGTGGGCAAAGAGAAAGGCATCGTAATCGATGTAACTGCCATTTCCTCCAGCTCCGAGCTGAACAAAAGCCTGACTATGATCGTCAACGGCGATCCCGGTGCCCCTGCCATGCCGGATATATTCACCGGCTATCCCAAGGTTGCTATCCAGTTCCAGCAGAAGGGTATGCTTGCCAATTTTGACAACTACTTTACTGATAAAGAATTGGCGGAGTATGTGGATGCCTTTGTGGAAGAGGGGCGGATCGCCGACGGCGGTCTGTATGTGTTTCCCATCGCCAAGTCCACCGAGGTTCTGTATGTAAATCAGACCTTGTTCGATAAGTTCGCGGCTGCCACCGGCGCAAAGCAGGAGGATCTTGCCACCTTTGAGGGGATCGCAAGGCTGTCGGAGCAGTACTATGAATGGAGCGGCGGCAAGCAGTTCTACGCGGCGGATTCCTGGTTTAACTTTGCCGAAGTGGGTATGGCACAGCTGGGAAGCAGCATATTCAGCGGTGAAGCGCTTTCTCTGGAAAACGAAAAGTTCGATCACATTTTTGACACTGTTTATGCGCCTGCTGTGGAGGGCGGCATCGCCATCTATGACGGGTATTCCTCCGATCTTTCCAAGACCGGTGATCTGATTTGCTCCACCGGTTCCTCTGCCGGCATTCTGTTCTACGGCGACACCATCACCTACGCCGACGGCACCGTTGAAAATGTGGAGTACAGCATTCCTCCGTACCCTACCTTTGAAGGCGGCACAAAAACTGCCATCCAGCGGGGCGGCGGCCTGATGGTTGGCGCGTCCACCGAGGAAAAAGAATACGCCGCCTGCGTATTTATCAAATGGCTGACGGCGGCAGAGCAAAATATGAAATTCGTGGATGAGACCGGCTATCTGCCGGTAACAAAGCAGGCATTTGAAACGGATATGCCTGCCCATCTGGATTCCATTGAGGATGCCCGGATTCAAAAGATGCTGACCAGTGTGCTTTCCATGTATGAAAGCTATACATTCTTCACCGCTCCCAACTATGCCAACTTCGACAGTGACAGCGACGGGTTTGAAACAGGTTTCAAAAAGATTCTCACCGACCACCGGGAAAAATTCCTTGTCGGTGAAGCTGTT
>JAZSQH010000055.1:0-23247 GCA_045537865.1 Faecousia sp. | reverse complement strand
GATTGCGTCTACTTCCTCCTGAGTCATAACACCGGCTTCGATCAGGGAAGCGGGGTAAGTGACGATGGGGTCGACTTCCTTCCACGCATCGATCTCTTCCTTGGTGCGGTATGCGTTCTGGTCGGAAACGGAGTGGCCGGTGTAACGGTAAGTCACAGTTTCCAGCATCACGGGGCCCTGACCGTTACGCAGCAGCTCCAGCTTGCGCTCCATAGCGTCGATCACTGCCAGGGGGTTGTAACCGTCCACGGTCTCTGCGTGGAACTGGGTGGGGCTGACACCGGAAGCGATCCGGGACATATTGCCCTGACCCATAGTCTCGCCACGGGTCTGGTCGCCCATGCCGTAGGAGTTGTTGAAAATGTTGTACAGAATGGGCATGCCATCGTTATGGCTCTCCCACAAGGTCTTGTACTGATCCATAGCGGCGAAGTTCAGAGCCTCCCACACAGGACCACGAGCCATGGAAGCGTCACCAATGTTACAGACAACGATACCCTTCTTGTTATTGACCTTCTTGTACAGAGCAGCGCCGGTGGAGATAGTACCGGAACCGCCAACGATTGCGTTGTTGGGGTAGATACCAAAAGGCAGGAAGAATGCGTGCATAGAGCCGCCCATGCCCATGTGGAAACCGGTCTCACGGGCAAAGATCTCTGCCAGTGTGCCGTAGAGAATGAAGCGGATAGCCAGCTCCTTCACGTCCTTGGTCTCGCCCAGCTTCTGGGTGGCCCGGAGGCACTTGCCATCCAGGAAGTTCTCCATCACTTCCATCAGCTGCTCATCGGACATCTTATTGATGGTGGACAGCGCCTTTGCCAAAATCTCAGAGTGAGAGCGGTGAGAACCGAAGGCAAAGTCGTTCTCGTCCAGCAGGTATGCCTGACCTACGCAGGCTGCCTCCTGACCGGTGGACAGGTGGGCGGGGCCGGGATAGGTATGGTCGATACCGTTGTAAGAGCCCTGAGTCTTGATCAGGTTCAGCATGGTCTCAAACTCACGCAGAACGGTCATATCCCGGAAAATACGCACCAGGTCTTCCTTGGTGAACTTACCGGACTCCAGCTCTTCCTTCACGGTCTTGTTGTACTGGTTTACGGGAATATCATTGAAAGTTACCTTGCCGGGCGCACGCA
Source organism: Faecousia sp. (assembly GCA_045537865.1). GTDB lineage: Bacteria > Bacillota > Clostridia > Oscillospirales > Oscillospiraceae > Faecousia. The sequence continues at coordinate 22,111 of JAZSQH010000055.1, read as the reverse complement.
CCTGGGCAGGATCTACAAATAAACTCTTAGGCATTTTCTATATCCTCCTTACTTGGAAAGCAGTGCGGTGAAGTTTTCCAGATTCTCGCCCAGCTCCTTCTGGAACTTGGCAGCAGGTGTGCCGTCCACAGCACGGTGATCGTAGGTCAGGCTCAGGCCCATAGCAGGATAGATCTCGATAGAGCCGTCAGCTGCCTTGCGAACACGGTCGGTAGTACCGCAGACACCCAAAATGCCGGTCTGGGGAGGATTGATAACGGGGGTAAAGGACTCAACGCCCATGTTGCCCAGATTGGACACGGTGAAGCTGCCGCCGGACAGCTTATCGGGGCTGATCGCACCCTCACGGCAAGCGGCTGCCAGCTCCTTGACCTCCTTGGAGATCTCCAGCAAGGACTTCTGGTCAGCGTTGAAAATGGTAGGTACCATCAGACCACGGGGAGTATCCACAGCAACGCCCAGATTCACATGCTTGAACAAACGGATGGAGTTATCGTCCAGCATGTTGGCATTCAGATCGGGGTGATTCAGAACCGTACGGGAAACTGCGTAGAGAATGATGTCACCCAGGGTGATGCCTGCATACTCGCCACCGGCTGCCTTCAGGGTCTTGCGGTAGTTCAGAATTGCAGTTGCATCAAAGCTGGTGTTGTGAGTCAGCTGCGCCATGGTGGACAAAGAGGTGTGCATGGATTTGGAAATTGCACGGCGGATACCGCTGAACTTCACGTCCTCATAAGCAGGGCCATCGCAAGCCACAGTCTTGGCAGCTGCGGGAACACCCTCAGCGATGAGCTTCTGCACGTCACGCTCGATGATACGACCCTCAGGGCCGGTACCAACAGCCAAAGATGCGTCAACACCGGCAGCCTTTGCCAGCTTAGCGGCTCTGGGAGATACGGGTGCGCCGGCAACGATCTGGGCAGCGGGCGCAGCAACCTCAGCAGCAGGTGCAGCAGCGGGAGCAGCAACCTCCTCCACCACTGCAGGCGCAGCGCCGGGCTTCAGGCAATCGGTGGGCTCGCCCTTAGGACCGACGGCGCAGACATTTTCCATACAAGGTACTTCGTCGCCCTCTTCAAAGAAAATTGCCAGCAGTTCGCCCTCGGCGGTGGACTCGCACTCGAAAGAGGCCTTGTCGGTCTCGTATGTAAACAGAATATCGCCGATCTTGACTTCGTCGCCGATCTGCTTCAGCCACTCACCAATGATGCAGCTTTCCACAGTGATACCGGCCTTGGGCATGATCACAGCCTGCGCCTTGGTGTTGCAAGCAACCGCAGCGGCTGCAGGAGCAGCGGCAGGTGCGGCAGCGGGAGCAGCCTCAGCGGGAGCGCCGCCGGCGCCCTTCAGCGCAGAGCAGTCCTCGCCGGGATTGCCCACAGCGCAGACATTCATCAGGCAAGGCACTTCGTCGCCTTCCTCGTAGAAAATCTCCAGCAGAGTGCCTTCTGCGGTAGACTCACACTCGAAAGAAGCCTTGTCGGTTTCATAAGTAAACAGCACGTCGCCGACCTTCACCTGATCGCCGACCTTCTTCACCCACTCACCGATGATACAGCTTTCCACAGTAATACCGGCCTTGGGCATAATGACAGCATTTGCCATAGTTATTCCTCCTCAAGTTTGTTATAGCTTGTTAATTATAACTTATCATAACACCTTCGTCAATAGCAATTTCGCACAAATTACGAAAGGTGTCAACTTACAGAATCGTCACGCCTGCATCCCGGGCGGCATTTGCCACGTTCTCCGGAACGGTTTCATCAGAGATCAGATAGTCCACATCGCCCAAAGTTGCAAAGGTATAGGGCATCAGGCAACTGAACTTTTCCCGACCACACATCGCCACGCTGGTGCGTGCTTTTTGGATCACCTTTCGCTTGACCAGCATATCTCCCTCTGTGCCGCAGGTAAAGCCTGCTTCCACAGAGCAGCCGGACACACCGATAAATGCCAAATCAATATTAATGGTATCCAGCATTTGCAAGGTGTTTTGTCCGGAAAGTGCAAGGTTTTTCCGATTGATCGTGCCGCAGCACAGCGTCACCACGGGATTGTGCAAACGGCACAATTCCAAGGCAATACTGGGACCGGTGGTGAAAATATTCAGATTGATATCCGGCAAACTTTTGGCGATCGCCAGATTGGTAGTGCTGGCATCCAGGAAAATCGCAGAGTTGGGTTGGATCAGCTCCATCGCCTTGGCTGCCATGGCATTCTTGCCCGTGTTGTTCTCACGCATACGGACATTAAATTCCGGGTCACCGGTGAGCCGCACAGACTTTGCGCCGCCACGGAATTTGACCACAGCACCGCTGCGTTCCAGTGCATCCAGATCCCGGTGAATGGTCATCAGCGACACATTGGGGAACAGAGCCTGCAGTTCCTTGATGGTCACCACATTTTTCTGCTCTATGTATTCCCGGATCTGTTCTTGACGAATACTGTACATAGCGCCTCCTTATGTTATCAATTTAACATTATATCACAAATATAACACTTCCTACCGGGTTTTGTCAATCTTTATTTCAAATATACTAGCCAAATTTAATATTATAGTATATAATAAACCCAAAGGAAGTGATGCGCCATGATCGAAAAGCTTTATATCTGTCACAGCCACAGCTTTGACCCCTATAAGAATATCGCATTGGAAAAGCACCTGCTGGAAACTGTAGAGCCGGGATGCTGTATTTTATATTTATGGCAAAATCAGAACACCGTAGTCATCGGACGGAATCAAAACGCCTACGCGGAATGCAACACGGAGCTGCTGGAAAAAGAAGGCGGGCATTTGGCCCGGCGGCTTTCCGGCGGCGGTGCGGTGTTTCACGATACCGGCAATCTGAATTTCACATTTATTATGAACGAATCGGATTACGACCTGGATAAGCAACTATCTGTCATTCAGGCTGCCTGCGCCCTTGCCGGTATTGAAACAGAGCGTTCCGGACGCAACGATATTCTTGCCCAGGGACAGAAGTTCTCCGGTAATGCATTCTATCACAGCGGTGGCAAAGCCTATCACCACGGCACGCTGCTGATCAGCGCCGATATGAAAAACCTGGGGCGGTATCTGACTCCCTCCAAAGCGAAGCTGGAAGCAAAGGGTGTGGCATCCGTCCGCTCCCGGGTAGTAAATTTGCAGGACCTCTGCCCTGAGCTGACCTGTGAAACTATGAACGATTATATGGCGCAGGCTTTTGCAAAGGTTTACGGTCTGCCGGCTGCAATTCTCAGCGTATCCGCTGATACGCTGGAACAAACCGCAGACGAACTTCGCCGCTGGGATTGGCTGTACGGCGAGAATCTCAAAGCGGACTTTTCCTGGGAAAGCCGATTCCCCTGGGGCGGCATTTTACTGGAGCTGCAGACCGAGGGCGGTATGATCCGTCAGGCGCGGGTCTACTCCGACGCGATGGACTGGCGGTTGCCCGGCGCAGTTGAGAAGGCCCTTACCGGATGCCGCTTCCACATTCCCGATATGCGCAGCGCCTTGGAAAGCAACCTGGACGACCGGGATATTTGCCGGGACATTTGCAAAATAATGGAGGCACTATGAAAACAAAAACCAGATTTTGGCTGCTTGTGACAGTCATCGTCGCCTGCTGCCTGCTGATGTTGATTACCGACGGCATTTGGCAGCCCGGCTATTGGATCAAGTCTGCCGTGAAGATCGTCGCATTCCTGGTACTGCCCCTTGGTATGACCCGGATTCTGAAGCAGTCGGTGTTTGGCTGTCTGCAACCGGACAAGGCTTCCCTGCTAAAAGGCGGTCTGCTTGGTCTTGCCACCGTTACAGTGATTCTGGGCGCTTATTTCCTGCTGGGCAGCTATATCGATCTGTCTGCAGTTCCCCGGGCGCTTTCGCAGGACACCGGCATTACAAAGGATAATTTTCTTTTCGTTTCGCTTTATATTGTGTTGTGCAATTCCTTTTTGGAAGAATTTTTCTTCCGGGGCTTTGCATATCTGCGTCTGAAAGAGGAAACCGGCAAAACATTTGCCGCCGTTTTCAGTTCTGCCTTGTTTGCCCTATACCACGCCGGTATGCTGATCACGATGCTAAATCCACTCCTTTATATATTGGCTCTGGCTGCGCTGTTTTTCTGCGGCCTGTTCTTTATTTATCTGGATCGGCGGGGCAATCTGTGGGCCGCCTGGCTGGTACATATAGGCGCAAATATCGGCATTAACCTGATCGCAATGATTTTATTGGGAATTCTGTAAGGAGTTCAGTATGAATGCAATTTATGTTGTGTTTTCCTCCACGCCCAACCGTATGGGGCGAATGATCCGTCGGGTCACAAAAGAGGAATATAATCACGCCAGCATCGCTTTGGACAGCGATCTGACACGGATGTACAGCTTTGCCCGGCGGTATTACCAGACGCCCTTATACGGTGGGTTTGTCCGGGAATCCCTTTCCCGGTATCACCAAAATGGGCAAGCATCCCGCATTCGTGTGTGTAAGCTGCCGGTGACCCCGGAGCAGTACCATGCGCTGGAGCAGCTGCTGACCAAAATGGAGCGTGACAGCGCACATTATCTATATAATCATGTGTCTGCTTTGGGCGCAGTGGTACACCGCCGTGTCCACGCAAAAGATGCCTGCACCTGCATTGAATTCTGTGTGGATATTTTACATAAGCTGGGTGTGGATATCGACCCCGGCAAGCATTACACCGTCTGTCAGGTAGAGCAGATGCTGCTGCCCTACTGTGTTTACTGCGGCGCAATTCCCGACGGCGACTACGATGCAGAATTTTATGCCAAGCACCCCGTCCCCTACCCATTGTGCACCACTGTACGGGATATGTTCAAAGTTTTACCCCGCTTAGGAAAATAAAACAGAAAGGCGTGCAAACCAAATGGTTTGCACGCCAATATTGTTAGGTTATGCGGGCAAATCTATGTCGTCAATTTTATGACTTACAATCGTGCCGTCTGCGCTTTTAATATTGAAGTCTTTATCGAATATGATATTGGAAACAATAAGCACGCCTTCACTGGGCATGGTGTATTCGATTTTCAGTATTCCATCTTTCAAATAATGAATCGTTGTACACGGATGTCCATGTTCAGCAAGAGATGCAGCGCCCTCCGGACTTGTTTCCCGAACCTCAAGAATTGTTTTCATATATAGACTGGTAACATCATCAATCGCTTCCACATCAGCAATCGAATCACCAATATCAATATCCTCGAAATCGCTGTATTGCAGAATTTCTTTTATGACCACCGGAAAACCAGCCGTTACAGGTACTTCGCTTTCAAAGAATAAATAAAATCTGTATCCGGTATCTGTATCGTAGATAGCATAGGAACTGCCGTCTGCCCGTACCCGTAATGCATTTGTAGGAAATGCAGCTAAAATTGCACTTGCATCATTGAGTCCGGAATTTAAATTCTTATAAAGACTAGCATCACGATTTAGAGAAAACATACTGCGTTTATGAAACAGTAATTCATTTTCGTAATATATTGGTATTTCCAATTTAGTTTTGTTTCCTTGCGGTGTGCCGATCTTATCCAACACAACATCGAATTCATCCCGGGGATCCTCGCTCCAGGAGAGTTCCCTGCGGCTTTGCGGCTCTGGCGTGGTAGTTGTAGGCTCGCTTGTTGTATCCGCAGCATTTGCGCACGCCGAAGCAGACAAAGCAATTATAAGAACCAATGAAACAACTAACGTTTTTTTCATTTGCCTCTCCTTTCGTCAGAACAACACTACACAAACCACGCAGCAAAAGCGGGTACCAATTCTGCGATCCTCCCGTTATGCTGTCTTCAAGTATATTATTTCATAGGCATCCAAATTTGTCAATAATATCAAGGCTTTTTACGTGTTTGCATTAATTAAGACCGGAAACCATTGTTTCCGGTCTTTGTTGTTTAGAATTGCAGCAGTTTGACCAGCAGCTGTACCACTTTCTCCATATCCTCAACAGGGATATACTCGAACTTGCCGTGGAAATTCTCGCCGCCGGTACACAGATTGGGACAAGGCAGACCCATATAAGAAAGCCTTGCGCCGTCTGTGCCGCCCCGGACAGGCACGATTTTGGGCGTAATGCCCACCGCTTCCATAGCCGCCTGCGCCCGCTCTACAATATAGAAGCAAGGCTCGATCATCTGCCGCATGTTGAAATAGCTGTCGGTAATGGTCAGCTCCACAGCACCGTCGCCGTACTTATCATTGAGAAAATCCGCAGCTGCCTGCATCACCTGCTTTTTGGCAGCAAATTTGGCCATATCATGGTCACGGATAATGTAGCGCAGCGTGGAGGTCTCCTCGTCGCCACGCATATCCGTCAGGTGGATAAAGCCTTCATAGCCTTCGGTGGCTTCCGGGCGCTGATGCACCGGCAGCAGACCTTGGAACTCCATTGCCATCAGCTGGGAGTTGCGCATTTTATTCTTGGCAGAGCCGGGGTGGATATTCACACCGTGGAAAACCACCGTTGCGCCGGCAGCATTGAAGTTCTCGTACTCCAGTTCGCCCAGACCGCCGCCGTCCACCGTATAGGCATATTCAGCGCCAAAGCCTGCTACGTCAAACAAATCTGCGCCTCTGCCGATCTCCTCGTCGGGGGTAATGCCGATTTTTAAGGTCGCATGGGGTTTGTCAGATTTCAGCAGGATCTGCGCTGCGGTGAGAATTTCCGCAACACCAGCCTTATCGTCAGCGCCCAACAAGGTAGTGCCGTCAGTGACGATGAGCCGCTTGCCAACATGATGGGCAAGGCTTTCAAATTCTGATGCGAGCATGACGATATTCTTTTCATCATTGAGTACAATGTCGCCGCCCTGATATTCCACGATCCGGGGTTTCACATCCGTGCCGCTGAAAGAGGGCGCAGTGTCCATATGGGCAATCAGACCCACCACCGGCAGGCTGGGGTCACCGGGAACTGTGCCGTAGATATAGCCATTATCATCCATCCGGGCATCGGCAATGCCCATTTCCAGCATTTCCGCCACCAGCGCCTTGCCCAAGGAAAGCTGCTTTTCGGTAGAGGGACAGCTTTCAGAAAATTCGTCAGACTGGGTATCATAGCTGACATAGCGCAAAAAACGCTCCAAAACCGAGTTCATAATGAACCTCCTAAAAAACTGTGCCGCCGCAAATGCGGCGGCACAAGCCATTTATGATTACTGTGCAGCCTTGACCAGCTCTGCGGTGTCGCGAGCGATCATCAGCTCTTCGTTGGTGGGAACAACCCAGACCTGCACCTTGGAATCGGGGGTGGAGATCAGAGCTTCCTTGCCACGAACGTTGTTCTTCTCGGGGTCGATCTTGATGCCCAGGTAGCCCAGGTACTCACAGATCGCCGCACGGTTGGAGATACCGTTCTCGCCAACACCGGCGGTGAAGGTCAGAACATCGATACCGTTCAGAGCAGCAGCGTAAGCGCCAACATACTTAGCGACCTCGTAAGCGAACTTGTCCAGAGCCAGCTGACAAGCCTCATCGCCCTTCTTTGCGCCGTCTTCCAGATCACGGAAGTCGGAGGAAACACCGGAAACACCCAGAACACCGGACTTCTTGTTCAGCATGTTCAGGCAGTCATCCACGCTCATGTTGTACTTGTTGCAGATGAACTGCACAACACCGGCATCGATGTCGCCGGAACGAGTGCCCATGGGAACACCTGCCAAGGGAGTCAGACCCATGGTGGTATCCTGGCACTTGCCGTCCTTGATCGCTGCCATGGAAGAGCCGTTACCCAGGTGGCAGTTGACCATCTTGAACTCGGTCTTGCCAACCAGCTCAGCGGTACGCAGAGCCACATACTTGTGAGAAGTGCCGTGGAAGCCGTAACGACGGATGTCGTCATTCTCGTAGTACTGGGTGGGGATTGCGTAACGGTAAGCCTTTGCGGGCATGGTCATGTGGAATGCGGTGTCGAACACAGCAACCTGGGGAGTCTTGGGCATAACAGCCTGGCAAGCCTCAATACCCATCAGGTTAGCAGGGTTGTGGAGGGGTCCCAGAGGAATGCACTTCTTGATAGCCTTGATCACATCGTCGTTAACGATGCAGGAGTCGGAGAACTCCATACCGCCGTGAAGCACACGGTGACCAACAGCATCGATCTCGTCAACGCTCTTGATAACGCCGTCAACAGGATCCACCAGGATCTGCAGAACGGCCTGGATAGCCTCGGAGTGGGTGGGCATAGGAATGTCCTTCTCCACCTTCTTTTCGCCGACCTTGTGGGTCAGACGGCCGTCGATGTAGATACGCTCGCAAAGACCCTTTGCAGAAACATCGCCGGTCTCGGGATTCATCAGCTGGTACTTCAGGCTGGAGCTACCAGCGTTGATAACCAAAACATTCATGGAATATTCCTCCTAAAATAAATTGATTTTCTTGTCATTTATGATAAGATAACCATAGGTATGCCTATTCTACAACAGAATTTTGAATTTCTCAACCCCTGAAAAGGAAAATTTTTGATTTTAGGTGATTTATTTTGTTAGTAACCGGTATAATTTGTGAATACAACCCCTTTCACAAGGGTCATAAAAAGCAGATCGATACCATAAAAGCAGCATTTCCCCACAGCGGCATCGTCTGCCTGATGAGCGGAAACTATGTCCAGCGTGGTATGCCTGCCATTACGGACAAACTTTCCCGGGCAAAAGCAGCTGTGCTTTCCGGGGCGGATCTGGTGCTGGAACTGCCCACCACGGTGAGCTTGCAGTCGGCCGAGGGATTTGCCGCCGGCGGTGTTTCGATTCTTGGTAAGTTCTGTGACCGGCTTTGTTTCGGCGCAGAAAATCCGGACAAGTTGACAGAATTGGCAGAAGCGTTGCTGCAGGAGGATTTCTCCCCTCTGCTGAAAGCGCAGCTGGAAAAAGGTCTTTCCTTCCCTGCCGCCCGGCAGGCGGCGCTGGAGCAGATGGGTCTGGACGGCAGCTTGCTGGCAAAACCCAACAATATTCTGGCGGTGGAGTACTGCAAAGCCATAGTGCAGCAGTGTTCTGCTATGCGCCCCTACCCTATTTTGCGGCAAGGCGACTACCACGACGCCGTCGCCGACAGTGACAACCCCTCCGCCACCGCCGTCCGCCTGCAGATGGAAAGCAAATCGGATTGGCAAAGCTGTGTTCCCGAATCTGCGGCAGCTTGTTTTGAAAACGCAGTGCTACACCGCATTGACGCAGCAGAGAAAGCAATCCTCTACCGTCTGCGGACAATGACGGATGCAGAATTTGAGGCGCTGCCCTACGGCTCGGAGGGGCTTTGGCGCAAGCTGATGCACGCAGCAAGAGAATGTGCGACCTTGGAGGAAGTGGTCGCTGCCACCAAGTCCAAACGCTACACCCGCACCCGGATCGACCGGATGATCCTATGCGCATTTTTGGGCATCACCCAGCAAACGCTGGAAACTCCTGCGCCCTATGTCCGGGTACTGGCATTCAACGATCGGGGTCGGGAAATTCTGAAAACCGCCCGGCAGACCGGCGAATTTATCAACATCGGTCAGAATATCGACCATCCCTATCAGCTTTTGGAAAACCGCTGGGGCGATTTGTATGGATTGTTCACCTGCCCCACCCAAGCACCCGGTGCAGAGAAAAAATACCGCATTTATTGCGAATAAGAAAAACCCTTGGGAATGGAGTCCCAAGGGTTTTTTATAAGAATTTTACACTTATATCTTTTCATTTTTCCCGAAATATAGTAAACTAATACAAATACCAAATGGAGTACCATGATGATAGAAACAGAGATCTTACAAGGCACTATCGGCGCCATTGTCTTTCAAAATTATGATAACGGCTATGCCGTACTGCGGCTGAAATGCGACGACGGTCAGACCGTCACCGTTGTGGGCACGATCCCCCGTCCCTCCGTGGGTGAGCAGCTGATGGTCACCGGTCGGTGGAGCAGCCACCCCAGCTACGGCAAGCAATTTGAGGCAGAGTTTTTGGAGCGTCTGATGCCCCAGACCGCCAACGACATTCTAAGCTATCTCTCCGGCCGGGTCATTCGGGGTATTGGACCTCGAATGGCAGGCAGAATCGTCAGCCGTTTCGGCGACGAAACCTTGCACATTATGGAACGAGAGCCGGAGCGGCTGGCAGAGATCCCCGGCATTTCCGCTGCCAAAGCAAAGGTCATCGGCGAGGAGTTCCGTCTGCAGGTGGGTATTCGCCACTTGATGGAGTTTTTTGCTCTGCACCAGCTGCCAGCCGAACTGGCGGTGCGTACCTATAAGCTATACGGCAACAGCGCCGTGGATGTGCTCTACGACGACCCCTATCTGTTAACGGACGAGGGCTTGGATGCGCCCTTTGGGGCGGTTGACCGGTTTGCCATCGCGCTGGGCATTTCCGGCGAAGACCCCCGACGGGTGGAGTCCGGTATTCTCTTTGAGCTGCGCTATAACCTGAATTCCGGTCACAGTTTTCTGCCGGAGAGCAAGCTCATCGCAGCCACCGCCCAGCTTCTGACTGTCACAGAATACGCAGTGACCCAAGCAATCGCGCGGCTGCTGCATGCAGGTCGACTGGTTAGTGACGAACTGGCAGGCATTTCTGTTATTTATCTGCCACAGCTGTATGTGGCGGAGGCATACTGCGCCCGGCGGCTGCTGGATGCGTCAAAGAAAAGCCACAAGCTGCCCCGGGACTGGCAAAAGCAAATCGCCCGGGCGGCAGCGGAAAGCAGTATTACCTACTCTGACCAGCAAAATGAAGCGATTGAAACCGCCGCAAGCTCCGGTCTTTTGCTGCTCACCGGCGGTCCGGGTACGGGTAAGACCACCATCGTCAAAGGCATACTTTCCATGTATGCCCAAATGGGTCTTGAATGCGTCCTTGCCGCTCCCACCGGCAGAGCCGCTAAGCGGCTGACCGAAGTCACCGGTCAGGAGGCCAGCACCATCCACCGGCTGTTGGAAGCCGGAATCGACCCACTCACCGGTCAGATGATCTTTGCCCGGGATGAAAACAACCCCCTGAAAGCCCAAGTCGTGATCGTGGACGAGATGTCCATGGTGGACGTTTTGCTGCTTTATAATCTTTTGCAGGCTGTACCGGAAACTGCCCGGCTGATCTTTGTAGGCGACCCGGATCAGCTGCCTCCGGTCGGACCGGGCTTCCCCTTTAGCGACATGCTCCGCAGTCAGGCGCTGCCCAACGTGCGGCTGACAGAAATTTTCCGACAGGCGCAGCAGAGTCTGATCGTCATGAATGCCCACCGGGTCAACCGAGGTGAAATGCCGGTGCTGAGGGATGTAAAAAGCGACTTCTTTTTCCTGCCGGAGCGTTCCGAGGAATCGGTTGCCCAAACCATCGTTTCCCTCTGCGCTAACCGGCTGCCCCAAAACATGGGTATCCGCCCGGATCAGATCCAGGTACTCTCCCCTACTAAAAAAGGCGCTGCCGGCACTTTGGAACTGAACCGGAAGCTGCAATCCCAATTAAATCCCGCCGCTCCCGCCAAAAAGGAACGTACCTACGGCGACACGGTTTTCCGGGAGGGCGACCGGGTCATGCAGATACGCAACAACTACGATATTTTATGGAAAAAGACTGACGGCAGTATGGTTGGCACCGGTATCTTTAACGGCGACGTAGGTACGATCCTGCAGATCGATCACGCTATGCAGACAATTACTGTGGCATTTGACGACCGGGAGGCTGAGTACGAATTCGACCAACTGGGTGAGCTGGAACTGGCATATGCCATGACGGTACACAAAAGTCAAGGCAGTGAGTATCGGGCGGTAGTTCTGTCTGCTTGGAACGGCTCTGCATACCTGCTCAGCCGGAGTATTCTCTACACAGCCATTACCCGGGCGAAGGAACTGCTGGTGATTGTAGGACGGGAGGAAACGGTGGCAGTCATGACACAAAACGCCAAGGTGGGCAGACGGTATACGGGTCTGAAACTGCGTCTGCAAGAAAGAGGCAATTCTTAATGCTGTCCCTGGTTTTTCCACGCAAATGCATTTTATGCCGCAGTATTCTCTCCAACCAGGAAAAGGATCTGTGCCAAAAATGCTGCGAAACCGCCCCAGCCTTTCGCCGATCAAAAAGAAATATTCAATTTATTGCACATTGGACTGCTTTGTGGTATTATAGAGATATGGTGCGACCCAGCATCCGTCGTTTTAAGTTTTATAACTTCCGTTTATATGCGAAAAACTACGCTGCACTGCTTGCGCCCAAGCTGGAATCCGACTTTGATATTCTCAGTTTTACACCGGTTTCTACCCGGCGCAAACTCCGCAGAGGCTACGACCAATCCCAACTGCTGGCAAATGCATTGGGCGAAAAGCTGGGCGTCCAACCGGTGCGTGTGCTGAAAAAGATCCGGCACACACCGCCCCAGTCCACCATCCGGGATCCTGCCAAGCGGCGCGCCAATGTTCTGGGCGCTTATCGGGTGGTCGATCCGGACTTTGTACGGGGCAAACGCATTTTGCTGATCGACGATGTGATCACCACCGGCGCTACTGCGTCGGAATGCGCCAAGACGTTGATGTTTGCCGGCGCAAAAGAAGTCATTTTCGCCGCCGTTGCTGCGGCTGAGTAATCAACAGATAATATGTAGGTGATGTTTATGCAACTGTTTTCTACCGACCTGGGTGTGGACCTGGGTACATCCAACGTACTGATCAACGTGGACGATCAAGGTGTTGTGATCCGTGAGCCCAGCGTGGTGGCTGTGGACAGAAACACCGGCAAGATCCTGCAGGTGGGCGCTGCCGCCCGGAATATGCTGGGCAGAACACCGGGTAACGTGGTGGCGATGCACCCGTTACGGGAAGGTGTGATCTCCGACCACGAAATGACCGTTAAAATGCTGCAGATCCTGTTCCGCTCCGCTTCCAACAGTTCTCTGTTCGCTCCCAAGCCCAGAGTGGTTATTAGTGTCCCCAGCGGTGTATCTGAAGTGGAGGAACGCACTGTGATCAACGCAGCCATCGAAGCCGGCGCAAGACGTGTGTACCTGATCGAGGAGCCTTTGGCTGCTGCTCTGGGCGCAGGTCTGGATATCAGCGGTCCTAACGGTCACATGATCATCGACATCGGCGGCGGCACAACCGACATCGCCGTATTGACCATGAACGGCGTGGCGATCTCCTCCTCTATCAAGATCGCCGGCAACACCTTTGACGAAATTATCGTCAAATACGTCCGCCAGTCCCAGGGTGTGGTCATCAGCCAGGCAACTGCCGAGGATATTAAAATCCAGATCGGCTGTGTCTACCCCCGGAATCAGGACATCAGCATGGTGGTCAAGGGCAGAGATGCGAAAAACGGTACGCCCCGTGAGGCTACCATTCTGTCCTCTGCTATTTACAAGGCTTTGAAGCCGGCAGTGCAGGTGATTCTGGACGAAGTGCAGAAAGTGATGGAGGATACCTCTCCTGAGCTGATTGGCGACATCGCCGCCAACGGCATCACCCTCACCGGCGGCAGCAGTCAGCTGGCCGGCATGGATATTCTGCTGACAGAAAAGACCGGTATCCAGTGTACCGTGGCAGATGACCCTGCCTCCTGCGTAGCCTACGGCTGCGGCAAGAGCCTGAGCTGGATCAACACCATGACGGAAGGCCCTATCAACATCGCAAGAAAGCGCATTATGCGCCAGGGATAATCATAAGGAGCAGTCATGTGACTGCTCCTTTTTCTATGGATATGCAAAACCCCACCGGTTTTACCGGTGGGGTTATTTGAGAAATTATTCCTCGATCTCGTCCTCGTCCTCTTCCACAGAGAACTCCAGCAGCTCGCCGCAGTTGGGGCAGTTCATAGAACCTTCCTCCAGGGTCTCCTCATCAAAGTTGATGATCTCGCCGCAGGGGCACTTGACCTCGTAGATGATGCTGTCCTCGTCGCCGAAGTCAAAGCCTTCGTCGTCGTAGTCCTCGTCCTCATCATCCCAGTCCTCAAAATCGTCCTCGTCGTCCCAGTCCTCATCCGCTTCGTCGAGAATGTAGTCCTCGATGGCGTCCAGGTCTTCCTCGATCTCGTCCAGCTCGTCGGAAATGGCGATGGTGGTCTCCTCAATGTCGGTCATACGCTTGGCCATATCGCCCAGCAGCTCGACCATAGAAGCAATCATCTTACCCTCAGCCTTCTCGGTGTCCAGCTCCAGGCCATCCATCAAACCCTTCAGGTATGCAGCCTTCTCAGAAATAGTCATAATTTTTACCTCAAAAATTATTTTGCACGACCCAGATATTCACCGGTGGTGGTGTCGATCTGAATCTTCTCACCCTCGTTGATGAACAGGGGCACTTTAACCTCTGCGCCGGTCTCCAGAGTAGCGGGCTTCAGGGTGTTGGTAGCGGTGTTGCCGGCAAAGCCAGGCTCGGTGGAAGTAACTTCCAGCTCCACAAAACGGGGAGGCTCGATGCCGAACACATTGCCCTTGTAGCTCATAACAGTGCAGGTATCGTTCTCCTTAACGAAACGGAAGCTGTCGTCCAGTGCGTCCTTCTCGATGGGCACCAGCTCGTAGCTCTCGGGATCCATGAAGTAGTACAGATCGCCATCGTTGTAGGAGTACTCCATCTTCTTGCGCTCGATGTAAGCGGTGGGGTACTTATCGTTGGGGTTGAAAGAGGTTTCGGTCACGCCACCGGTGATGACGTTCTTCATCTTTACACGGACGAAAGCAGCGCCCTTGCCGGGCTTAACGTGCTGGAATTCCACGATCTGCATGACCTTGCCGTCCATGTCAAAAGTGATACCGTTTCTGAAATCGCTAACAGAAATCATTGTTATTTCCTCCTAAGAATCTTCCCCGTTGGGGAAATTATTTACATAAATTTACGCATTATATTCTAACCCAAAAACTGGCTGATTGCAAGCCTTTTTTATACAATAATCAGATTTTTAGGACTTTTGGTAATATTCTCGCAGCCATTGTCGGTAAAAATCACCACATCCTCGATGCGAACGCCGAATTTTCCGGGCAAATAGATACCCGGCTCTGCGGATGTGACCATGCCGGCAGCCATATAGGATTCCTCCTTGGGATTGCAGTTAGGGTTCTCATGAACCTGCAGACCCAGGCTGTGACCGTAACCGTGACCGAAGTATTCGCCGTAGCCGGCAGCTGTGATCACCTGACGGGCAGCCTCATCGATATCCTTACCCTTAACACCGGGACGAGTGGCAGCAATACCGGCTTTCTGGGCTGCCAGTACAGTTTCATAGACGGTTTTCATCTCCTCGGTGGCATGACCTACCGCCACGGTACGGGTCATATCTGAGCAATAGCCGCCCAGCAGAACACCAAAGTCCATGGTCACAAAGTCGCCGTCCTGAATCACCCGGTCACCAGCCACACCATGGGGCAAGCTGGTGTTGGGGCCGGAAACAACGATGGGATCAAAAGAAAGTCCCTCTGCGCCGTTTTTATACAGACAATAGATCAGCTCCGCCTGCAGCTCCTTTTCGGTCATGCCGGGGCGGATGCGCTCCAGCACCTGAGAAAATGCGGTATCGGTGATGGCCTGTGCCTTGCGCATTCTATCCAGCTCCCACTGCTCTTTCACGGCACGGAAACCGTCGATTTGCTTGCCAACGGGGATCATCTCCGCTTTCAGTTCCTTTTGGAAAGCGATGAGCTCCGCAACGGTCATAAAGCCTTCTTCATAGCCAAGCCGTTCCACACCAAACTGCGCCAGCGCATCGTTGATCAGCTTGCCGTAGGGGTTGGCACGATTGGTTTCCAGCACCTCCATGCCACGGATGCCGTTCTGAGCGGACTCGATATAGCGGCTGTCGGTAAAGTAGCGGCAGCCGGACTTTGTCACAATTGCGATGCCCTCGGCAATATCAAATTCTGCCGCATAGAAACGGCTGTAGCGGCTGGTCAGCAGCAGACCATCCACTTCCTCTCCCAATAGGGATAAATATTTATCAAGATTCTTCATATTAGATCCTCCGATCGTTTGCAGCAATAATAAAGGGCAGTTCCGCCACGTGGCGAAGTTTCAGCCAGAAATTATGATTGTGGATCGCTTTTACCAAAATCGAGCGCACACCGGCGCTGTTTGCGCCCAAAGTGTCTGTATAGATCTGATCGCCCACCAGCGCCGCCTGATGTTTGGGAATATCATACCGGGCAAGGCACTGCAAGATACCACGGTTAAACGGCTTTTTTGCGTGGGTAATGCAGTCGATACCGTATTTTTCACAGAATCGCGGTACACGGTCATTACGGCTGTTGGACACCACACAAAGCTGAATATCCTCACAAGCCATTGTCTTGAGCCAGTTGTCCATTTCAGCGGTGGGAACATCCGTGGTATAAGGCACGATGGTATTGTCAAAATCCAGCATCAGCAGCCGGATATCCAAACGGCGCAGCATCTGCGGTGTCAGCGCCGTCAGGGAATCCACACGAATCGTGGGCAATAATGATACAGACATATCCGTACTTCCTAAATCATAAATATCAATAAGATTATAGCATAGAAAGGGCGCTTTGTCTATGACTATCCCATGTTACTTGGCTATGACTGCCGGAGAATTTTCCGTCGCAGAGCGGCCACCACACCTTATGGCATGGATGGCATGCCATTTTTCCAGCAGCGATAATGGTCTTTCCAATCTGCCGGTGAATTTGCCCACGGGTTCTATGATTATCGTCAACGACCAGATTCCGGTGAGCGATCACGATCCGGCGCTGGTGGTCAGACAGCTGCAGGAATTGGCCGAAAAGTTTCGGCCTGCTTATTTTTTACTGGATATGCAAAGACCGGATACACCCCTGACACGACAGATGGTGCAGACTATAGCGGATGCCTTCAGTCAGCAAGTGGGTGTGTCTGAACTGTATGCCCATGGACTGAGCTGCCCGGTGTTTGTGGGTGCGTGTCCCCTGCGTGTGACTCTGGAAGAACATCTGTCAAAATGGGTAGGTCGGGAGATTTGGCTGGAGGCGGCTTTGGAGGCGGAAACCGTCACCGTTGACGAAAGCGGCAGCCGGGTAGAGTCTTCTGTTTTGCAGGCATTGGGCGAGCCTGCCTTTGCAGACGATACCCTTTGCTGCCGGTATCATACCCAACTACTGGGTGATCGGGCGGTATTTACGGTGCAGCGGGATACAGAGGAAATAACAGCACTGCTAGATATAGCAGAAAAACTGGGGGTCAAGCTGGCAGTGGGACTGTATCAGCAGCTGGGCGATGATGTCAACTGACCGATAGAGATTGCCACGCCGGTGCGCGCTCCGGCTCGCAATGACAACAAAAACCCCGGGAGGTTGATCCTCCCGGGGTTTTCTCATTTTAATTCCCAAAGCTTGACCTGCTCTGCCTTTTCATACAAACGCAGGTAGCTGTCATAGCGGGTCTTTTCCACTGCGCCACTGTCCACCGCCTGCCGAACACAACAGCCCGGCTCTTTCCGGTGGGAGCAGTCATGAAACTGACATTGTCCCAAATAGGGAGCAAAATCCGGGAATGTGTATTGCAGATTTTCTTTCAGCAACACATCCATCTGATCTGTGTCAAACGAGGAAAAGCCGGGGGTGTCTGCCACAAAGGTATCATCGCCCAGACAATACAACTCTACGTGCCGGGTGGTATGCCGACCTCTGCCCAGCTTTTCCGACACCTCGCCGGTGGCAAGCCCCAGTTCCGGACATAGCGCATTGAGCATACTGCTCTTACCTACGCCGGTGTTGCCGGTAAATGCCACCAGCTTACCTTGAATCAAGGCTCGCAGCTGCTCTACATTCTCACCGGTCTCTGCGCTGGCACAGATCACGGGGAAGCCGGCATTTCGATAGATCCGGGCAAGGTCTACTGCCGGGTCAAGGTCGCACTTGTTGATGCAGATATATACCGGCACTTCCTGGTCGCCGGCAATGGCCGCCACACGATCCACCAAAAACGGCTCTGTCACCGGATTTACATTGGCGGCAAACACCACCAGCGCATCCACATTGGCAACTGCCGGGCGGACGAAACGATTTTTCCGGGGTAGTATCGTTTCCACCATGCCCTTACCGCTTTCCACGGTGATCTCCACCAAGTCGCCGGTCAGGGGTGTTTCGCCCTTTTTCCGCAAAACACCTCTGCCACGGCATGTGATCACACCGTCGTCGGTCTGTACATCATAAAATCCACTTAAGCTCCGGACGATTCGCCCGGTGTTTACTTCAGTCAAAAAGCCACCTTCTCAATCCAGCCATCCACATATTCACCAACGATCACTTCGTAATACACAGTTCCGGAACCGATCTGGTTGGGAATTGTCACCGTCTTAACACCCTGTGCCACAGTGCCTTTGTAGACCTCTTTGCCATCACGCACCACGGTAATCAAGCAATCAGAGGTTTCCGTATATTCACGCAAACTGATTGTAACATCTTGCTTGACCTGCGGCGCACTGTTAGGACCTTTGGAGACCACCAGTACGATCTCTGCTTTCACATCCTCTTTATCGCCGGAATTGAGCACCTTATCGCCAACACGCAGTTCAATAATGGTGTCCTGCTGCTTGTCGCTCTCAACCGTCTCGATCTGATAGTTGGTAAAGCCATCGCCTTTCAGAATAGACACGGCTGCATCTACAGAAAGGCCAACCAGTTTTTTGATCTCCACCAGCTGTGGGCCTTTGCTGACATACAGCGTCACGGTCTGACCGGTTTGCAGTTCCATGTTCTTTTCCGGGTCGGTGCGCACCACGTTGCCCACGGCAACCACGGAGTCATAGACTTCCTTAACTACAATGTTCAGATCCAGTTCCTGGCTTTCCAACACTGTTTTGGCGCTGTCCAGCTTGTCGCCTGAAACATCGGGCATAGCGCCCTTCTGGATCTCCACACCCTTACTAACGAACAGCGTCACTTCCTGACCAGTAGTCAGCTGGGTCTGCGCCATAGGCTCAGTGCGGATCACGCAGCCCTTTGCCACGGTATCGTTGAAATTCTCCTCCACCTTGATGTGCAGATTCAGACTCAGGTTGTTCAGCGCACGCTCTGCCTCGCTCAGTTCCCACAGCACAAGGCTGGGCATTTCGGTTTTGGATGCAGGTCCAAGGCTGACGGTGACGTAGACCGTCTTGCCCTTTTGGATCTGGCTGTTTGCGCCGGGTTGCTGATCGATGATCTGACCGGCGGGATAGGTGTTGTCATGGACTTCTTTTTCCACTTTCACCGAGAAGTCCGGATAGTCCGGCAAGTCCTCATAGACCTGACCCACCAGATTGGGAACATCTACCAACTGGGTCGAGCCGCTGCCATCGCTGAACAGCACGATCAAAAATACCACAATGGCGATGATCATCACCGCAGAACAAGCAATAATAGCGATGGTGGTGGCATTGCTGCGACCTTCCTCCGTCTTGTGCTGGGGCTTCTTGCCTGCAGACTTGGCGGCCGCGGCAGCCTTGCGGCGCTGGGGCAGCTGGGAAATGTCCGTCTTTTGCCGTTCCACACGCTCGGCGGTGGTTTTCGGCTGCTCCGGCTCCAGTACCAGCGGCGGCTTGGGCAGCTTGGTCACCTCGTCGGTGTCCGGTGTATTGTAGTCAAACAGGATCGCCGGATTCTTGCGGAATTCGTCCATATCCGTCAGCATCTGGGTGGCAGTGCCGTAGCGATTCTCTGTTTCCTGCGCCATCGCCTTCATGATGATCTGTTCCAGACCGCCGGGGATGTTGGGATTAAGAGTAGAGGGCATCACTGCGCCGCCGTTGATGTGCTGGATCGCCACCGCCACGGGAGATTCTCCATCGTAGGGCGGCCGTCCGCTCATCATCTCGTACATCACAACGCCCAAAGAGTAGATGTCGGAACGGTTATCCACTCTGCCGCCCTTGGCCTGCTCCGGGGATATGTAATGCACAGAGCCCAGCGCTTCCTTGGTCAGGGTGTTGCCCTTGGACATCATCCGGGCGATGCCGAAGTCTGTCACCTTTACAGAGCCGTTTTTCAGCACCATCACATTGTGAGGCTTAATATCCCGGTGAACGATGCCACGGCTGTGGGCATGCTCCAGCGCCTTGCCGATCTGAATGGCAAAGTGCAGGGTTTCTTTCCAGTTCAGCACACCCTTCTTTTCCATATACTGCTTCAGGGTAATGCCGTCGATCAGTTCCATAACGATGTAATCCGCCGTGATGGAGCTGGAAACATCATACACAGAAACGATATTGGGGTGGCTGAGCATAGCAACCGCCTGGCTCTCCGAATGGAAACGGCGGCGGAACTCCTCGTCCTCCAGATAATCGTCTTTCAGAATCTTGATCGCCACAAGGCGGTTGAGCCGGTGGCAACGTGCTTTATATACAACCGCCATACCGCCGGTGCCGATGACCTCTAAGATCTCGTACCGGTTATCCAGCAGGCGTCCAATATACTTATCCATAACCGAATCTCCTTAAATCTGAATCAGAACACAGGTCACATTGTCAGGCGCGCCCCGATTCTTGGCAATATCCAACAGACGTTCACAACTGCTTTGCTTGTTCAGTCCGTGGACGACCTCGAACAAGATCTCTTGTTCATCCACCAGATTGGAAAGACCGTCGCTGCAAAGCAGCAAACATTCGCCGCCCTCGTTTCTGCGGTGGATAATATCACACTCTACCACCGATTCTGTACCGATGGCACGGGTGATCAGATTCTTGCCGGGATAGCAGCGAGCCTGCTCCGGAGTCAGTTCGCCCCGGGCGACCATCATCTGCACCAGAGAGTGGTCTGTGGTCAGCTGGCGCACACCGTCCAGTGTTACACTGTATGCACGGCTATCGCCTACATTGACTATGGTACTATAACGACCCTGCACCAACGCAGCTACCAAGGTCGTGCCCATACCGGCAAATTCCTCAAACTGCTGCGCCTGATCGTAAACTGTGAAATTTGCAAGCTTCACTGCGTTGCGAAGCATTTGGTCTGCCATTTCAGGATTCATACCGGATACCCATGTACGCTTGACCTCCTGCACAAACACCTCTACTGCCAATGTACTGGCTACATTACCGGATTTTGCGCCGCCCATACCGTCGCAAACAACGCACAACAGCGCATTCTTGCCCAGTACTTCCACATGGTACGCATCTTGGTTTTGCGCACGGGCGCATCCGGGGTCTGTAATGCCCCAATACTGCATAATGCACACTCCTTTCGCAGGTTAATTCTGCTCTTTCGTGTATTTTCTCCGAAGCTGACCGCAGGAAGCGTCAATATCGCTGCCTAAGGTGCGGCGGACAGTGGCAGGAATGCCACCCTCCTCCAAAAGCTTCTGGAACTGCTGCACCGCTTGTCGGGTGCTGGGTTTTAAGGGACTCTCCTCCACATGATTCAGCGGGATCAGATTCATGTGGGCAGGCAGACCTTTCAAACGCTTCAGCAAGGTCTTTGCCGCCTGGGGAGTATCGTTTACGCCGCCGATCATAGCGTATTCAAAGGAAATTCGGCGGCCGGTAGTTTCATAGTAGCGCCGGCAAGCCTGCAAAAGCTCCTCGGTGGGATAGGCTTTGTTCACCGGCATAATGGTGTCACGGATCTCATCCGTGGGGGCATGTAAAGAAACGGAAAGAGTCAGCTGCAGTTTTTTCTCTGCCAGCCGGTCGATTCCCGGCACAATTCCGCAGGTGGACAAGCTGATGTGACGCATGGAAATATTCATGCCCTCCGGGCTGTTCACCAGCTCCAAAAACCGCATCACATTGTCAAAGTTATCCAGCGGCTCGCCAATGCCCATCAGCACGATGTGAGAGATCGGCAGACCGGAATCTACTTGGGTAAACAACACCTGATCCAGCATTTCATAAGGCTCTAACTTCCGCACCAGTCCACCCAAGGTAGAGGCGCAGAAAGCGCAACCCATACGGCAGCCCACTTCTGTAGAGATACACACCGTATTGCCGTAGTGGTAACGCATCAGCACGGTCTCCACGCAGTTGCCATCGGAGAGCTTCCATAGATATTTTATTGTTCCATCCTTTTGGGATTCCTGTTTCCGCACAACTTCCGGCGCGCAAATGGGATAGCTATCTGACAGGGCGTCCCGCAAAGTCTTAGGCAAATTGGACATTTCCTCATAGCTTCGCGCGCCCTTATGGAGCCAAGAATATATTTGCTTGGCACGAAAAGCCGGCTGACCCATTTCTTTCA
>JAZSQH010000078.1:0-9488 GCA_045537865.1 Faecousia sp. | reverse complement strand
TCAGTGCGTTGCGGCCCAGAGTGTTCTTGGGCAGCATGCCCTTGACGGCCAGCTCCATAGCGTAGTCGGAGCGGTTCTCCATCATGATGCGAGCCTTGGTTTCCTTCAGACCGCCGATCCAGCCGGATACACGGTAGTAGGACTTCTGATCCAGCTTCTTGCCGGTCAGGATAGCCTTGTCGGTGTTGATAACGATAACGAAGTCACCGCAGTCAACGTTGGGGGTAAAGGTGGTCTTGTGCTTGCCGCGCAGCAGGTTGGCAACGGTCACAGCGGTGCGGCCCAGGGGCTTGCCAGCTGCATCGATGACGTACCACTTGCGTTCCACGGTCTCCTTCTTAGCCAGTGTAGTGGACATTATGCGTTCCTCCAATTAGGTAAAATATTTTGACAAATTCAGTTGCAGACAGTACAATATCTGCAAAACGCTAGATTCTTATATCATACCTAATTATAAATGTCAACTAATTTTACAAGAAATTTTATAGAAACCGAAATAAACTCTTAAATACTCCAAAATACACTTATATGCTCTTATATACGCAACTTCTATTTTCAATATTTTCGAGGTGATTTTGTGCAACGATTGATTGGACTGGTGCGCAGATGTACGCAGGATTATAATATGATACAACCCGGTGACCGTATTGGTGTGGGTGTGTCCGGCGGTAAAGACTCCATTGCGCTGCTTGTGTTCCTGGCAGAGCTGCGAAAATATGATCATATTCCGTTTGAACTGGAAGCTGTCACGGTAGATCTTGGATTCGGCATGGACTTCACACCCATTGAGGAGCTGTGCAAGTCGCTGGATGTGCCGTTTACCCTTGTCAAGACGGAAATTGCACCGGTGATATTTGACTACCGGAAAGAAAAGAATCCTTGCTCCATGTGCGCCAAGATGCGCCGGGGCGCTATCAATCAGGCGCTTTTAGACCGAGGGCTGAACAAGCTGGCGCTGGGACATCACTATGATGATGCTGTGGAAACATTTATGATGTCGCTTTTATACGAGGGCAGAATCAGTTGCTTCCAGCCGGTGACCGATCTGGATCGTACCGGTATCATTCAGATCCGTCCTATGCTCTATATCCACGAGCAGACCATTGATAATTTTGTGACCCGGCAGAATCTGCCCATCGTGAAAAACCGTTGTCCGGTGGATAAGCGCACCAAGCGAGAGGAAATTAAAAATCTGGTCTATGAACTCTCCGCCCGGTATCCGGATCTGAAAGAACGGGTGTTTGGCGCCATGCAGCGCTTGCCTTTGCCGGAGTGGGAACCGAAAGGCCGATATAAAAGACCAAAGGATCAGCAATAAGTGGAAATACCATTGACTCCCAATCATTTTTATGTTAATGTATCGATATCAGCTTCATAGAAAGAGAGGCGCAATTATGATTGGTTCCGGTTTGAAAAAGTTGGCAGCAGAAAATGGCATGAAGGTGTCTAAGGGTATTGCCTATGGCGGTCTTTGTGGCTATGCTGCAACGATGTATGAGGGTTGGGGATGGAAACGAATCTGCTTTTCGACAACCTTTCCGGATGCTGCGCAAAGAGGATTGCTTATTGACGTTGTTAACTTGGCGGATATTCAAAAGCGCTACCGAGTTCAGACGTTGAATATCTCCTCAAAAAATATTGTTATACATTTTCTGGATACTGTCGGTACGATGAAGAAAATCAGAGAGTTTTTGGATTGGTTTATCCCGCTGATGAATCAGCATGGTGCTACCAAAATGGATATCTGCACTGAGTGCGGTATGCAGATAACCGACGGCTGCTGGAAACTGATCGGTGATATTGCCTACTACATGCACAGTGCCTGCGCTGAGAAAGTCAGCAATCAAATAGCCGATGAAGCAGAACAGCGCAAGCAGGATGACGAAGGCTCCTATGGCGCGGGTTTTGTGGGCGCGATTCTGGGTGCGGCGATTGGCGCAGTTGCATGGGCTGTCATTTTGAATATGGGCTATGTTGCTTCTGTTGTTGGCTTGTTGATTGGTTTCCTTGCGGAAAAAGGTTATACATTGCTTGGAGGCAAGCGCGGCAAGGGTAAGGTTATTATTTTGACGGTTGCAGTAGTACTGGGTGTAGTCCTGGGCACGTTAGGCGCTGATGCATTCACACTTATCACTATGATTGGAAATGGGGAACTCTATATTAATTATGGGGATATTCCTCAGTTTTTGCTGATGCTTCTTCGGGAGGATGTAGAGTATGCTGCTGCCGTACAAGCCAATACTTTAACAGGACTTCTGTTTGCCGGAATTGGCGTGTTTGCATTTCTGATGAAGGCCGGCAAAGAGGCTACACAGGTGAAAATAATTGATCTTACATAACAGATGCAGGAGGACGAAAGTCCTCCTGTTATTTTCTGTATGAAATATTTGCCATGGGAAATACTGTGACTAAAAGGAGGTAGTTCCATGGTAAAAGGTATTTCTCGTCAGGTGATCGTTGTGCAGTCTCCCGACCCAAAGCTTTTTGAGCAGGCGATCTTTATTCTAAAAGACGATGCTATCGGTCAGGAGGGTGTCACAGACGAACTGCTGTTAAAAGAGGCGAAACGTCTGATGAATTCCGCCAATTACAAAAGAAAGCCCAGATATGCGCTGGCAGGCCCGGTGTGGGCATGCGGCGGTGCGCTGCTGACGGGTATTGTATGGCTGATTGCATTGCTGTTTTAGGTTGCGAAAGCTGTCACTATGTGTTATAATAGCCGGCGAAAGTGAGGTGACAGCTTTGCGTATCGGCAATTTGGAAGTGAATAATCCATTGGCACTTGGCCCTATGGCAGGTGTGACGGACTGGGCATTCCGGACGGTGTGCGCAGAGCTGGGTGCCGGCATTACCGTTACGGAGATGGTGTCCTCCCGAGCCTTGGTCTATAAGGATAAAAAAAGCGCTGCGCTGCTGCGGAAAAACCAAGGCAGTATCTGCGGCGCGCAGATATTTGGCAATGATCCGCAGATCATGGCGCAGGCTGCACAGCTGGCGCTTGAGATCTCCGGCTGTGATTTTATTGATATTAACATGGGCTGCCCTATGCCCAAAATCGCCAATTCCGGTGATGGCTGCGGCTTGATGCGCACACCGGAGCTTGCCGGGCAGATCGTGGATGCGGTGGTCAAAGCTGTGGATGTGCCGGTTACGGTAAAGTGCCGTCTAGGCTGGGACAAAGGCTCTATCAACGTGCTGGATTTTACAAAGCGCATGGAGGATAACGGCGCTGCAATGCTGACTGTTCACGGCAGAACACGCAGTATGCTGTATTCCGGTGTGGCGGATTGGGACATGATCGCCAAGGTAAAGGCGCAGTGCGCTGTTCCCGTGATCGCAAACGGTGATGTTGTGGATGCGCAGTCGGCGATCCGCTGCCTGAAATGGACGGGCGCAGATGGCTTGATGATCGGACGGGCAACTTTTGGTGACCCATGGGTGTTCCAGCAAGTTAAGGCAGCCATGTCCGGGCAGCCGATTCCGGAAAGACCTGCCCTGGCAAAGCGAGTGGATGTGGCGCTGCGTCAGTTTGCCCTTGCCTATGAGGACAAAGGTGAACATATTGCCTGCCTGGAAGCGAGAAAGCATTTTGCCTGGTATTTGCGTGGTGTATCCCATAGCAATTACTACAAAGAGCAAATATCATCTATTCAATCCATGGAGGATATTGCCCGGATCGCTGCGGGCATCAAGCGTGACTTGAAATAATTACATTGTATAGTATTTCCGCTGTTTCATACGCTAACCGAGAGGTGAGTTTATGAAGCGGCGGATTGCTTTATTTTTGGCGTTGATATTGCTGCTGGCTGTGCCGGTCAATGCCCAAACATTACGCTGGGTAGATTTTGGCGTGCCCTATGAATCGCTGGAATATGCCATGCAGGTGGATATGGATACCTTTGATAAGGAAAAGCATATTGACTGGGTGGATACTTTGGCGCTGGCGGCTTGCCGTACCGGCGGCAGATGTGGACTTGCGTCTGTGAAAAAGGCAGTAAAAGACCTGCAGGCTGATAGCAGCCCAGAGGAATTGTTGGGAGAGCTTTATCAGTATTATGCCTATTACCATCAGGCCTATGATGCGGTGCTGGGCGGCCTGCTGGGATCGTATGCCATAGAGGTGGACGGACAGTGGAAACCGACTTATGGTCTAAAGGCATTTTCACCCGTTGCCGCCGGATACGGCTACAGCCATTGTTCTGACTTTGGCAATCAGCGCTCCTTTGGGTTTGCCCGAAAACACCTTGGCAACGATCTGATGGGCGGCTTGGGAACACCGATCATTGCTGTGGAAGGCGGTGTTGTGGAGGCTATGGGTTGGAATCGATACGGCGGCTGGCGGATCGGTATTCGTTCCTTTGACTCAAAACGGTACTATTACTATGCCCACCTGCAAAAGGATGCTCCCTTTGCCCAGGGACTTCAGGAGGGTGATATTGTACAAGCAGGAGACCTGATCGGCTTTATGGGCAGAACGGGATATTCCGATAAAGAAAATGTCAACAATATTGAGACCGTCCATTTGCATTTTGGCATGCAGCTGATTTTTGACGAAAGCCAAAAGGAGTGCAACAGCGAAATATGGATCGATGTGTATAACATCGTGCGACTGCTCAGTAGACACCGGAGCAGTGTGCAAAAAACGGGTGGAGTTTGGGTACGAAAATACCCCTTTGTGGATTTGGATATAGAAAACCTTTCTTTTGGCAAAAAATTTGTATAATATTTGCCCGAAAAAGTGCGTTGCAGGGTTTGACAAAATGCTTCTGCTTGTGGTACAATTACTCAGATAAATTGAGCAGGAGGATTATGCAATGATGAACATGACGGCAAAGATGAAGAGTGTTTGTTGTTCCGTCGATGATGTCATTTCCTCCAATGCGTCTTTGGCGAAGGAATTTGCTGTCTTTAATTTTCCTGAATATGCTGTTTTTCCCGGCTTTTGTGATGTGCATGTGCATTTCCGTGAGCCGGGTTTTTCTTATAAAGAGACCATGCAGACCGGCAGCAAAGCTTCGGCTCGTGGCGGCTACACAGCCGTTTGCACCATGCCGAATCTGAATCCCGTTCCCGATTCTGTGGCGCATTTGCAGGAACAGTTGGATCTGATTCGTGACAATGCGGTGATCCATGTGTACCCTTACGGTGCAATTACGGTAGGGGAGCAGGGCGAGGAATTTGCAGATCTGGAGGGCATGGCGGCAGATGTGATCGCATACTCCGATGACGGCAAAGGCGTGCAGAGCGAGGACATGATGCGGCAGGCGATGCTGCGGGCGAAAAAGCTGGGCAAAATGATCGTTGCCCATTGTGAGGTCAATGACCTGCTCCACGGTGGCTATATCCACGATGGTGAGTATGCAAAACTGCATGATCACAAGGGTATCTGCAGCGCCAGTGAGTATGAACAAATAGATCGGGATCTCCGTCTTGCGGAGGAGACCGGCTGCAAGTACCATGTGTGTCATATCTCTACAAAGGAAAGCGTGGAGCTGATCCGTCAGGCGAAAGCCAGGGGAGTGGATGTCACCTGCGAAACTGCGCCCCACTACTTGGTTATGAACGATATGGATCTGCAGGAGGACGGTCGATTCCGTATGAATCCACCCATCCGCAGCGAGGCTGACCGGCAGGCGCTGGTTGCCGGTGTTGTGGATGGCACCATCGATATGATTGCCACCGACCATGCGCCCCACAGCGCAGAGGAAAAGTCCAAGGGTCTGCCTGGCAGCGCATTTGGCGTGGTGGGTATCGAAACCGCATTCCCGGTGCTGTACACCCACTTGGTAAAGCCGGGTGTGATCACACAGGAAAAGCTGATCGAATTACTGGCGATCAACCCTAGAAAACGGTTTAACATCCCGCTGGGAAATGACTTTACAGTGTGGGATTTGAGCAAAGAAATAACAGTTGACCCGGCGGACTTTTTGTCCATGGGCAAAGCAACCCCCTTTGCCGGGTGGAAGCTGGCAGGCGAATGTGTATTGACGGTCTGCGATGGCAGAGTCGTTTTTCGTAAGTAATGAGGAGGAATCATAATGGCAAAGAGAACAGATATTAAGAAAGTTTTGATCATCGGCTCCGGCCCGATCGTGATCGGTCAGGCAGCTGAATTTGACTATGCCGGTACGCAGGCATGTCTTGCGTTGAAAGAGGAGGGCTATGAGGTTGTTCTGTGCAACTCTAACCCCGCCACAATCATGACCGATACCACCATTGCGGATAAGGTCTACATGGAGCCTTTGACTCTGGAGTATATCGCCAAGATCCTCCGTTACGAGCGCCCCGATGCCATCATTCCCGGCTTGGGCGGTCAGACCGGTCTGAATCTGGCTATGCAGCTGGAAAAGAAAGGTGTTCTGAAAGAGTGTAATGTAGAACTGCTGGGCACCAGCAGCGCTTCCATTGAGCGTGCCGAGGATAGAGAACTGTTCAAGCAGATGTGCGAGCAGATCGGCGAGCCGGTCATCCCTTCTGAGATCACCTATTCTTTGGAGGAGGCAAAGGAAGCTGCAGAACGGATCGGCTATCCCGTTGTGCTGCGCCCCGCCTTTACTTTGGGTGGCACCGGCGGCGGTTTTGCTTATAACGAGGAAGAGCTGATCGAAGTTGGCACGAATGCATTTAAGCTCTCTCCCGTGCATCAGGTGCTGATTGAAAAGAGCGTTAAGGGTTATAAGGAAATCGAATTTGAAGTCATGCGTGACTCCAACGACCATGCCATCACCATTTGCGGCATGGAAAACATCGACCCCGTAGGTGTGCATACCGGTGACTCTATCGTTGTTGCGCCCATCATGACCCTGAATGACCACGATCTGAAAATGCTTAATGATTCTGCTATCAAGATCATTCGTGAGCTGAAAATCGAGGGTGGCTGTAACGTGCAGTTTGCCCTGAATCCCCATTCCAGTGAGTACTACCTCATTGAGGTCAACCCCAGAGTGTCCCGTTCCTCTGCGCTGGCATCCAAGGCTTCCGGTTATCCCATCGCCCGTGTGACTGCCAAGATCGCAGTTGGCATGGCGCTGGAGGACATCAAGATCGCCAATACCAATGCGGCTTTCGAACCCAAGCTGGACTATGTGATCGCCAAGCTGCCCAGATTCCCCTTCGATAAGTTTACGGCAGCATCCAACCTGCTGGGCACACAGATGAAGGCTACCGGCGAGGTTATGGGCATCGGCTCTAACCTGGAAGAAGCACTTTTGAAGGGCATCCGCTCTCTGGAGATCGGCGCAAATCATATCTACCATTCCAAGTTCGATAATATGACCGTGGAGGAGCTGCTGGAGTATATCAAGACATTCCGCTCCGACAATATCTTTGCCATTGCTGAATTGGCATACCACGGTGTTTCTATCGAAAAGCTGCACGAAATTACACAGATCACACCCTTCTTCCTGGAGTCCATCAAGCGTATTGTGGACATGGAGGAAAAGCTCCGTGTAAAGGTACGGGATCTGCCTGCGTTGGTAGAAGCAAAGAAAATGGGCTTTAGTGATAAGTATATTGCCCGTATGTGGAATTGCGGCGAGCTGGATGTTTATAACTTCCGCAAGGAAAACAATATTTTCCCGTCATTCAGAATGGTGGATACCTGCCATACCGGCGCATATATTCCCTATTTCTATTCTACCTACAACGGAGAAAATGCGTCCCGTCTGACAGACAAGAAAAAGATTGTAGTGCTGGGCGCAGGCCCCATCCGTATCGGTCAGGGTGTGGAATTTGACTATTCTACCGTCCATGCTGTCAGCACCATCAAGAACTCCGGTTACGAGGCAATTATTATCAACAATAACCCCGAAACCGTTTCTACAGACTACACCACTGCGGACAAGCTGTACTTTGAGCCTCTGACACCGGAGGATGTGATGAACATCATCGAGTTTGAGAAGCCGGAGGGCGTAGTTGCCTCTCTGGGCGGTCAGACTGCCATCAACCTCGCACAGCCTTTGATGGATCGTGGTGTTAAGATCGTCGGTACAGACTGCGCAGCCATCGAGCGCGCAGAGAACCGGGATATGTTCGAAAAGATCCTCTCTGAACTGAACATTCCCCAGCCCAAGGGCAAGGCTGTCACCAAGATAGAGGACGGTATTGCAGCTGCAGCTGAGATCGGTTACCCCGTGCTGGTGCGTCCAAGCTTCGTGTTGGGCGGCAGAGCAATGCAGATCGTTGCCAACGAGGATCAGCTGCGTCACTATCTGAAAACTGCCGTTGAGATCGACGAGGATAAGCCGGTGCTGGTGGATAAGTATATCCAGGGCAAGGAAGTGGAAGTTGACGCGATCTGCGACGGCATCAACGTCTTTGTTCCCGGTATCATGGAACTGGTCGAGCGTACCGGTGTCCACTCCGGTGACTCTATCAGTGTGTATCCCACATTCTCTATTTCTGACAAGGTGCGTGGCACCATCCTGCAGTATGCCAAGAAACTGGGTTTGGGCATCGGCATTGTAGGTCTTTACAACATTCAGTTCATCGTGGACAACGATGACAATGTGTTTATCATCGAGGTCAACCCTCGTTCCTCCCGTACTGTGCCGTTCCTTTCCAAGGCCACCGGCTACAGTCTGGCGGATATTGCTACTGAGGTTATTTTGGGCAGAAGCTTGAAGGAACAGGGTATCTTTGATATTTACCCGGATGAGAAGAAGCGTTGGTACGTCAAAGTGCCTGTATTCTCCTTCAATAAGCTCCGTGGTCTGGACGCTTATCTGTCTCCGGAAATGAAATCCACCGGTGAAGCTATCGGCTATGACGATAAGCTTAACCGTGCGCTGTATAAGGCACTGCAGGCATCCGGTATGCATCTGCAGAATTACGGCACTGTGTTTGCCACCATCGCAGACAAGGACAAGGAAGAGGCACTGCCTCTGATCCGTCGGTTCTACAACCTGGGCTTTAATATCGAGGCTACTGAGGGTACTGCGAAATTCCTGAAGAGCAACGGTATCCGCACCCATATTCTGGGCAAGATCAGCGATGGCAGCGAGGAGATCCCGGATGCAATGCGTCAGGGTCATATTGCCTATGTTATCAACACCCGTGATCCCGGTGCTGAGGATGGCAGAAGTGACGGTCATCAGATCCGTCTGATGGCAACAGAAAACAATGTCACCATCTTTACGGCGCTGGACACTGTCCGTGTTCTGCTGGATGTTTTGGAGGAGACTACGCTGACGATCTCCACCATTGATGCATAAGAGGGTTTATGAAACAGTCAATTTTTAGCATTGTTGAAAACAAGAAACTCACGGAAAATGTCTATAAAATGACACTTTCCGGTGATGTTTCTCATATCACAGCCCCCGGCCAGTTTGTGAATATCAAGCTGGATGGTTTTTATCTGAGAAGGCCCATCTCCGTGTGCGATGTAAATGACGATAAGCTTACCATTATATATAAGGTCGTGGGCAAGGGCACCGAGGCTATGGCTAAGATGGGCGAGGGCGTTAAGCTCGATATCCTCACCGGCCTCG
>JAZSQH010000056.1:0-39177 GCA_045537865.1 Faecousia sp. | reverse complement strand
GCTCCGTAGTGCGGTACTCCACGCCCATGTTCATTGGAGGATTCTGCCATTCGGCTGCGCTGTTTCCAATCAAAGCACCCGTTTGATCGTAGACAGGCACATGGAACTGGAAGTCATTCTCGCTCCAATCAAAAACAGGGGCGGCCTTAACGGTTTTTGACGCAGAATAGACCGTGGCAAGGGCATCAACCGCATAAGCCTCAAACACATAGGATGTCTGATAATCAAGCCCGGTTACATTTGCTGTTGCGGTATAGGAACTTGTGCTGGTGGTCACAGACATGGCTGTCCAATCAATTATGTAAGAACCTCCGAGAGGCTTATAGCGATAATAGACTGTCAGACTGTTGTTCCTTGCACCAAAGGAGCCGTTGAAGTAGTTGCCGCTGACCTTTACCGCCATGTCGCCACCAGCGTCTGGCATATTATTTGATAGATTGCAGGTCAGTTTAATGTAGTTCACAAAAGACGGTGTTACCGTTTTCGTGGTGGTATTACCACGGCTGTCTGTTGCGGTAAATACAAAGCTATTTTTCTCTACAGCGTTAATGGTACCATTTGCTGTTAAGCTCTTATTGCCGCAGGTGACTTTTTGGCTTTGTAGTGTCGCCTGTTTCACAGCGGCTGCACCGATGGTGATCGCCGCATTACTGTAATACCTTACGAGCTTACTGAGATTACCCGTCAGTGCATATGTGGCATCATTGCTATCTGTGATCGTCGGATTGATCGTGGGATTGGGGTCTTTGATTGTGAAGGTTCTGGTCAAAGATGATCTGTCAGTACTGCCTCCGATCGTTGAACGAACGAAAAATCTGACTGTTCTGCTGTTAGCATTCGTTGTTGCCGCTCTCAAGACATTTCGTTCTGACTCAGTTAAGGAAAAGGTGTAGCTGGTTCCCGTCTTGCTTATACTTCTGTAGGCAACATCATCATCTGATCCATCCAGAGAAATACAGGCTTCCAGGGAGGTCACACTGTTTCCCGCGGGATTAGAATATGTGATCTTTGGATTTTCTTCATCGTTGAAATTAGGGGCAGCTGTGAGTGTTGCATGTCTTGGAATCGTATCCAGAGTTACCGTTTGAGAACCACTAACATAGGTTCCTTCCATAGTAGTTGCACCGGGGCCGTTGATCTTTGCGTATAAATAACAGCTGCCAGTACCGTTGGCACTGTGATTAACTGTTGTGGTAATTGTTTTAATGGTGACCCAAGTGCGGCTGGGAAGAGATCCATACCAACTGATCGTTTCGCTAACACTGCCGACAGTAAATGTTCCCTGGAATGTACCGGTTGTGGTGTTCGCTGCGTCTCTTTGCAGTCGCAGAGTTGCCGTTACTTCTGAAGAATTGGCTTCTGTGCCATTGCTGACACTGCTCCAAACAATTTGTCCGATTAGATAAACACCAGTTGAATTTCTGGTTAATGTAATTGTTCCGCTTGCCATTTTATTCGCCTCCAATCCAGAAGCAGCCTGTGCGGTTGCTTCCGTAATTTTCAAAACGGCTTCTGCCACCAATAATCAAATATGTTTTTGCGTGCAGGTTCGTAGCATCGACACCATCGCTTTTGGCTGTCAGAACTTCCGATTGTTCGTTGTTAGCATTTTTTTTATAAACGGTCATACCGTCTGGGGTGACTTGCGTTTTCGTAGGGCTGTCTGTGTTGTCAATTTCCAAACCATCTTCGTTGAAAGTACCCGTTGTATTGCTGACTTTGGCAACACCGTCGTTGGTGATCTTCTCAAATTTTAGGTTGAAATCCCTATCCGTCAGTTCTAGTGTGCCAACTCGCTCGTTTGTTTCCAAAATTTTTCCGTTGGCAATATCCACAAGTTCTTCCAACGATCTAACACTACCACGAATCCACTCATCATCGACAACCAGCTTACCTACAGATTCTCGGATGGACTCAAGGTTCTGGTCAAGGTTTCCAAGTTCTTCGTCAACATCTTCCGTGAACTTCTTCCATGTGTAATCGTTGAAGTTCATAGAATCTTCTTTAACAAAGTCAACTAAAGTTCCAATCCATGCGCCCAAGTCTTCTCCGTTGTTAGCAGTAAAGGTCTGACCGTCGTCGGAGTATTTGATATGTAAATAAGAAGTTCTTCCATCTGCACCCGGTTCGCCAGGGGTTCCATCGCTACCTGTGTATCCAACAGAATAGCTTGTGGACGAACTTCCGTCCGTGTAATGGATTATTGTTCTTGTCCACAAGAACTGTCCTGCCCCAACCGGGGGAACAGAAGATAACCACGCTCCTGTTGGTACGGTCGTGCCGCTATTGCTCGCTTGATAGGTGCAATGTGTGGATTCAATACCGACACCATCTGCACCGGCCGGGCCTTGAATTGTGCCGACATTCTCCCATTCAACACCATCCCATATATGTAAATCGCCGTTAACCAAATAGCCGTCACCAATATTACCGGTAGGATGAGCAGCCTTTAATTGTGCCAGGCTATCATAAGAGCCAAGAATTTTGACGCTTGTGCCATCTTCACCGGGTTTTCCGGGAGCACCGTCTTCGCCTTTGATCAATGACCATTTATACCTACCAACATCTAACGGGTCGGCTGCAGTGTAGTCCGCACACAGGCCTAAATACTTTCCAACCGTTTCGCCGTTGTTTGATGTAAATGTCAAACCACCATCATCAGAATACTTGATATGCAAATAGGAAGTTTTTCCATCTGTGCCGGGTTCGCCATCTTCGCCGTCGTTGCCCCGACACTGCGTCCACTTATACGCGGTGTAGCTTGTCGGCGCGGTCGGTGAGGTGGTGGAGCAGACACCCATGTATTTTGTGTTGCTGTCCGGCGCTTCGGTCATTGGATTGCCGTTCGCATTTGCTGAAAATTTAACGAAGAAATAGCTGGATTTACCATCGGTTCCGTCAACGCCGTCAATGCCGTTTTTACCATCCTCACCAACGATCTTGCGCCAATCATAAGCGTTGAAATCTGCTGGAGCAGATTCGGAATTATCAACGCAAGTTCCCATCCACTTGCCCAGCGTTTTGCCGCCATTGCTTGTGAATGTTTTGCCATCGTCCGAATATCTCACATGGAAATACTGCGATGTGCCGTCTAAAGCTTTATTGAATCGAACGGGTGCGCTCGTATATATCATTTACTCACCCCTTTAATGAGAAACGCACTACCCAACAGGGCAACGCCTTACAAATAGGCGTACTCATAGTTTTCCTCCTTTACTCAGTACCAACAGCAACCCATTTGTAGGTAACACCGCTGGACAAACCGCCCTGCGTTGCCGTATTGCTGGGAAGTGTGATACTCCCACCGTTTACCGTTGCCGCAGTTGTGCCGTTTGCAATCGTCTTTGTGCCGTAATTCTGTGTGCTCCACGCTGAAGCATACATATAAGAAGTTCCGCCATCTGCGCTGTAATGGAGATGGATCAAGCCTGTGGCAGTCAACGTTTCTTTGTAGATGAAGAATTCTTTGATGCTGGAAAGACCGGTTGCAATCGTTCTACTGGTAGTAGTGCCTGTCTTGATAACGGAACCAGTGGAACCACCAGTAGGAACATTAACAAGAACGCTGGACAAGAGATGGCCAGCATCCGGGGTTACTGTGCCGTTTGCCGTTACGGTTTTACTCTGTAACTCAATGCCACCGTTGACCTTTCTGCCGTTTGCATAGCCAGAGTAACCGGCCAGCATTTTATCCTCTGTGACATTTGCATCGGAAGTATCAACGATGGGGCTGACAGTACCTTCGCCCTCGACAAGCTCATACAGAACAAAGGGAGTAAAGCCAGTGGAATATGTATTATCACGACCATTTCGGTCATAACCGAAGCTGCCGGCAGTTTCATACTTGATACTCCAGTCGTAGCCTCCCGAAGTGTTAAACAACCAAACAGCATTTACATCTTCTTTTGCATTGTATTTCCCCGCAGCAAACCCACCTGTTTCGGAAGCATCCACTGTCCATACTGCCTGTGTGGTGCTCACTCTCAAAGCTGTACCGCCGGAAGATGTACCATGCAGATAGTTAGTCCCGTTCTGCAACAAGAAACCGTTTCCGCTTGCTACCGCTGTGAACAATGCCGGAGTTGCTCCAAAAATAACATAATCTCCTGCATCTTCCTCAATAGCGATTTGCGTTGCGTTCATGGTGTAGTTGTTATAAGTGGTTGTGTTGATATAACGGCGAACCCCACCGATCATAGCCACCAAAGCGTACTGCTTGCCATCAGTAAAGGAAGTAACGGGGGCAAAAGCACCTTCGGGATAAATAAAGCCGCCGCCAGCCACCAAGCCAGTACCTGTGACGATTTTTCCTTCCTGGTCGATCAGTTGCTTGCCCATTGCCAAATCCCCAGCATTACCGGGATTGGTCAAGGTTGGGAGCACTATACCACCGCCAGCAGCCTTACCTTCGAGTGCGGTCTTGATCTGCTGGATTAAGTCAGCCTGTGACTGAATTTCACCAGCTATACGTGCAACACTTGTTTCAATACTCATTTCCGTACCTCCTTAAAGTGCATCGAGCAACGCTTCAATGGCCGAGCTGTCAAATGTGACAGATCCACCAGAATAATAACCGGCATTTACAGAAACGCTTGTGGTATTGATACCATCCACAATTCTGTTCATAGCCCCTCTGTTTGCAATATTACCGGTAACTACATTGCCATTTTCATCAATCAATTGCTTGCCGCTTAACATATCAGAAGCAGTACCAGGATTCGTAAGATTAGGCAGCTGTACGCCACTTGCAGGTACATTTACGTTTACAGAAGCATACTGCGTGACGTTGTGAGTACCATTGTTCCTGATAGTCAGTGTGCCGCTAGGTATAATGTAGTTATCCGGAATTGGAACCTTAACCACAACAGGAGCGTAACCATGTATGCCGCTAGGCGGGCTATATGTTCCATTTTCTGTTATTGTAAGCGGTTCAATGCTAGGCTCTTCACTTGGAACGTCAACACTCACAGACCCATAATGCTTTACGTCATGGATTCCGTTCGCTTTAATTTGCGGCACTTCAGAACTGATGTAAGCAAACTCACCCTTACCGTTACCAGTGGTAAGGGGAATGTGAACCTCGTTGACCCCGGAGTAGGTTGTATTGTTAATTTTTAGATTTGGCATTACCACGCCTCCTTATGCAATGGTCAGAACATCGCCGTTCTGTACAGGTGCATTTACCAACGAGCGAATGGTCATTACACCGTTCTCCAAGGTGATATCATCGTAGGCAATCTCTCCACCTTCGGTTGTAAAATAAATGTCGGCGTAATTGCCGTATGAGTTTTCACTGAATGTAATGACTTTTCCGCGGGCAAAGGCTTGATAAGTTCCACCATCGACACTTCTGTACCATGTGTATTCCATATCACCGTTGGGGTCGATTTCTTCTTGCCCAACAAAGATCCTGGCGGTCAGCGTTGATGTTTCGCCTTCCTTGAATGTGTAGCCAGTAGTGCTGTCAATGCGGCAAACAATAGCGTCCGCGCCGTCGTTTCCGGGTGCGCCCGGTGCACCGGTGTTGCCGGTAATGCACACACCATTTTCGGATGGCGTGTAAGACACGGTGCCGTCGCCTTTTGTCACTTTAGATCGGAACCACAAATACATGCCGTCTGTCCATTGAGGCCGTTCCGTGCTCCAAGCGCCGCCACTGAGAAAGCTGGGAGATATGGACAAATAGAACTCGTCTACTGTGGAATAGATCGCACTGCTCTTGACCTCACTGGCTGTGATGGAAAATCCCTCAACGCTTTTCTGGATCTCCAACATCTTACCGGATAGTGCTTCAAAACTCTGGCTGTTCACCACAGCGGTGCTATCGCGCCTATGGCTGCCGGTGCATTCCAGGGTCTCGCGCTGCCCTGCAATAGTCTTGGTCATCACATAGGATGTAAAGGTCTTGCCGTTCCGATCGGTAATCTGCACAGTATGACCGGCCTGCAGGTCCAGACCGGCAGGAATCTGGACCTTGCACGGAGTATAGGTCACATTCTTCAGCTGCTCATAAAGGGTTTGTGCGACCGGCTGCAGCGCCGCTGTGGAGGATGTAGTCAAAAGGTAATTGCCCGAGATTACATAAGTGTTCTTTTCACCCGCCTCGTTGGGCCAAGTTACGCCCACATCGTCCTGAGTCAGTTTGATCTGCACTTTTTCAATGGGGGCAACCTGATAATCTTCGTAGGTAAGGCCGTTCTGATAATAGAAACGGTCACCGCCCGGAGTGATCTCCACGCCGGACGGTTCATACCATGCAAATTCGATTTTTCCCTCTGGCGTTGCCCGGCAGAACCTACCTGCCGCTTCGCCTATCCACTGCATGAGTTTTCTACCGGTAATACCCTGGGCCGAAAACTTCTGCACCTGGTAATCGCCGTTCGGGATACTGCTGTTTGCCAGGATCAGTCCGCAGGCGTTGCAGACCATTCCAGCAAGGGTATAGAGGGAATAAGGCCATCCATCCAAGCCGGCAAGCCAAGCAGACAGATCCTTATCCAGCCATGTTACGCGGTCGTAGGCGGTGATGCGCAAGCTGTTTGCGCTGGGGCGGGTAGGCTTTTGGAGGGTAAATCGTCCGATCAGATGTATGATCCCATCTGCCGCTTCTTTATAAGCGGTGATTTCCTCTCCTTCAGACAAATGCAAAGATCCTTCCTTTGCTTTGAACTTTACATCCAGCATTGCTGCACATGTGGATCCCAATGTCAGCAAGGCAGCACTGTTTACTTGATGCTTGATGGTAGCGCTTTCTACCGCAACACCACCGGTTCCGGAACTGATCTGCGTGCCGTTCGCCAGCACGATCACTGTCTTAAGCAAGCTACCACCCCCTAGCATTCAATGATTTCAAAAGAATACCCGCTATATAGTCCGGTTCGAATATTCCGAATCGCCACGGAGCTGCCTGTGCAATATGCAGTGCAGATTCCGGTTGTTCCGTTTTCCTGTGGAAAAGCAAACTGGAAAGATGCCTTTCCGGTTAACAGGTCCTCCATATATCGATATTCGTCCTTTGTTAGATGCGTATAGCTAAACTTCCAGGCTCTAACCTTGCTGCGGAGCAGAAATCTGTGGAGAACACCGCTTTCATCCTTTCCGGTATCCGCTGCCTCCACATCTTTTCTGGTCATTTCCACTTCCGCATCAGGTGCCACTACCGGAGTCCCGTCAATCTTATATTCTTCACATAATGTCATACGGAACCTCCCCGAATAATGTTATTCATTTCGTTGTAACGGTCGACTGCCTGTCCAATCACCGTATCGCCGATTTCAATGTTCTTGAGAATCTCCTGCGTAGCCTTCTGTTCCTTGATCATGGCAGCAAAGCCGGACAGAATCGCACCTTCCACTACATTGGAAACAGCTTCCTGGATGGTGGACAGGGGTGCTTCCACGTTTGTACCATGCCTCTGATCACCCAGGACAGCCATAAACGGAGCATTGGGAGGAATAACCGCACCGCTTGCAAGATACGGGACGCTTGTTCTTTCCAAACTGAAGGGAACCGGCGTGTTTGTTACTGCGCCCTTGCCGCCGCTTGAACCGCTTGATACATTTTTAGTGTTAATTTGCAGCGTAACTGTCTTACCCTTAAGGCTGTCAATTGAGCGCTGCATTTCTTGAATTGCAATTTTTACGTCATAGGCCATGTCTCCCCACGAATCTGAGACAGAACTCTCCAGCTCAGAAAGCTTTTCACTCATATCCGTCTGGATGTCGGCCATGGTAGCAGATACCGTTTCTTTGGATTCCTCTGTCTTTTTGAACGCGGCATTAATATCATCTACGCTGATATCTGTGCCGTTTACGAACTCGTCCAGAATAGCCATGGATTCCTTGGAGCCATCGGACAGCTGTTTAACCAGTGCTTCATCCAGGCCCATATCGATAGCCTTTTCCAGATTGGACTTGTAATTATCGAAGGCCACCCGCTGGCTTTCCCAGTTCTTGATGATGTCGGAGGCGGACTTATCGCTCTTTACGACCAATTCATCGTACAGACCAACTTGCGAATCAATGGAGGATCTGGCGGATTCCATGGCATTTGCATATTCCGTTTCCAGTTCTTCCAAGGTAGCGTTAGTTTTTTCAACAGCCTGGGTAGCTTTCTCCTGGGCAGCCGTAACTTCGTCCTGTCCTTCTGCGAATTCGCCTGCTTTATCACCCGTTTCATCGAGTGTGTCCCCAAGCCTTTCCAGTTCTTTATCGTAACTATCAACGGTCTTTTGGCCTTCTTTGATGGTTTTATTTAGCGACTTTTCTTCGCCATCCAAGGACATGATCTGTTCAAGCAGATCCATCTCTTCTTTTGTAAGGCTTGAAACAGAACCCGTCAGCAAGTTAGCAATTGCTGTGCCTGCTGCGAAAGCTTCGTTGCCCGATTGCATTGCAGATTCCTGCTGCTTTTGGGCGGTATAAAGCCTATAAAGCTCATCGATATTTTTGCCGGTTTTGGATGTAATTTCATCAATTAAGCTGCCCTTTTGCTCCTGTACCTGTATCAGTGATACCTCGGCATTTGTGACAGCGACGGAAGCCTGTGCCCATGCGTCCAACTGTGCCGTGTGCTGAGCTTCTTGTGCAGCCAGTAAGGCGCGCTGCTTCATCGCATCGAGATTCTGTAACTGAGCCGCGCTGTTGGCGTCGAGCAAACCGGTCTGCTCATTGATCTTTAAGTTCAGTTCCGGATAAATCTCATTCAAATACTCAACAATCGCTGCGTATTCTTGCTGAGATGCAGCCGTATCCAAACCTGCCTTTTCCAGTTTATCTAGTCTATCCTTATACCGATCTGCCAGTCTGGCATTCGCTTCGACAGTCTGAGAAGTCTCTGCAAATTTTTTGTTAGAGGATTCAATTGCATCCTCAAAGCTATTTAGGCTTTTGCGCAACTTCTCCGAAGGAGTAGGATCCATTGCTTTCGCAAATTCATCTGCAAATTCATTTAACTTAGGGAGTGCCTTGTTGTTCAAAAACTCGATACCAGGCGAAAGCACATCAATCAGGCCGGTGCCAACGGTTGCCATCAGACTTTCCCACTGCAAGGACAGAATTCTGCTCTGGTTCGCCCAGCCCTCCTGGGTTCTTACAAAGTCACCGGACGCTGCAGACAGCTGATCCATGACAAACTGATAGCGCAAAGCTACCTTTTCCTGCTCTGTCATAGAATCCGTGGTCTTATCGAAGCCATTGGCAAGAGCATAGTTGTCAAGGGCCGCCTGGGTCATGACAACACCAAGTTCCTTCAACGCCTCCGTTTCGCCGGTGAA
Organism: Faecousia sp.; assembly: GCA_045537865.1. Lineage (GTDB taxonomy): Bacteria > Bacillota > Clostridia > Oscillospirales > Oscillospiraceae > Faecousia. The sequence goes on along the minus strand of JAZSQH010000056.1, from coordinate 29,903 downwards.
CACACCTTTCAGTTTGTTCATTGCTTCATCCTGGGAGAGGTTATAGAAAGACGCCACATCGCCTGTCAGCTGCGTTAATGCAGTAGACATCTCATAGGCTTCTAGCTCGGTAAAGCCGAAGGAATCAGCCATAGCGCCGAATGTACCTACATACTGCTTAGCCATCTTTTCAGACAGGCCGGCAGATTTCTGTGCATCCTTGGCAAATTTATTTACGCTATCGCTCATAGTCTCGAATGTGACATCAACCACATTCTGAACTTCTTCCAGGTCTGAGCCTAACTTGACAGCTTCCTTGCCAAACTCATATAGTTTTTCAGCAATTTTGGCCGCAGCAATCGCTTTTCCCAGTTTCTTAAAGCCTGTAACAAGCTCACCGCCAATAGCGTCGCCTGCCTTTTCTGAGTTTTCACCAACGCCTTCGACCTCTTCTTTGACGTCTTCAAGCTCTTCTTTTATTTCCTCAGCACCTTTTTTGATGTCCTCTGTATCAAGTTTGGTGCTGATGATTACACCCGTGTCTGATTTCCCCATTTACTCACCACCGTCTAACATTTTTAGAAGCGCGGCCTTTTCCGCTTTTATTTCTTCGGATTCAGGAGAACGCAGATCTACCAAAGACATATTTTCTCTGTAGAACTCTTCCTCCCACTTATCCAGTTTCTTTCCGTTTCTCTTTTTCCTCCGAACATGGAGCACAGATGCAAACAAGCCGTCGCCGATAGACATAAAAAACCCCCAGAACGTCCACCAATGGAGCTCTGGGTTTGCTCTTATTTCCATTCCTGCAACTTTGTTGATTTCCGGGATAATGATGTCCGCATCCTGATCCCAGTCCATCAATTTTGGTCTTGGTTTGTCATCGCGCTTTTGCCCACAATCGATAAACTCACAACCCTTGCGCACCGCTTCTGACAGGTGTTCCTGTGGTATCTGTGGATAGTCTGGGTAAAGAATCGCCAGCATTACTTCTGTCTTCTCTTCATCATCCAGTTCCGGGTCGCTGTAGGCTGACAGGATGTCCAGGATTGCCGTAAATTGATACCGGATGAGATAATCCCGCCCACCGACGTTCAGCGTCTTAGGGAGTTCCCAGCGACTCATCATTTGGAGTACTTGGCCAAGTGCCGAGCCATGTTCTCCGCATGGCGGCGCTTGATTTCAGGACCAACATGCGCGATCATCACGTCAAGCACATGGGAAGCAAAGGGCCGACCGTCCTTCATAATGTCGGTTGCTGCAATGCGGCCGAACAAAGTCTTGCGGCAGTCATATCCCAGGAACTTACAAAACTTATCCTCAACGAACTCCTCCCACTGCTGATGGGTCTTTATGGTTTCGGGAACATCTGAGAACACGGTCGCCATGTCCTTACACTTTCCCAAAATGCGCGGGTCGGTAGGGTTCAGTTTAAAGAACGCAAACTGCTCATCGTCGGCATCCGTAAAAGTAAAGGTCATACTCTCAGTATCTACCCTGTAAATCTTCTGCATATGTAACTCCTCCTGTGAAATAAGGCTCCCCTAAACAGGGGAGCCAATTCTTTAAGCCGCAGTAAAGGTCTTGGTGGATACGTTGAAAGTGCCCTTAACCTTCTCGCCGGTATAGTGAATGGTAAAGGGGATCTGATAGCCGGTGGTGTCACCGCCGTAGCTGGTAACCTCGATATAGACGGTCTCCTTGATTGCAGGATAAACGCCTTCGGATTCAGCTTCCCACAGCTTTACATCCACTACCTCTGCCTTCAGATCATCCAGAGTCAGGTCGCCGTCGATGATTTCCTGCAGACGTTCAAACAGTGCAGAGCCAGTCTGCGCATAGAAGGGCTCAACAGAAGCAGTCTTCTCATAGCCAGAGATCAGAACGGAAGATTCGCCCAGAATGTTCTTCTTAGTCTCTACCTGGGCTGCCATTTCGGGGCTGAACTCCTCGAGGTCGCTGCCCAAGCGCTCATATACAGCTTCGCTGCCAGGCTTAGCAGCATTAATAAAATGCGCCAAGTACTTGCGTTCAATTTTTGCCATTTGTTTCACCTCATAAAACATAGTTTTTTGTAAAGCTCACAGACAGATGGACCATATAAATGGCGGTGCCGTCCTCCGTTGCGTCATAGATGCTGCCATTCTGCGCAGAAATGCGCTCTTTGGCCGGTTCATCTCCGAAAATGGGCGCTTTACGGAGTGCAGACTGTTCTTGGATCCATTTCTGGAAATCCATTAACCACTCAGCATTCTTTGTGGCGTCAATATCATCGTCCGGAGCTTTGCGAAATGCATAGTACAAGCCAAAGTTGTACTGATTACTTACGGTAACGTTACCCAGTATGTCTTCGCTTCGTGAAATCTCAACCAAACCAGAAGGAGCAATGCTCCCCTTGAATGGGATCTGATCAATAAGGTCAACAGAAAAAGCAGCAATCATCTCGTGCTTTGGATATGTCTGTATCCAATTGCGCATTTTTTCCAAATCGCTCATAACGCTTACCTCCTATCGACATATCCTTGCAGATCCGCAACAATGGCGTCTCCTTCATGAGCAATTAAGGCCTTATCCCACGCAGGGCCAGCCATTGGGTTTTTTGTTTTCGTGTAGCTCAGCGGTTCACTGGTTGCCTTGAGGATCGTACCGTAACGATAACGATAGCCTACACCGGGGATCAAAGCAGGGCCTTTGCCGGTCTTGGCGTTTACCATCTTTTTCCCTCGGTATAAATATCCAGCTTGAGGCGCGACAGTAACGATTTCAGGCTTGTTAATGTCTGTTTGTGCTACTGTCATCTTATATAAAGCGCCGGATACATCTGGCATGTATCGTTTGATCCGTTTCAAGACATTCGCTGTGTGGTACCGCTGCACATCTCCGCCTTCTCCAAGACCTTGTGACCGGATAATTTCCGTGGCATTGGGAAGATTCAATTTAACTTTAAAGATCATCCTCCGGCCTCCGTATGGACCAGTACACCGTCGTATTTCTTTGGATCAGCGTAAGACACAGTCAGCAGTTGCGGTACTTCCTTGGGATTAAACGCAGCCCATTTATCCATAGAGATTTCCGGGCCGGAGCCCTCCAGCACCTTGTCGCCGACAAAGACCGTTTGGACATCGCCTGGAACGACAAGAAGGAAGGAATTAGCTTCCTTCCGTGCTGTCTTGTCTACATTCTGCGTTTTTTTGAACTCAAGAAATGCATTAGTGTGTTCCGTCCGGGTGATGGTTTCTCCTAACTTGTGGTAAACGGTCACTGTTTGCTTGCACAGTTTGCTGTAGTCGATAGGGCAGCCTAGTCTTCGAACCCGCATCAACACACCCCCCGATAAATATCGAGATACAGACATGCTGTTCGGTACAGTTCCTTTTCCTTACCCTTTGGGCTGATATCCACAGCCTTTGCTGAATTATCATAAGTAACAGATACAGATCCTACAGATGCCGACTGTACCGCGACATTACAATTCAGCAGTTCATCAAAGTAGTCTAGCGTCTCCGCCATGGCGCAGACCGCCATAGCCTCGGAGTTTTCCTCCGAGGCAGTGACGGTATATCTGCGCTTATACTGGCTGAGTTTAGCAGAGGCTTCCTGCTCCAGCACGGGCCAGTGTTCCTCGGAGACAGAGCTGCCGTGGTATTCGTTCAAATAGAAGTCATAAGAAACCATGGGCCTGCTCCTTTCTTACAGGATTATTCTGCGCCTTCGTCGCCGGCATCTCCATCGCCGGCATCTCCATCGCCGGCATCTACCTGGGCAGCGCCGATGACGATATCCTTCAGGACAGCAGCCTTCAGGGTGTTCTTCAGTGCCACGCCTGCAACCAGCTCGACTTCACCGGTCTTAACAGCGCCGGGTGCGTTCAGGTCGGGCATGTAGGAGTGGATAACGCCATCACCGGTGGGAGAAATGCCGTGGAAACCATCCAAACCCAGGGAAACTGCATAGATAGCAGTCTTGCCGCCTTCGGTAGCCACCACATCCACAGACTCCTCGCCGTTGTAGTACTTACCCATATCCACCATGGGAATGCCGTTGTAGGTCTCAACGGTGCGGCCGAAGTCGTCCTTGGAACGCTCGTAGTAGCCAGCGCGGCGGGCAATGGAACGCAGCTTGATCAGCATGGAATTGTTCATCAGCAGCATGGATGCGTTGCCGTCCAATGCGCCTACCAGCGCATCCATCTCATCCAGGAATGCGTTGTAGTTCTCGTCGAGTTCTGCGGAGGTTGCCAGGCTGGTTGCGCTGGTGAACTCATTCTCGGTACCGGCCAGCAGAGCCTTCAGGCCGTCGAAGGTAGTGCTCTGGGTGCCGTTGATCACCTCATGGTGGAAATAGTTGGCGGTTGCCTTGATTTTCTGCTCGGCCTGGAAAGCCAGCTCATCAACAGCACCGGAGGTGTTCTGCAGCACACGGTCCAGCTGGAAGGAGCCGCCCATGATCACCGCATTGGTGGTCTTCTTCTCGCGCTTTGCCTCCCCGGGAGTGTACTCAGAGTTGATAGTACGAACAGCAGCGGTGGAGGGAGACTTCAGCTGAATATAGCCGTAAGCCAGGGTGCTACCACCGGTGCCGGGGGAAATGCAGTTATCGAAGGTCATCTGATCCAGCAGCAGGGAGCTGCGACGGAACATGTCAACGATCTGCTGATCTACCTTGTCGGCCATGCCGACCTTTGCTTCTGCAAGAGTAATTGCCATAGTTTTATACTTCCTTTCGTATTACTTGTTGAATTTTTCCCGAAGAGCATCGGCCAAAGAGCCTGCCTTCTCCGGGAGCTGAGTGCCAGTACCGGCACCACGGGAATAAGGGGGAGGTGTCTTCTCTTCCTCGAAGAGATAGCCGCTGTCCTTCTTCAGGGCCTCCAGTGCGGCATTGATAGCTTCCTGCTGATTTTCGCTGCCTCTCAGGGTTTCAACGTCCAACAGAGCAGTGATTGCCTTGGCATTCTTGCCCTTGGCCTTGGTGATTTCACCGTCCAGAACATTCTGGAACTTAATGCCGTCCAGCTCCTTCTGGTGTGCGCTCACAGCGTTGTCATGCTCTTCCTTCCACTGCTTGGCATTCTTGCCGTCAACCAGGTTATCACCCTGCTGGTTCTTCAGGCGCTCGTTCTCGTCCTTGATGGTCTGGTAATCTGCGTAGGGTTTCACCGCATCGGTCTTAGCCTTGGTGATGTCCCTGCCGTTTTCTTCCATAATGGCATCGATTACCTCCTTGGGGAGAGCCTCTTCGCCAACCTTGAGATTCTGCAAAAATTCGCGTTTCATTTGGTTTCCTTTCTCCGCTACGCTTTTGTGACGGGGGTCGCATCCCCTGCAGTCGGTGTTATTACGCCCACCACGGCAAAAATGGTATGAAAAAAGCAGCTATCAAAGATTCTTTGACAACTGCTTCAATCAACAGGTATTTAATTAGGGCATAGAAAAACCACCGTTCCGTTATCGGTTCGGTGGTTTATGCTGAAAAGTTAAGAACAAGTTTACTTAGGTGCTCGCATAATGGTTTTCCGCTTACACAGTACCCATCGATAAGCGCATCTGCGCTCTCAAAGGCCTCATCATTATCAGAGTTTTGTGGACCAATGAGAATTCCCTCTTCCGTCCAGGGAAGAATCGTATACGGCACACCGTACAAAGTAAACTCGATATCACTTCCTGCCTCAATCAGTCTCTTTAGTTTTTGGCGCATGATAATTCTCTCCTTCCCTAATAATATCGGAATTCATTTCTAAATCAGCAGAAGATAGCTCAGATGGATTTCCTCTTATTCGCTTATTGTTGTAGTTAAACACATGCTTGTGCGCTCCTGTAGGATGCTGCTTAGGCTTTCCGTGGTTATCTGTATCATAATCAATTACAGTTTTACCGTTCGGTCCATATACGCGCCTTTGCTTTACTTGGCCGTTCTCTCTGACCAGGTCAATGATTGTGTTAGGTTCGCTGGAAATATCTAAACTGCTAACCTGCTCACTGATTTGAATTGTATTACGCCTTGCCAGCATATCACGATACTGATCAGGTGAATACCCTTCTATTTTTGTGGAGGTTCCTTGTTTATATATTATACCTTTTTCCTGTACCACTTTCAAGCGGTTATTCTCTTTTTCGATTTCTAAAACTGCTTTCTCCGCCACCTTTGCCTGTTTAGGTCCAAAGCCGGACATCTCCATCCGGGCATGCTGGGTTCGCAGGCCTGTTCCCTTCGAGAATCGGTTGTACTCACTCTGGAGCCGGACAAGGCGGATCTGATCGTTCTGCAGCTTGTCCTTGTCGCCCAAGGATTCGTCTGCGAGGATTCTGCGTTTCTGCTTGCGGATAGACCTCTCGAGCTTCCGCTGCCGCTGAGTGGCCTCGTACATGGTGTAGTGCTTGCCCTCAAACTCAAAACCAGTTTCGTTATCCTTTCGGAACTGTTCCAGCTCCTCGTCTGTAAACTGGGGACTACTCACGCCCAGGATGATAGGTGACGCAGCGTGACCGCAGTGCAGCGTGCCAATACGGCGCACCAAGCTGTTATTCAGCTGGGTGTATTCCTCATCAGAGTACTGCTTACCCTGGAAGGGCTCATGGTCAGGAGCGCTGGCAGCATGCGCGGAGATCTCCCAGCCATCACAGCCCAGCAGGTCGTGATTCTGCTGAGATATCTGCTCCTGCATAAGGCCGAGACCACCCATAACATTTCGACGCACAGCCGCTTCCACGGAAGTGTGCACACCGGACTCATAGTCAATCGTGCGGATACCCTTATCCACAAGGTTCTTTGTGGCATCGCGTACAGCCGATATATAATCCTGTGCACCCGTGGTAACCTTCTGAAAGGCGAAGTCACAAGCCTGTTGATACGCTTGCGTCAGTTCTCTACACACTCCGTCCGAGCCCACAAAGCCCATAGTCTGGGTAATGTTAGTCAGATCTTCCTGTGCCAGCTTTACCGTCGCTTCCAGGATCTGTTGCAGGCTAGAGTTTGCTGCTAACGGGATCGCATGTGTAGTTGGAAATCTGGATATGTCGAAATTGTATCCGGTTTCCGCAGCCTGGGTAAGCAGTCGCTCTACTTCTGACTGTGATACCTTCAACCGCTTTTGAAGCTCCTTTTTCAGCTTTCGCTGAGAAATTCCAAGATTCTGCGCTCTCCAAACCTGATACGAAGCAGTAGAAGTCAACTGTCCTGCCTCAGAAATCCGCTTTGCGATATCTTCGATGAGGAAATTAATAATCGGATCCAGCAGTTGCTCCGACATCAACCGCAGCGCTTCAATCTGGAATGCACTAAGCATGATTATTCATCCTCTTCCATGACCGCAGGCATAAGCTGCTCGCGGATCTTCTTCAAGTCCGCCTCTGTCTTGGTAGGCATATTAAATCGCCAGCCAAGCGCAATCTCAGGCTTTAGCATGCCGGCAGCAACCATACCCTTATAGTCCTCCCAGGTCTTGTCCTCGTCATAAAGAACGCCATTACCCCAGTTAATAACTGCAGCGTCTTCGGGGATCTCATGGGCACCAGGGACTTTGTACAGCTGACCAAGAATGCCGCACAGCCGCAGCGCTTCCTTAACCGTTTCTTCCCACACTCGCTGGAAGTCAATGATGGTCAGATTATACTCGCCGGCGCTGGAGGTGATCTCGGTAGCAGTTCGCTCGGCTGTCTCAACCTCGGACAGCAGACCTCGCTTCAGGCCAATAACATTCTCCACGTTGCGCAGGTATTCCTGCTTTCTTGCAAGGAAAGATGCATCACGCAGCGTGGGAGAAAATGCGGTAATACCAACAGTTTCCTGGTCTTCGTCGAGACCAACAAACACATGGTCTTTTAAGACCTTGCCGCTTTTTCCATTAGGTGCCAGCATATCAGCAGATACGATGATCCTGCTCTCGCCACGGTCAAACTCGCCGTTAAGCTGGGCTTCGTTCCGGTTGATGTTGTGGATCAGACCAACCGCTGCAGCATAGACAGATACGCAATCAGGACTGCCGTCTACACAGTTTGTCATGGGCGTTTGCAGGCTGATCAAGCCAATAGAACCTACCGGTTTTGCAAAGGTGTATTCCGGCTCTAACTGCTCATACAGAGGAATACTGTTCAAAGGCACCTCTTGGCCCAGATTCTCCTGGTTATAAGAACGGAAGAGTCTGTTGCGGATGGTCAGATAGCCGTTCTCGTCAACAGTACGGCGCTCTAGCAGTGTGTAGTAGGCATTGCCTGCTGCTGACCGCTCCACGGTACCAATATCAGACATGTTGCCTTCAGCATCTCTACCGAATACCAGGATATTATACCTGGGAACGACAACGAAGCGGAAGCCAGAGGCCGTAGGTATGGGTTTCAGCTTGCTTTCGCCGCCGATCAGAGCCATCTGCATAGCCTCGGCGCTCTTATGATCAAGGGATTCCAGAATACCATCAGCATACTCGTTTTTACTGGTAGCTTCATACTCCGAAAATACCGTCTTGGTCAGCTTTCGCACAATGGTGTACGGAATCTGCTGGCAAGGATCTTCTCCCTTGTCGGGTTCCTTTTGGTAGTACAGGTCAAACCACTCGGGGATTGCTTTCCGCATCTTTGCGGTTGTAATATCGTTTGCCTTAAATGCTAGGGCATAGCCATCAGCATTCTTCAGCAATGCGTTAAAACTCATTTCTTTACCTCCCCGGTGTTAATTACAATGCGCCGCAAACTCTTGATGCCAGCTTGCAGACCCTCAATGTAGGCATCCTTCTCCGCCAGAAGAACAAGCAGCCGCTCGTTCTCTACCTGAAGTCTCTTATTCTCTGCCAGAACAGTCTCCTTAACCCACAAGGGCAGGAAACGGTTATAGAACCAGTTCTTAATCTTCTTCATCATGCTGTATTCCCCCTACGGTTGAATATCGGCTCATAAGCATACCGCAATGCCGAAATAGCGTGGTCGTTTTCATCGGGATACCCGCTGATCACATTGCCATCTTTGTCTCTCTCATATTCATAACTGACAATCTCGTTATAGGCATTTGGTGTGCGCTTCGGATCGATAACAAATGTCCTAGACTGCAGCCATTTGAAGCCGTATTCCACAGATCCTGGGCCTTTCTTCGCGCCACGAGCAGGCAAACCTAGATCCCGGTAGTCTCCAACCGATTTGGGTTCCGCGCTGTCACAAATGATGTTTGCATCGCCGTAACCCTTGTCGAGAATCCATCGGCCCGTCTTGTCGTTCTTCCACTTGTGTACATATAGCTCATCGATCAGATATATCTTTTCATGGGCAGAATCGTAATGGGTACGTAAGAACGCAAATTGATCTGGGTACCAGCCCCAGTCCACACCTTGACGAATACGATCCATGGTCGAGATTTCTTCGTCAGTGATCTCTCTGATTTCAAGAGCGTCGAACACATTGCCACCGGTTCCCACAGGAACACCGAGGTATTCATGCTCATATGCTCTTTCGTTTGTTGCTTTTAGGTGCTCCGCTTCGTTTAGGAATTGCTCACCCAGCCAGTCTCGATTCTGCACATCCAAATATGTACTCTTGTGGCAATGCCTGTCCGAGCGCTCCTCCAGGCTATCCTTGTTTGCCCAGTTGTCACGGCTAATAGGTGGGTTGTAGCTCTCAAAGTTCCAAAACAAAGAGCCACCGCGCATGGTGGACTGCAGAATATTTCTTATCTCAGAGCGTCCAGAAAACTGATCCTTTTCTTCAAAGTGTGTTACGGCGATATAGCCAAACGGGACCTTGATAGATTTGATTTTCATGGGATCGTCAGCACCACGGAACATGATCTTTTGCCCGGTAGGTTTGAATATCAATTCCATGGGCGTTTTTTTGGCTTCCCAGTATTCCGCAACGCCCAGCTTCTCGATCGCCCACATGTACTGGGCGTAAACGCTATCGCGCAGCGTGTTTGCGACTTTGCGCAACACCAATGCGTGCATCTCATGGCTATAAGAAGCCATAACCAAGATCACAACTATGAGCGATACAAAGGAAGACTTCATCGAGCCTCGTCCGCCGGATTCGTCAAAGTGCGTGTAATTGTGTGCCAGAACATGCCCAGCAACCTCATAGAACGCTTTGCCTACATTGGCATAGAAATTCTTAAACGCTGTAGCGCAGGCGTTGTCAATCTCTGTGGCCATTTGGTCTTCGTTGTTGTCCTGGGTATACTGCTCCCACTTGTCCACAGCATCAATATTGCCTTTTCTTGCCTTCTCGTAGACGGCAGCTACAACCAAAGCGTTATTGGTCGCATCCTCTCCCTCAATACCAATAGCAGCAAGCGCCGCTTTATCATCCGCAGACGCGGGATTATCAGCAATGCACTTTGCTAGTTCAGATATTGACTTTTTGCGCCGACGGGTTTCAACCATAGCGGCTTGCCCCATCTTTCGTATTCTCTTTGCATCTTCTTTGCAACGTTCCGTGAGAGGAACCAAGTTTTCTTCATTTGCCACCCGTCACCACCTCTCTTCGTTTATGTTCCCCGTTCCCACCCTCCCGCTTGGTTATCGCAGGAACCCAATTACTGCGGGAGGCCGATTCGAACGGCCTTCTGTTGGGCGGAGGTAGCCCCCAACTCGCTAACTGCCCCGCCAATTAAAAACACGGACCAGAGTATAATCTGGCCCGTGTTCATAGTTTTGCTTATAATTATAATAGCACAAATGTTTGCTTTTGTCTACCATTTTCTTTTCACTTATGATTTTACAGCTCCGTAAAGCGCAATGGTAAACATGTATAGCGCTTTATCACGCCTGCGATAAATGCTTGATTTTCCGCAGCCCAGCTCTTTGCATACTCTAGCAAGCGCTCCCTTCTCAGGCGTAATATACAGCCGCTGAAGAATCAGTTGGTCAGATTTACTCAGGACAGCTAATGCTTGATCGGTTACCTGCTTCCACAGTTGGGCCTGCTGCAGCGACCACATGAGTTCCTGCCGGTTAGCAATATTATCCAGCAGAGCATCTTCCCGTCCGCTTCCTCCGCCTTTGACAGGAGCCCCGTCTGTTCTTGCGCTCCGTATCCTCCGATTTTCGATTTTCAATCGCTCAATCTCCTGCGGGATTGACACCAGGGCATTTTGCATAGCATTATACTGCCGGAGTTTTTTTATTGCTTCCGCTTTCCAATTCATTTTCACGTATCATCCTTTCTTGAAGTATTCCACTTAGTGCGCATAGCATCCCATCGCTCAACAAACCAGGCTTGCCACTCCTTGCAAAGCTTATTTTCACAATTCGCAGGATCCCTTACTCGGGCACATCCACGGCATGGGCTCTGCCACCTGGCTTCTTTACTGTTTACCTCTGCCATACGTGGCCCTCCCCTTCATGCGCGATTTCAAGCAGTGTGTCTGTCAGTTCTCCCATGGTACGACAGACCTTACCAGCTGTTTCTTTGATACCTTCCAACACATCACAGATTGCTTCAACATGTTCCTTCAAGGTCTCACTACGAAAGCCAAGCTGATGATCTGCAAAAGCCACCACATAAGGGAAGCCACGCTCTCTATATGCGCCGGTCATCTTGGCTGCATGGTTTCGGGAGATACCTTCGCCCATCAGCAGTTTCATAAATCGCTTCCTTGTCACTGTGGAACATTCCACCTTTCTCATAAGGGATGGCTATATTCTCACACGTGCTTAGTCCGTTTTTTTGGACGAATGCGGTTCGCTTTACCGACGGTCAAACTTTTTCCAGGTATGAAACAGTGCCCAGGCCAGTGGACTATGTACATACTCATTCCTATGGGCCTTCTCATACATCTCTGCCAGCACGGCGACCGCCTTACGGAGCGGTTCATATTCTACGGTCTTCGGACGCTCCCACACCACATTCCGGTCTTCATCCAGGACGCGGATAACAACACCGTAGATCTCTCTTGCAAAGAAAAGGAAGTCCCGCTCCGGATCCTTGTAGCAGGTCTTGACAAGAGGCTTGTCACCGGTGCGGACGATCTGCTTTAAGTAGCCACCTATGCCGCAGGCGGAATCGTTACAGTGAACAATGTCAAACACGCATGGTTTCAGTTTCTTATCAATGACAGCAATTCCCTTCGGAGGAAATCCAACAGCCTCAAGACAATCTCCGGAGAAATGCCGCTCAACAATGTGCTTATCCACGGATCTCACCTCACCGTCTACAATTCATGCAATACTGATACGCTTCGATTTGGCCCTTAAGATATTCAACCTTTCTATGGAGCTCCTCAATAGTCTCCAAAGCTCTCTCATACTGAGCGCCAAGCTTATCCCGTTCATCGTTCACAGCAGAAAGATGTCTTTTGAGATCCATTATTTCTGCGCAACGAATTTTTAACTCTTCTTCATAATTCGGTTTCATAGCACATCCATCTCTATTTTCCATCCAAATAACCCTCCTTCAAAGCACGGCTCACCGGCACGGCCTTTCCTTCCTCGTCCACAAAGGCCATTACTTTATTCCCCTCGACCTTAAAACCGATTTTCTCCATATACTCCAACAAAAAGCCTTCACCCTCTTTTGCGTACCGTGCAGTGTTTTCTCTGACTGCCTCCCGCAAGCGTTCCTGGCGAATATTCGCATATCCAAACACATCGTTCATCGCAACAGCACCCACATACTGTGCTGCCTGGGTTGCCTGCATGGAATGATCATGGATTTCCTGCTCCTTTGCGGTGGCGCCGGGGATCTCCACGGAGTAAAACTCACCGGAGACCTCGATACCGTTTTGGGCCAGCCGGCGCTTGATCCGCGCCATGGCCAGCTCCGTATCTTCGTAGAACTCTTTGATAAGCTCCATGAAAACCAGGGAGAACCGAACCAAGCTCTTATAGCCTTTCTTTTCCTTCTCGTGCAGCGCCTTGCACAAGCAGTACATGTAGATCCGTGCAGCATGTTCCCGATGATAATCGATTTCTGCCTGATGCTGCATTTTAAGCCGCTCTGCATAGGGAATATCAGAGCGATTCATCAGCGACCGGCTATGGCGCTTTTTAGGTTTCTTTTTCTGCATTCTGCACCCCCAGAGCCTCTTCGGGCAGCCATTCGCATTCCTTAAAGCGGTTGCCATCCGCAAAGCGAATATCCAACGGCCAGACACGGGCCATGGTGCCGTCCTCATACTCTACCAATGCACGAGTGCTCCGGTACTGGAAGAACCGCGCCTTTTCGTCGTTCGCATCCACGCCTCTTGGCAGCACAGGATTTGCGGTATTCTCCCATCTATGGAACAATGCCCGGCGTCCATTCACATAGCAGGGGCGATATTCAGCCACTTCCGAGTGAAGTGCAATCTTTTTGACTGCTGCCAGCAGTTCGTCAATTATCTTTTTACGCATAGGTAATTCCCTTTCTCATAAATTCTGCCGGATATGCTCCAGCCGCCTTTTACTTACTGTCGGATTCCAACCGCAGCCATCACAGTCGGTCAAGACGCACCGGCACTCCTTGTTGTGAGGGCAGATGTAGCCATTCTTATCGAACGGCATCTGCTCCGATTCAACCAACACATTGAGCAACTTATATCCGCCACCTTTTCCCGCCTGGGTCTCTATAGGCACAATTCTGCTGATAGCCTGGATGTCGTCGTAAATTGTCTTTCGGTCTGCGACTATACCGAAGCGCCTTTCCAAACTGTCGAGGATTTCTGAGGTGGTGACGAACTGCCCCACCTTCAGAAGCCTCTCAACAGCCAGAATGCGGATCTTCATATCGTCTTTTTTTGCCATATGTACACCTAAAATCAAAATCTGATTGACATATCGTTTTAGAGCGGATTACGCTTAACCCTCTGCTCTGTTGAGCGTAATCCTTTCTCACAAAACGTGAAAAGTCGTTGCGGCACAACACTTTTTTGTAATAAAACCATGTTCATTTTCTAACTGAAAAAGAACACCGTTTTTGAACATACTTTTTCTGGAAATTAAGCCTAAGGGTACGGGGAATTTCGTCCACGTATTTACTCTGTCCAACGAAATCGGACAGGCCAAGAAACGAGAAAAGCTTAGAGCCACAACGGTATCCGGTTTTCAGAACCTGTCGGTTTTCGTCCCCGTGAAAAATCATCAAAAACGGACATCTTTTACATCGTTTTTTCTGCCAGTTTCCAGGTCGAGACTTCTGCATCAATCATGAGGATATCGCTGTAGATCTTGGCTTCTTCATCGTCGCAAATGGCAAGCTCGTGGTAGGCATTGCCGGTCTGATCCACGCGGATCCACCAGATGCCTTTTCCCTCTTTGCCATAACCAATGGTGATCACAGTTCCATCTTCGAACTGAATTTCGACATCACGATCATAGCAGTCTACCTCAGTGCAGCCACCCTCCAGGTGCTCAATTTCAACAATATCATCGCTGTAGCCATATACTTTAGCCATTGTTACTTCTCCTTTTCAAATCTGATTTTCATTTGGGCAGGATAAAGATCAACCTCGGGGCGACGCTTACCTGTCCATCGAAGCCCGCCAGCTTCGCCCACGCATTTCCATCCGGCAGCCTTAAGGCTTGAACCTGTTTCGCTGGCAAGGATATACGTAACCAGTTTCTTATATCCCATAGCCCTTACCGCCCTCCATGCTGCAGCATACAGCATGGAACAGGCGTTTCGGGTCCCATCGGTGCAGAGGCGGTTTACCTCAAGTGTCCACCCATCATCCAAGTAGCGAGCAACAGGCCTACCAACGATTGCAACGCCCACAATTTTTTCACCATCAGTGCAACCAATGGAGAATTTGTGTCCAACTACTGGCTTGTGGTGCCGGTGGTTCTGCTCTACAAAGAAATTGGCTTCTTTTAGAGTTATTGGAACAATCTCAAGCATTGTCGATTTCCTCCACATAGCACCAGCTCTGGGGCGGTCTATGTTTCCTATTGCAAACCATCTCAATGCCATCGAATTGATCACAGGCACCGCAGTCCCACGGATATGGACACTTAACGTAATGGCTCAATGGCTTCGGCTCATCATACCGCTTTGCATTCTTGATGAAGTTGGCATAGACAATACCGTTGTTCGCGTACTTCTTAAGGGTGGCGGGATGGATGCGGCCAGCATTTACCATCCAGACTTCCAGTGGTCCGCTTGTGTCAACAGCCAATGCGCCAACAACTCGCATTTCACCAATGACCATACCGCAGCCGCCCTTATTCTTGGTTTCGTACACATAGTGCAAACCAAGCGGCAAAGCTTTTTTCCGCCATTCAATGCTTTTATCTCCGGAGAAAATGTCGTCCGTGTGAGGCTTGTTGATGCTGATCAGTACTGATCTCATTTGGATGACTCCTTTTCAATAATCCGTTGCACGATTATTTCAGTGCACTCTTTGATAACAGTTGAAGGTGGGACTGGCTTGGCGAATCTTGTTGAAAGCAGGAGCTGATCCATCATAGTCATCTCAACGCCCGTGAAAGCAAAGAACTTTATGGCCAGTTCACTGGCTTCACCAGGAGCAAGCGGCTGCAGCTCGTATTGGATAGGAAACCGTCTGATCAATGCAGGATCAAGCTTATCAAATCTGTTTGTGGTACCGACAATAATGACCTTATTGGGGAGCTGATCGAGTTCTTGCATAAGGGCGATTACCACACGGTTCATTTCACCAACATCGTCCTGTTGCCCTCGTTTCATACCAATTGCGTCTATTTCATCGAAGCAGAGCACACAAGGTTCCGTTCTTACATAATCGAACACCCTGGCAACATTGGATTGTGTTTCGCCCAAGTGTGAATTAACCAAATTGGAGAATCTCACATAAACAAAGGGCAGGTTTGCCCTGTGTGCAATATACCGGGCCAGCATTGTTTTACCGCAACCGCTTTGTCCGTGGAGCATCAGGGCTGGATAATATGATATTCCAAGATCTGCGAGCCTTCCGGAAGCCCGGTACACAGCCAATACCTTGGCGACTGCTTTTTCCTCCTCTGGGCGAAGTATGTACCGTTCAACCGGGAAATTGGTCATATCCTCAGCTACCAACAAGCTCTTAAGGTTATACGGAATCTCAATCTTATTTCCCTTGGCAGCGAGCTTTCTTAGCATGGTGGCCTTAAAATCCGCATCTTTCTTAGCTGTTACACCATCAAGGACTGCGCGTGCATATTGCTTGGCCATTCTTAGATCGCCTTCGCAAACATTGCGAATGAGCATTCTTTCGTTATCGTTCATCCGGTTTTACCCTTCCATAGGCTTCCGGAGCCAAGCAAGCAGGCACTGCGCGCACCATTCATCCGGAATGCCGTCTTCGGTATTAAGCAGCTCGCCACACTCTGGTTTATTAGTGCAATACATATCTCCATCGAGCATCCGATACAGCGCTGCAGCCAGTTCCTCATCGCTCATAGAACGGATCCGGTCTGCGTTGGTCTGTGGTCTCTGAGCGCCATCTAACGCCTTCAGCAACTCTTTCGTTGCCTTTGTGCCATTAAGCATAATCATTCTCCTTCCTCTCCACCCGGTAGATGGCTTTCATCAGTTTGTCAGCATTCTCGATGGTTGGGTTCTTCATGTACTCAGCGCGGGCAAGCTCGGTGTTTTTGATAACCTGCACCCACTCTTTACCCATTTCGTGCTGAAACACATAGCACTCATACTCACGCACAAGACGCTTTTTTTCACGGATTGCAGCATCACGGTCAATAATGCCCAGGCGCAGCTGAGAGTAAAGCATACGCAGGCACAAATACATTATCTGATTCGGATATTCTAGGCCGTCCGGCATCTCGTTGCCGTCCTTGGCCATCCGTTCCAGTTTGGGGTCAAATGACACCGACAATTTTCAACGCCCCCTCTATTGATGTACACCAGCCGGAAATTGCACCGGCATTCTGCATAGCTTCCAGGAAGGCATACTGATCGGGACGGGGTTCTTCTCCCGGAAGCTTAACTTCGATATAAAATGCTTTGCCATCGGAGCACCGGTGGCCCATAATGTCACTTTCGCCAGGATGGCCGATTGATATCTCCGCGCCATACTTAGTGATGAAATCGCCAACCGTGTGGTTTCGCGCAACGCAGCCATGAGCGCATAGTGCCACGATGATCTTGTTCTGCAGTATCGTTTCTGCGTTCAAGTTAGTCCCTCCTTATAGGGATCCTCTTCAACCTTGCCATTCGATAGAGCCAGCCGACGGCATAACCACGCTGTTTCTGTATGGCCTTGAGTTCATCGAAGGTCTTACATTTACCGACCTCCATCCGGCGCTGCTTATTCAGCTCCTCCAGAGCCTGTTTCTCTTCCTCAGAGATCTTGGCAAGCTGGATCTCTTCATGGGCGCGGATCTCCTTCGGGTGCAGCGGATACTCTGCCCCACAGTAAGGGCAAACAGCTGCGGTCTTGAAGACCCTGAAGCACACCGGGCAGGTACGAATGAAGAAGTTTCCCTCTTTATTGAGTCGTTTCGGTTTTCTTGCAGATTTTGTGAGGCTCCATTCCACATCAGCATCCGGAAGCGGATTCCGCGTGTAATTTCCCACACAATCGATTATTTTGGCAATCTTGCCGGGTTGGTAGCGCATGCAGCGCATTGCCTGCTGCCAGTACAGAGCATGAGACTCAGTAGGCCGTAGGAGCAGGCAGCACACCACATCATCGATGGACACACCTTCGGCAATAATGCCAACGTTGCAGAGAACGAGAATCTTACCGTCCCGGAAGTCCTCCATAATCTGCGCCCGCTTTTTTTTCGGCGTTCTGCTGTCAATCTCTGCTGCCGGGAAGCCTGCTGCATTGAATATCGAAGCGGTCTCCCTGGCGTGTTCGATGTTAACGCAGTAAGCAATAGTCTTTACACCCTCAGCGATTGCTCGCCAGCTTTTCAGCACATCGGAATAGATGGCCTTGTCACGCATAATCCGGTCCAGGTCTTTCAAGATAAAGTCGCCGGACTGGATCCGAAGGTTATCGGTGTCCACGGCTGTTGGCGCATAGTAGTCATAGGGAGCAAGGCACTTCCGCTTGATCAGTTCCTTGGTGGTGATGCCCTGGACCATATCACCGAAGATATCGCCCAGGGGTTTACCATCGAGCCGTACCGGTGTTGCTGTTACACCCACCGTGAAGGTGTTGTAATGAGCAATGACGTGCGCCCAGCTGTTGGAGCGGCTCAGATGTGCTTCGTCTACCACCAGCAGCCGCGGTGCTTCGTGTTCCTCCAGGTGATTGCGCTCGGTTTGGTAGGTTTCCACCCTAGCATTGGTGATGCCCAGCTCACGGAAGAGTTTTTCGTGCTGGTCTTTCAGTTCCTGCCGGTGAACCAACACCAGCGCTTCGCCCTTCGTGTTCTTCACCATCTCGGAGAACAGATAGGTCTTACCGGCGCCGCAGGGTGCCACCACAAGCACATCTTTGTTACCGGCTCTGAAGGACAGCCGGGTTTTTTGATATAGATCTAACTGGTAATCTCTTAATTCCATATTTCATAAAATGCGGAACAATGCGTAACCGGAGCGGAACACCTTGTTCCGCGCAAAAGTGCAAATAAAACTTCGCAAACTTTCAAATTTGCAGCAAAAACTACAAGTATACTTAGAATAAATGTTAGCACTTTTGAAAGCGCGGAACTGCGGAACAGATTTGCACAATTTCCTATAGAAAAAAGTGTGTGTAGATTTCACTGCTCAAACATAGTGCTTTTATATAGCATTGTTTGTGTGTTCCGCATGTTCCGCAGTTCCGCACCAATCTGTGGATAAACTTTTCCACAGGTAAATTGTCGCATCAACTACGATTACAGAGTGATTATCCAATAATCGCGGATGATTTAGCGCGGAACAAACGCGGAACAATATCCCACAAATGCGGAACATTACATCGGTAACAGCTCCGATGGGTCATATTCATCGTCCCACTCGGTTTGCAGTTTCAGTACTACACATTCACTCCGGACACCATTTATCCGCTTGCTCTTCGTGAAGGCTCGCCCTCTCGTTTCAATCAAGTTATTGGACTTGAGATAACTGAGGGTGGCGGCATGGGAATAGCCAGCATCCTGCACCACCTTGTTAAAGACGCTGCGGTTGATGTAGGCCGTATTATTCTCAATGATGCCAAAGCAGTCACCAGACGGCGGCAATTCCGGATTGAAAAAGCGGTTGACATTGGATGCCACCCAGTCGCACAGCCAGTCATAGGCACGCTTGCCGGCGGACACAGCCTCTTTGGAAGCCAGGAACTCCCGGATGTCTTTCACATCCAGCACCAGTGCTGCTGCCTCTTCCATGGTGTCCCGGAAAATCCATTGAGAAGCCAGGAAGTCAGCTGTGATGATCGCCGCAGCGGCCATGGCCTGCTTTTCTGTGGAATCGCCGGAACAGAGTTCCCGGAAGTTCTCGTTGTAGATCTCCTGCACAGTTTCCCGGGTCTTTTCGTCACGGTAAAGCCGTTCTACAAAATCCCGGCCGGCCCATCCGTAATTCCGCTTGAGGGATCCGGAGATCCGTTGGCCATCCTTCAGCACCACAGCACCGGATGTACATTCGATGTCAATCACTCGGTTGATAGCACCGGCACCTGCAGAAATACTGGTAAGCGGAGATTCACCGGTGGTAAGGAAACAGCAGTTCCAAGTGGGAGTCATTTCCACACCGCCGCTCTTCTTACCTCTCGCACGGCCCACACCTTGAGCCAGCTGATAAACATCGAAGCTGCTCTTTCCGCGGCTGTCCTTTGTCAGCTGCAGTTCGTCCAGGCACACAGGCAAGTGATTTAAGAATGCCGCCGTCCGCTCCTGGCCAACCTGCGTGCCGTTGAAGGACTGCACATAGCTGCCAAGAGCCGGATTGCCCCAGACAGATGCTGCCAACATCAGAGCGACCGTTTTACCGGTACCGGAGTCAACACCCCACAGGTGCACAAAGAACGGCAGGGACCCAACCATCGACAGGATGGGAGAGGCAAAGGAAGCCGCAAGCATAATTCTTGCTGTAAGGGACTGCCGGCGGCACTCCATAGCGGTCTTCAGCCATTCTGTCTGCGATCCGCAGGAAGTAACCGCCTGATACAGATTTCGGAACGATGCATCACCGTCAAATACCAAGCCGTCGACAAAGGGAGAAAAACCCTCCCCGGGCACATAACCCAGGCGGCCTATAGACTTTTGCTCCGGTATAATGTCGTAATTCAAATTCTCCATATCGTTGATGTAGTCCACCAAGGCGGAGGCGCTGTTACTGGTTACAGAGATTCCCTGACTGGCCAGAGAGGTTATGTTCCTGGCAGTGGAAACGGTGGACTTGTCCACTATTGTGGTGCGCCACTTCTTCTCCCTGCCGGGCGGCTTGAACGCAAGCGCAAGCTTTACCTCTCCGGTATCAATGTTGATCAGACGGCTGATCGGCATGATGGGATGGGCGCAGGCGCACTCCCGGCCGCCGTTGGGCAGGTCCCGGAAGATGCCCCAATCCATTGACTCCCAGGTTCCACAGTTCAGTTCGATTGACTGGCCGTCAAACTCAGTTTGATTTGGAATGAGGTTTCTGCGCTTGGCATCTAGCTGAGCCTTGTTGAATTTCTGAAGAATGCTTTTGAAGCTCTTGAATCCCACAAGTGCAGCATTCGCCGCCATCTTCTCTTTTGCCATTTCATAAACGAACGGTGAACCACGCAGCTCATATAATCGCTCATAAGGTACCGGGGTGGCAAAATCAGCCGCCGAATAATCGAAATCCGGAATGATGGCCAGCTCCGCTTCTGTGGGAGATATTCTGTTGTTTTCATCCAGTTGAGGGAGCATTTCATCACTTCCTTAAAACGGTAAAGATGCGTCGTCATCGTCCAGCAATGCAAAATCCTGCTGGCTGGGTACAATGGGCGGGGTATAGGTGGGAGCAGGGACAGCAGCACCGGTACTGTCGGAGTCTCTCTTGCTATCTCCGAAATAAACATTATCGGCTACCACTTCCGTGGAATAGCGGTTTTCGCCTTGGTCATTCTGCCACTTGCGAACCTGCAGACGACCGGATACCACAGCCATTCGGCCTTTGGTGAAATACTTGGAAACAAACTCACCAGTTTGCCTCCATGCAACACAGTTAATGAAGTCTGCTTCTTTCTCTCCGCTCTCCCGGGACGCAAAATCCCGATCCACCGCTACGGTGAAGGATGCCACGGCAATGCCGCTTCCGGTTCTCCTTAGTTCCGGGTCACGGGTCAGCCGACCCATGATTGTAATGTGATTTAGCATTAAATGCTCTCTACCTCCTTGTAATCAATAATGCTTCGCAGCCGCTTTGTGTGGCGGCAATAGTCGCAGTTTTCACAACGTCGAGGTTCGATTTGCCCCTCCTTGATTGCCTGGTATCGTGGGGCGTTGTCCTCTACTTCCGCCAGTTTGGCGGCCAGATCTTCGTCCCTCACATAGAAGGCACCAAGATTGGGAACTTCCTCTTTTGTTCCTGCGTTGATGATGAAAGGAAGCATGTTTCCCTCGACCTCTTGGTAGATCGCCCCTTGGGTGTCATACCCCCAAAATTCAATGAAGGGTAACCGTTCGTGCTCTTCTTGGGACCATACACTGTCGAAGTTTGCCATCAGCTTTTGATCCACGATGGCACCGTCGCACATACCAAGTGCAGGAGCTGTCTCCGGAAAGAGTTCCACGATCTGCCGGCACTGGGCAGCATTAAGAAGAACATCGATCTTGATTTTGAACGGAACACCGGCGATAAATCCGGTACGAATGACCTGCTTGCGGCCGGACATCAGCAGCATATAGAGCCTGTCCCGCTTCATTCGCTCGATGATCTTATCCGCAACCTTATAGTCCTTTTTCAGGTCATAAGGATACCGGGAACTGAAGATATCCGGGTTTTCTTCCTTGTACTGCTCCAGTTCCCCGGAAAAGTAGGCGTCAACATATCCGCCCATCAGCAGAGCCACGGTTTTCTTTTCAGCCCACTCGCCACGCAATGTAGCGAGTGCAGCTGCTTCGCATTTCTGGAATGCCTTAAACTGGGTCGCTCCCATATAGGCCATTTGAATGTGCGGGTCATAATAGTTTTTTTGTGTAACCTTCGGAAGACTCACAGAAGATCACCATCCCCCATGACTTCGGGCGCAGGCACTTCCTCTGCAGGCGGCACAGGGGCAGCCTCAGCCGCTTCTTTGCGCTTTTGCGCACAGGCGGCACACAGGGGAACGGAATAGTTTTTCGTGGTGTAGGCGGCTACCCAGCGGGCATCCTTGCCAAATGCCGGGGTGATTTCGCCTTTGCAATCGGAGCAAGGCGGCACAGCCGCAGCCTTCTGAACACGGGGTTTATACGGGCGAATACGGATCCCGTCGGTCTTGCCACCGTCCTGGGGATCCCGGACATTATGATCGATGTACAACTGGACCTGCTTGCCAACGAGGGTGGAAGCTTTGACATCTCCGAAAAGCTTTCGCAGGGTCTTGCGGTTTGTTGCGTTGATGATCAGAGGACGAACCTGACGGATACCGTGTACACTCTCTTCGGCAAATGACAGCACATCCTTGTTTTCCTTGCCTCGCTGCAAGGTGACGGTACCGTTCCAAAGGCCTGCGATGGTAAGGACCGGTTCTACATCATCGTCGATATCTTCGGCTCCCAGATACTCAGATTCGCGCATCTGACCGAGCCGTTCATCGCCAGTGAGCTGGCGGAGTTTATCTTTGGGCATCATAATTATTCAAGCTCCTTTCCGACTGCACGGCCCACGGCACCCTGTACGATGCCAAGAACCAGCTGGATTTCGTCATAGGTCATAGCGACATCGGACCGGACAATAAGGTCCGTAATGCGCTGTGCGGTTTTCATAAGGTTGGCAAGTCTGTACGGAGGGATAAACCGTCCGGTACGGCTTGCAATTTCTTCGGCTTCATGCCGGATATAATCAGTGGTATTCACTCTGGCTCCTCCACAATTCCAATATTTTCGTTAAGTTCTTCCACACAGGAAGCGCAGGCGATCACGTGGCCAGCTGTGTGGAACTTCTGTCCGGGGAACAGATTTCTGCGGCACAATGTACAGGCCGGTAGCTTCTCAACATACCTGTCCCACTCTGCCTGCCGCTGCTCTTCCTGGTGTATGGGGTCATAGCAGTTAGGGATTGTCACCGGCATCGCTTTTAGTCTCCTCATTCAGCCGGAAGGTGATGCTGAAGGTTTTCCCCTCCTGCAGCACACCATCGACTGTAACCAAACCGTTGGGGTACATGGCTGCCGCTGTGATTGTTCCATAGCTCATAGCGGCTGTGGCCAGTTCAATCAAAATATCGATCATTTGACATTTCTCCAATTCTGTTGTATTATTGGAGTAGAGTTTTCTCCAAGTGACTCCTTTCTTTTGGGAACTCTACTTTTGGCTGCTGTCCTCGATGTTGGCGCATCGGGGACGGCATTTTTTTACATCTCATGGCACTTACCTGCACCATAAGCAGCGGTGAGACCAAAGATCAGAGCGATGATACCAAGCGTGATGGAAAGACCGGTGAGCTCACGGGCCAACCAAGCAATAGCGGTAAGGCCAATGGCCAACATTGCATACCGGACAGCAGTGATAGCGGTGCGCTCACGACGTCGAGCATTGATCTTGCGATAGATCCGGGCGGTTGCAGCTTCGGGACTCTGCCGTGCATCTGCTCTGCCGGATGTCTCTTCTTCGGTTGCGTGGGCATCGGTAATGCCTTCCCAGTCCGCATTCTCCCAATCGGGATCGGTATCGAAGTCCATTTCATCGGCCTGTTCAATGGCCTTCTTAAAGGGGTTTTCAAAATCAAACATTTTTCGTTACCTCCTAAATTATTGTGGTTGGTGGCTTTTTGGTAGTTTGCTTTCTAACCAGGCCTCAAAATCTACTCGCCAAATCAAAAATGACCGGCGGCCGGAATCTCCAATGAAGCTTACTTCTCCAAAAGGAAATGCACCGCTCTCGATGCCGGCAGCGATACGCTGAGGACTGGATTTGATGCCCACTGCCCGGAGTTCGTGATACACTTGGGCAAGCGTCATTGTGGGTTTTCTATCTGGCATATCCTCCTCCGTTCTGTACTTGTATGAGTACGCGATTTATTGTGGCGCCTGTGCATCTGAAATCAGATTGTCAACGGTTACGCCAAAGTGCTCTGCTACCTTGCGGACATTATCGACAGTTGGAGAAACTGTTCTCCACCGAGCTATTGTGCCATTGCCGATACCAGTTTCGCGCTCAAGCCGTGCAATGGAGATGCCTTTCTCCTTACAAAGCTTTTCGATGTTGTCTAAAATCATAGGTTCCCTCCTTCTCTAAAGTACGGGTTTGAAAAAATTCTAAATATGTATTGACTTTTATTAGATTATATTCTAAAATAATGGTGCCACCCAATTTCAGAACAGCCTATTGATTTAGAATTTTTCCTAACCACATCCTCATTCTATAGGATTTATTCTAATTTGTCAATAGGCAATTTAGGATTTTTTCTAAAAAGTGAGGGAATACTATGTTTAACAGTGTCCAGTACGTCCGTGACCTGTGCCAGGAGTTGAAAATCCCTATTTCAAAACTGGAAAAAGATTGCGGTTTTTCTAACGGATATCTAAACCCCAGAAAAATGTCAAAAATCTCCTATGACCGAGCTGTTCTTATTGCGCAATACCTTCACGTGCCGGTTTCCGACATTCTAGAAGGACCAGGCCAAGAAAAAACGCCCACCGTTTCCGGTGAGCGTGATATTCTTAGCAATGTAGATTTGGCATTTTACGGTGAGTTCATGGAGCTGACCGAAGATGATAAAGAAACTGTTCGTGATATGGTCCGGATTATGCGTGAACGCCGGTCAAAAAAAGGTGATGTGTAATGGGTCTTTTTACTCCTAAAATTACTCGGGCTCAATTAGAATTCGTTAGTACAACATTAACCCAAGTTCAAGATTGTGCAAAACTTATCAATTCAACAATTAAACCAGATGTGTTCTTTGGGCGCCTAAACTTTATATTGGATCTACTGCTTCGGCTTCAACCGTATGAGAAATACGGAATTTTCAAGGGCGGGACACCAACTAGCGATTATAATAGGCTAATTGCAAATATGAATGCCACTGTGGATGATTTCATAACTCGTGCCGTTGAAGCAAATGACAATAAAGTGGCTGCACTAAAAACGGATAAAGCAAAAAAGAGAAATCGCGAGAATTTTGCAATTAAGCTTATTAGTGCATTTGATTGTGCTAACACATTCTGGACAGGAGATCGAAACTTTCCGCATTACGATGGCAAGCTCTTTACCGTTGCTAATTACCAACGCGTCCAGGCTATCTACGACGCATTAGAAGAATAACCCATTCGCTATGAATATTATCTACACCACAATCTCCACCCTCTGCTCCGAACACGGTATCACCGGCAGTAAACTCTGCTCTGATCTCGGTTTGAGCCGCGGGATCCTCACCGATCTAAAGATGGGCCGTAAGAAAGACATCTACGCCACTACGGCCTACAAGATTGCCAAATACTTCGGCGTGTCTGTTGGGTATCTGCTGGGGATGGAAGCAAAATAAAAAACCGCCCTGGTGCGCCAACACCAGAGCGGTAGATAGAACCCCACCACCAACCACGATAGGGGCATTCTGTCCTTTTTAGGATAGCATACCCCTCCACAAAAAGCAAGGAGGAAGTATGTCAAACTGTACCAAATGCAAAGCGGAGCTGCCAGAGGGGGCTCTATTCTGTCCGATGTGTGGAAAGAAACAATCTGCCGATCAGCGAAAGCATCGGAAGCGCGCAAACGGCTCCGGCACCATCTATAAGATGGCCGGCAACCGCAGCAAACCCTATGCTGCCAAACGAAACAATATATTCCTCGGGTCCTTTAAGACCTACGCAGCAGCACAAAAGGCTCTGGAGCGCACCACAGATGCCGATATCAGTGACAAGTATAATCTGACCTTTACACAGGTATATGAAGCCTGGAAGCCCGTCCACGCCCGTGAGGTGTCCAAAACACAGATGGATTGCTACGCTTCAGCTTACAAGCATAGCAAAGATCTCCATGAGCTGAAATTCCGTGCTTTGCGAAAGTCGGATTTCCAAGCTGTAATTCTCAAGATGGAAGAAGCAGGCAAATCTCGTGCGACCTGTGAGAAGACGATGCAGCTATTTGGACAGCTTTCCAAATGGGCCATGGATGAGTGTATCATCAATCAAAATTATTCACAAAACGTCACCATAGCCGTGCAGAACAAGTCCGAACGAAAACCCTTTACGTCGGAGCAGATCAAGGCAATCCAAGCATCGAACCTGCCAGGCGCCACCATTGCGATGATCTTGATCGCCTCCGGAGCAAGACCAAACGAACTGTTCAACGTCCCGCTTGAAAACTGTCACGACAATTATTTCATAGGTGGATCAAAAACAGAGGCAGGTAAAAACCGTGTGATTCCGGTTTGTCCCATTGGGCTCAAGGCCTACCGCTCCCTGCTGATCAAGGCTCGGGAGAAAGGCTATGCTCGGCTCATTGATGCCTACGATGGAAACCACACCGTTTCCAACTACACCAAAAGAGACTTCAAAGATCTGATGGCAGAAATCGGCGTGGAGGGCATGACCACCTACAACTGCCGGCACACCTTTGTTACGCTGGCCGTTTCCTCCGGACTTCCCCAAGCGCAGCTCATGCAGATCGTCGGCCACGTGGATAAAACCACCACGGACAAGTACACTCACCTGGATGCGCCTACGCTGGTATCCGCCGTATCCCGTATCACGGCCTGACCTCTTTTTATCGTGCTGATAACTGACCGTGCTGACAATTTGCTAGTTTTTAAATTTTTATTTATTTTATTTTCTTTTATTTTGTTTTATCTTTTGCCGCTTTTATTATTGTTTCTTATGTTTATTTATCAAATTTGTTCATATTTTACCCCTATCCCTCCTTGGTAAGGATGAGGTCGCCAGTTCAAATCTGGCTAGCAGCTCCAAAAGCACCCTAGAAACAAAAGTTTTTAGGGTGCTTTTCTTTGTTTTCCGAACTTTTTTGACCTGGTAATTTATTTCAAGCTGACCTTGCTGACAATTTGCTGACAACCACAAAATTATCCCCTCCCGTTATGGGAGGGGATTTCAATTACCAAGAGGACATACTACCATTTAATTAATAAAACAACTAAAAATCAAAGCCTCAGCGTGGCAGTGTAATGAACCACTTCTCCTATTCCTGTTCCCTGCTTAGCATAGAGTGTAATCTTTGCGCGGTAATAATATCCGACTGTTCCAGTATATGTCACATACGCAGCATGGGAGCTTGTATTCTCGCAGATCAATTGAGAATAGCTTTCTTTCGTGTATGTTTTCATCGTTGTCCAACTATTTCCATCTGCGGAGCGTTGAATTTTGATGCTACTGGCACCCAGCTCGTCCATAATGCCATATGCGCCAACACTAAAGCAAGCATCAAATTTTGTCGACGACACCTTATCCAGATATATTGTGCTGCTCATAAAGTATGCGCTTGCTTTGTCATTTACGTTCTCTGCGCCTGCTGGGACTATAAGCAAAGTAGTTATTACTAAAACTAATGCAATAAGCTTAATGAAACGTTTCACTTAATCTTCCTCCGTTGTGTAGATTGATTTGAGTATTTCAAAAAGGATGTCCTCTTGGCAATCTACTGCTACAGAGCATATGTTTTTTTCCGTATTCCATGTCGCAATTTGTCTATTTAAGTTCTGCATTATGTAATGAGTTGTTCCGTTATGCTCGTACGTAATAACCCCTAATTCATCTTTGTATATATTAACACCGTTTTTCGTGTCAATAATAGATACTCGGAAGAATATTGTGTCCCTCTCATTACTTAGAACCGCGTGTACTGATTTATCCCGCGAAATACTCGTCGTTTTGCATTCAAGCAACTCATATTCTTCCGGCACCCACATCGGGACTACCGGTTCTGTAACACCCAGCTCCACAACAGCATCATAAATTTGCTGTAATCCAGGGTGATCTGTTTCAAACACGTACTCCGGCTGCTTATTGTCGTCACCGGGGCTGAAAAACTCAAATATGCTGTCTGTCCACCGGGCAAGCATCTCGAAGAAGTTTTCCGCATTGGCAGCCTGTGGAACAACAAAAAATAGCAACCCAACCACAACCAGAGCGGAAGCTACCTTTAACACTACGCTCCATCTCCTAGTAGGTTTCGCCGGTTCCTTTCCAAGACCATCCAAATAGGTCGTGTACTTCTCCACGGCTGTGGCAACCTCAACACTGATTTCTACCGGGCGGTCAGCCTCACGCTCCTCCAGGACATCCAAGATCAGCCGGACAAGATCATCATCAATATTCTCCTTGCGCAGCTCTGCCTGCAGTATCTCGTCCAGCTCCTGGGTGGGTATTGTTTTGAGAAATTCCCGGCGGGAAGCTACGTTATTTAGTTTCATAGCTTACCTCCTTCCGGCAGCCTTGCCACAGTTCCAAGACTCTGGCGATTCTAGTCATAAACTCTGCGTTTGTCGGTTTCTTTGGTTTACTGCCCGTCGAATCCGGGAAGTAGTAACCCCATACACGACTATTGTGTTGTGACCACGCATCAGAAACAGCGCTTCGGATGGAATGCTCTACCTGCATATTGCTTACTGGCGGATCATAACACTTTCCGATTTCTGGATACACGCCTTTTGTAATTAACAGCGCCGGATCTTCACACAAGAGAATGATTCCATTCTTCATATAATCGAAGCCATCTCGTTTTGTGGAAATCCCAAGTTCTAGTAGAACCACCACGACCATACACTGAAGATCGAAGGTGTTCAGATGTCTGTTTAAAAACTGCACGTGCCTTAACGTATCTTCAATAGTGCTTCTCATGGTCTTCCCCCTCTGTCTAGGAATATTATTGCATATTTATGGACATTTGTCCATGTGTTAAAAACGCAAATAAAACAAAAAAATCCCCTCCCCAGCTCAATTAAGAGCCAGGGAGGGGTGTTTACTGTTACTCGTTATTCTTACCAGTGAACTTAAACAGTCTGGGGAACATCTTGGACAGGGCCTCAAAGCCGCCGTTGGCAGCCAGAGCCACGATGATGCCGTTGAACAGGATCAGCACAGCGGTTTCAACGGTCAGCGTGCCGATGAAATAGTTCGCCGGGTACAGCACCAACAGCGCCACAATGTAAGACCAGAGCTGAGTGGGGATCTTGGCAATGAACTTCAGATTCTTGGTGAACTGAGTAACGATCAGCACCATTGCCAGCGCTCCTGCGTGTGTAGCTAACATTTCCCATGTTACAAAATCCATTATGTATCCTCCTTACTTAAGTGGTGCTTTGTGGTACAATTCCAAATTGCCCACACGATTTTCCAGACTCGAGACACGCTGTTCCATAGCAGGAACTTTCTGTGCGAAATTGTTATGCTCCCGGACTTCACGGGTAAGCTCTTCCAGTTTGGTATCAGTCACAGCCTGGGCAACAGCAGTTGTCTTCTCGGACTTCTTTGCCGTTGCCAAACAGGTAATCACCACACCAGCCAAAGATAGGCCGCCGGTGATCAAAGCAACGAGAATTGCTTCACTCATTTGTATCCTCCATTTACTTCACGCCAAGCAGTGCGTTCCAGGTTGCTGCGTCAGTTACTCCTGTAACAGGAAGATCATAGGCTTCCTGGGCTTTCTCGGCAGTTTTTCGTGTTCCATCACCATAGTTTGCAGTGGCTCCCACATTGCCGTGCACCCGGCCTTTCAGCAGGATCTGCAGGGCCTTTACGGTCTCACCGCTGTCGCCAACAGAGAGTACCGGCAGATTAACGGCAGCCAGCTTTGTCGGTTCCATAGGCTTAGTGACCTTCTTGGGGAGTTCCAGGAACTCAGCTGCGGCCTCTGCGTAGGCAATGCCCAGCTTCTTCAGCTCGGCATCCTCGTTCCAGTCCTGGATATCCTTTTGCGTATCCACGAAGGCCCCTTCGTTCAGGATGGCAGGCATATTGGTCAGCCGCAAAACCGCCAAATCTGTGCGAATCTTCACGCC
>JAZSQH010000012.1:0-11412 GCA_045537865.1 Faecousia sp. | reverse complement strand
GGAAGCCAATGAGCACTATATTCCCTATGTTATCGAGCCTTCCCTGGGCTGTGACCGTGTGGCACTGGCCTTCCTGTGCGAGGCTTATGACGAGGAGGTCGTGGGTCAGGATAAGAAGGGTAACCCCGATATCCGTACTGTGCTGCATCTGCACCCGGCACTGGCACCTTTTAAGGCTGCCGTGCTGCCCCTGAGCAAGAAGCTGGCTCCCAAGGCAGAGGAAATCTACCACGAGCTGCAGAAGTACTTTATGGTGGACTATGATGATGCCGGCTCTATCGGCAAGCGTTACCGCCGTGAGGACGAGATCGGCACACCGCTTTGCATCACTGTAGACTTCCAGACCGTGGGCGACGAGACTACCGAGGCGGATAACTGTGTTACCGTCCGTGACCGTGACACCATGGAGCAGGTTCGTATTCCCATCAGCGAACTGAAAAGCTACATTGAGGAAAAGTGCAGATTCTAAAATAATAGCCAACCGCCCTGATGGTTCAGGGCGGTTGCTTTTTTTGTGAAGGTGTGCTATAATGCAAAAAAATCTCTGTTCCCGAAAGGGTGAATTATAATGAGAACTTTCCAAAAATCGGATAAATTGGAGCATGTGCTGTATGATGTGCGTGGCCCGGTAGTGGACGAGGCTGCCCGAATGGAGGAGCGAGGCCTCAATATTCTCAAACTGAACATTGGTAACCCGGCTCCCTTTGGTTTTAGCGCACCGGAAGAAGTTATTCAGGATATGCGGGCTAATATTGTGGATTCTCAGGGTTATTCTGATTCCCGTGGCATTTTTTCTGCCCGTAAGGCGATCATGCAGTATGCCCAAATCAAGAAGATTCCCAATGTCACCATGAAGGATGTGTTCACCGGCAATGGCGCCAGCGAGCTGATCCAGCTTTCTCTGAACGCACTGCTCAATCACGGCGACGAAGTGCTGATCCCCAGTCCGGATTATCCTCTGTGGACAGCTTGTACCAATCTGGCAGGCGGCACGGCGGTGCATTATATCTGTGACGAAAGCTCCGATTGGTTTCCCGATATTGCAGATATTGAGAGCAAGGTCACTCCCAAGACCAAGGCCATCGTGGTGATCAATCCCAATAACCCCACCGGCGCGCTGTATCCCAAGGAGCTGCTGGAGCAGCTTGTGGATGTTGCCCGTCGGCATGAGCTGATCATCTTCTCCGATGAGATGTATGACCGGCTGGTCTTTGACGGTGAGCAGCATATCTCCACCGCATCTTTGGCACCGGATCTGTTCTGCGTTACATTCAGTGGCTTGAGCAAGTCCCACATGGCTTGCGGCTTCCGTGTGGGTTGGATGATCCTCAGTGGCGACAAATCTCTGGCGCAGGACTATATTGCCGGCATCAACATGCTTTCCAATATGCGTCTTTGCTCCAACGTACCCGGACAGTCTATCATCCAGACAGCCCTGGGCGGCTATCAGAGTGTGAACGAGTATATCGTTCCCGGCGGACGTGTCTACGAGCAGCGTGAGTATATCTACAAAGCCATCAATGATATTCCCGGTTTGAGTGTGGTAAAGCCTAAGGCGGCGTTTTATCTGTTCCCCAAGATCGACACCAAAAAATTCAACATCTTGGATGACCAGCAGTTTGCGCTGGATTTCCTGCGTGAAAAGCGTGTGCTGATCGTGCCCGGCAGCGGCTTCAACTGGAAGCAGCCGGATCACTTCCGACTGGTGTATTTGCCCCGGATCGAGGTTTTGTCTGAGGCCACCGATAAGCTGGCGGATTTCCTCAGCACCTATCGGCAAGGCACAGTAAAATAAGAAAGAAGCGGACAGCTATGCTGTCCGCTTTTTTTGTATTATAAGTAATTTGTTGAACAAACCATAAGGAGCCGATATTACGCTGTGGTAAAATGTTGTTGGGAATCTGTGGGCGGCTGCAGCTGCATATCCGGGTGCAATTCCCAGAAGTTTTCCTGGGTACAAACATCGGTGATCAGCTGGATATATTCCTTGACTAAGGGCATATGCTCCATGTTTGCCGGAGCGATCCATACCACATTCATAATAATAGGCGTTTGGCAATCCCGCAGCTTTAGATTTCGGAGCTTATGGGGCGCGGGGATATTCTTGTATACAATGTCATTGGTAAAGCCCATACAGTAGCAGTCGGTGAATTCCAGCATCTCATACAGAGCGGCCTTGTATTGTAAAAACTTATAACGATTTTTATAAGGGGGAATGTTTTATGAAAATAGAAGGAAAAGTTGCAATCGTTACCGGCGGCGCTATCGCCTTCGGTCATCCCAACGGCGCATCCGGCACCCGTATCGGCATTTTCTGCATGAAAGAGCTGGAGCGCAGAGGCGGTCGTTTTGGTTGCTTCTATTCCTGCTGCGGCGGCGGTCAGGGAACTTCTGCCATTATCGAAAATTTGCGTGTATAATACCGTCAAAAACCCACCCGGGAGCGCCGGGTGGGTTTTTATTTTGGTGAATTTTGGAGCAAATTGCCGATTGATAAGTTTTGACGGATATGCTATACTATATGAAAACAGAAACTTTTGGAGGGATCACAATGAGCAGAGCAGACGAAATATATCGCGCAACGTGCCTGGATATTCTGGAAAACGGTTTTTACGACACCGATCTGGATGTGCGCCCCAAGTGGCCGGACGGCACACCTGCCCATACTGTCAAGAAATTCGGCGTGGTCAATCGCTATGATTTGCGGGAGGAATTTCCCATTATGACCTTGCGCCGCACATACTGGAAAAGCGCGCTGGACGAGCTGTTGTGGATTTGGCAGAAAAAGTCCAACCGTGTTTGCGACTTGGGCAGCCATGTCTGGGACGAGTGGGCAGGTGAGGACGGCACCATCGGTAAGGCTTACGGCTATCAGCTGGGTGTGAAGTACCAGTTCAATAACGGTCAGGAGCCTATGGATCAGGTGGATCGTGTGATTTACGACCTGAAGAACAATCCGGCTTCCCGTCGTATTTTGACCAATATCTACAACTTCCAGGATCTGCTCGAGATGAACCTGTATCCTTGTGCTTACTCCATGACCTTTAATGTGTCCGGCAATACCCTGAACGGTATTTTGAATCAGCGTTCTCAGGATATGCTGGCTGCCAACAACTGGAATGTGTGTCAGTATTCTATGCTGCTGATGATGATGGCGCAGGCTTGCGGTTATGAGGCAGGCGAACTGGTACATGTGATCGCAGACTGCCATATCTATGATCGTCATATTCCCATGGTCAAAGCCATGCTGGAAAATGAGGGCTATGCTGCGCCCAAGGTCACCTTGGATAAGAGCATCGATGACTTCTACAAGTTTACCAAGGACAGTTTCAAGGTAGAGGACTACCAGTTCCACCCCTTTGATTTTGAGATCCCCATGGCGATCTGAGGTAAGTTATGGAATTGATCGTTGCAGTTTATGACGATTGGGGCATCGGCAAGAATGGTACGCAGCCGGTGGCGCTGTCTGCGGACAGAAAGTTTTTTCGGGAGACTACCCGGGGCGCTATGGTTATCGTGGGTCGTCGTACCATTGCGGACTTTCCCGGTCAGCAGCCCTTGCCCGGACGGGTAAATGTGGCGTTGACCCGCAATGGCGGTGAGATTCCCGGTTTTACGGTCTGTAACAGCCCCGAGGCGGCGGCAGAACTGGCAAAGACTGCGCAGCGTGCTATGGTCATCGGCGGCGGCAGTATCTACCGCCAAATGCTGCAGTACTGCGACACAGCTTATGTAACCAAGGTGCACTGCCAGCCTGAGTCTGACACATTTTTCCATAATTTGGATACAGATCCTGCGTGGACTATGGAGCAAGTGCTTCAGTCCGGAGAGGAAAATGGTATCCGCTACGAAATGTGTTTGTATCGCAGAAAATAACCAAACAGCCAAAGGTGAATGCCTTTGGCTGTTCGTAATAGGAAGTTTGATTATGAGAAAGAAAGCTATAGGCATCGCCATAGGCGCAGTGGCGATCACTGCTATTTTGTGCGTAATATTTGCCTTGCAGTGGGCAAAGCAGCCGCCGGTGCAGACCATTACTGTGACACCTTTGGAAGGCGCGGTCAGCACTTTGGAGTACGGACAGATCTATGAAGATCCGGGCGCAACAGCGGTGTATACCAGCGACGGCGAAACCATAGAGCTGGCGGTGCAGACTATCAGCATGGTGGATGTACAAAAGACCGGAAGCTACCTTGTAAAATATACAGCCGAGCATAACGGTGTGATCGGTACCGGCTACCGTCGTGTGTATGTGATCGATACGGTTGCGCCGGAAATCACGCTGGTTTCAAACCCTAATCTGGTCATTACAGATGACCGGCCTTATGTAGAAGAAGGGTTTACGGCGAAAGATAATTATGACGGCGATATTACCCATAAGGTGAAATGGGTGCGCACCGACGAAAAAATCTATTATACCGTAGCCGATGCCGCAGGCAATACCACTACCGTGGATCGTTGGATTGCAGCGGCGGATACCACGGCGCCGGCGCTGACACTTTTGGGCGATGTGGATCATGTTGCGCCGGCAGGTGTGGAATTTACCGATCCCGGCTGGATGGTTATGGATAACCGTGACGGCGATATCAGCAGCAGCGTGGTAGTAGAGGGTGAAGTGGATATATTTACCTTTGATACCTACACCTTGACATATACGGTAACGGATCGTGCCGGCAATGTCAGCACTGCAGTACGCAATGTTACCATCGTGCCCCAAACTGCGCCGGAGGTTATCCTGCCGGAGCAAAAGACCATTTATCTGACTTTTGATGATGGCCCGGGACCTTACACAGAGGAACTGCTGGACATTCTGAAAAAGTATGATGTAAAGGCAACGTTTTTCGTGGTCAACACCGGCTACACCCACCTGCTGAAGCGAATGGCAGATGAGGGACATGCCATCGGTATTCACAGCACCACCCATAAGTTCAGCCAGATCTATAAGAACGATCAGGCATTTTTGGATGACCTGTATACCATGCGTAATATTATCCGTGACATCACCGGACAGACCACCACGCTGATGCGTTTTCCCGGTGGCAGCTCCAATACTGCCAGCCGCAACTACAGCCGGAAAATTATGACCCGGCTGACGCAAAAGGTGGTGGACTACGGCTTCCAGTATTTTGACTGGAATGTGGACAGTGATGATGCCGGCAGCGCAGATGCGCCTTATCAGGTGTTTGCCAATGTGGTGGATGGTGTACAAGGAAAGCAGGCGGCTGTGGTGCTGATGCACGACATTAAAGATTACACGGTAGATGCCATCGAGCGAATCATTAACTGGGGCGTTGCCAACGGTTATACCTTTGCGGCGCTGACACCCAACAGTCCAGGTTGTCACCACCCGGTCAATAATTAAAAAAGCACCCGGAGCAATGCTCCGGGTGTTTATTATTGCACATGTTCGTGATTGTTGATATGATCCTCGCAGTAGCAGAAATAGCCGTTGCATCGTGAGCAGTATCGGAATTCCAGCTCCGGGTTCGATACATCTGTGCGTCCGCAAACAGTGCAGCGGTGGGTGTAGGCAGGACGCTCCTTGGCAGGCGCTGTGTGGAAATGAATGGGCTGCGCCTGGCTGGTTTTTTCAGTTTTGCGCAAAGGCTTGGAAAATTTGGCTCGCCAGGTGGCGGGGATGATGTTTTTGACATCTGCGCCAAAAAACAGGAAATAGTTGGCAAGGGAAACCAGCGGGAACAAGCACCCGGGCAGCGTGCCGCCGATCACACCCATAAAGATCAGCGCCAGATCAAACAGCGCCAAAATCCATGCCTTTACGGGAATAATGAAAAACAGCAGGAAGTGGGCGTTGGGGTAAAGGGTGGAGAAGCTCAGCAGCAAGCTTAAATTCAGATAGTAGGGGTCAGCTGCGCCGCCAAAGATCATACAAAACAGATCCATCAGAACGATGCCGGTGAGATAGAACAGATTGAAACGGAACGTACCCCAGGTTTGTTCGATTGCCCGTCCCAGAGAAAAATAACACAGCGAGCTAATCAGCACCATTAAAATGCTGCCATATTGAAATGCGCCGGTAAAGACAAAGGTCACAAGCCGCCAAACCTGACCCTGCAGGATCAACTCCCGGTTAAAGCAAAGGGCATAGTAGAGGGTGTAACTGCTGTCAAACATGCTCATGAGATAAACGATGGCATTGGCCAGCATGACAAACAGCATCAAATTGGGGATTCCCTTATAGCGGTTTCGATAACAGAAACGCTCGAAATTTTGGCGTAGTTTTTTCACGTATTTCAACTCCAATTCAGATTGTTGTTATGATACCAGTTTTTTGTGGAAATGTCTATAACCGAAATATGAACTTTTCGGCCAAAGCTCCAAAAATCTATTGACAACTGACAAAAAAAGTGTAAAATAAACAGGAACTGCATACTAGCCTTATCAAGAGCGGTGGAGGGAACGGCCCGATGAAACCCGGCAACCTACGAAAGTGTGGTGCCAAATCCGGCGGCAACGAAAGATGAGGATTCGATAGAGCACACATCGAGTCCTACGATGTGTGCGGATTTTTTTGTGAAAGGACAAATACAATGGAAAAGAGATTATTTACATCTGAATGTGTGACCTGCGGTCATCCGGACAAAGTGGCGGATGCCATTTCTGATGCGATTCTCGACGCATGCCTTGCCCAGGATCCCAACTCCCGTGTGGCATGCGAGGTCATGGTCACTACCGATTTCTGTGTGATCTGCGGTGAGATCACCACCCAGGCGCAGGTGGATTATGCTGCCGTTGCCCGTGAGGTGATCGCTTCTATCGGCTATATCTATCCGGAAACCGGTTTTTGCGCCGACACGGTGGAAGTGGTCTGCAAGGTGCATACCCAGTCTGCGGATATTGCTATGGGCACCAATGATGAAGTGGGCGGCGCAGGCGATCAGGGTATGATGTTCGGCGGTGCTTGCACCCAGACTCCGGAACTGATGCCCCTGCCTGCAGCGCTGGCAAGAGCGCTTAGCAACCGTCTGACCCAGTGCGTACAGAGCAACGATCTGCTCCGTCCCGATGGCAAAACCCAGGTGTCTGTGGAGTTCGATCAGCAGGGCAATGTGGTGGGCATCGACACGGTGGTGGTTTCCATCATGCACACCGAGGATTTTGAGATCGAGCAGCTGCGGCTGTATGTCCGGGAGGGTGTGATCGCTCCCGTGCTGAAGCAGTATGGCTTTGATATTGCGGATGTGGCGCATATTCACATCAATCCCACCGGTAAATTTGTGATCGGCGGCCCTGACGGCGATACCGGTCTGACCGGTCGTAAGATCATTGTGGATACCTACGGCGGCTACTTCTCCCACGGCGGCGGCGCATTTTCCGGCAAAGACCCCACCAAGGTGGATCGTTCCGGCGCATACATGGCACGTTACATGGCAAAGAATCTGGTGGCTGCCGGTTTGGCAGAGCAGGCGCAGGTGCAGTTGGCATACGCCATCGGTGTTGCTGAGCCGGTTTCTGTCCGTGTGGACAGCTATGGCACGGGCAAATTGCCGGATGAGGAGCTGACCGCACTGCTGCGCAAGACTTGCGATCTGACCCCGGCAGGCATTATCCGCACCTTGGATCTGCGCCGTCCCATTTACAGTAAAACTGCGCGGGAAGGTCATTTTGGCGTGGCAGACCGCCCTTGGGAATCTACAGATCTTGCCCAGAAGCTGCTGCAGCTGGTAAAGGGTTAATTTGCCATTGCGGTGGCATTGACATTCTGCCTGTGCAGCGATATACTAAATGTGTGAGATAACACGATATTTGACGAAATGGGTAAAATAATATGAAGAAGTCGATTATTTGGAATATTTTATTTGGCTTTATCTTGGCGCTGCAGCTTGCAGCAGAGGCGCTGACCGCCGCAATTGTTCTCCGGCTGAATATGCTGCCGGATAAATATGTTACCGTGATGATGCTGGCACTTTTCCTGTTGGCTGCGCTGACCGGCGTTCTGCTGTTTGTGCGTTTTGGTAAAAAACCGGTAGGCACAGTCCGTCGGATCATTGCTTGCATCTTGGCACTGTTGATAGTTTGCGGTTGTGCGTTGGTTTCCAAGCTGTGCGCCGATGCATATCGCACCATGAATGCAGTTACAACTCCGGTGGAGCAGACCGACGTCCGGAATATGTATGTGCTGGTGCGTGTGGATGATCCTGCGCAGTCCCTTGGGGATACTGCCGGTTATACATACGCATTTGTGGAAAATCACGATACGGAGCACACCCAAACCATTCTGGATATGGTAAAGGAGCAGACCGGCTCTGAAAACACCATGAACCATTATACCACAGTTGCCCAGGTGGTAGACAGCCTTTTGAATGAGGAATCCCAGGCTGTGATCCTCAACGGCGCAAGCATTGCGCTACTTGTGGAGGAAGAGGATTATGAGGATCTGTGGGAGAAGGCGAGAATTCTCTATACTGTACCTATGTCTACATTGGA
Organism: Faecousia sp.; assembly: GCA_045537865.1. GTDB lineage: Bacteria > Bacillota > Clostridia > Oscillospirales > Oscillospiraceae > Faecousia. The sequence continues at coordinate 2,964 of JAZSQH010000012.1, read as the reverse complement.
AGAAACAGAGCCTACCACCGAGCCCACCACTGAGCCGGAGGGCGATGTGACCAATTCTCCCTTTGTGATATATGTCAGTGGTTCCGATACCCGCAGTAAGTATTTGTCCACCAGCAGAAGTGACGTGAACATTCTGGTGATCGTCAATCCGGTGACTAAGCAGGTGCTGCTGCTGAACACGCCCCGTGATTACTATATTCCCAATCCGGCAGGCAACGGTGCGCTGGATAAGCTGACCCACTGTGGCAATTATGGCATTGACTGCTCGGTGGAGGCTTTGGAAGGTTTGTACGGCATGCAGATCGATTACTATGCCCAGATCAACTTCACCGGTTTTGAGACATTGATCGATGCAGTGGATGGCATTACCATTTATTCAGATCAGGAGTTCCAGGCTCGCCGTACTTATATTGAAAAGGGTGAAAACTACCTCAACGGAACCCAGGCACTTGATCTTTGTCGTGAGCGTTACAATGTGTCCGGCGGCGATAATGGCAGAGGCAAAAATCAGATGAAGGTCATTAAGGCGCTGATTGAAAAACTCACTTCCGGCACCACCATTATTTCCAATTACTCCAGTATTCTCAAGAGCCTGGAGGGCATGTTTAAGACCAACATGACCATGGATGAAATCAGCATGCTGGTAAAAATGCAGCTGGAGGATATGGCGCAGTGGGATATCAGATCCTTTGCCGTTACCGGCAGCGGTGATTACGATATCACATATTCCTGGCCCGGTCAGAGCTTGTATGTTATGAAACCCCATGAAAATGTGGTGGCGCATGCAAGCAAGCTGATCCAGCGTGTAATGACCGGTGAAATGCTTACCGATGAAGATATGAAATTACTTGGATAATAAATATAAAAGGACGGGCTTTCCCGTCCTTTTTATATTTTCTTTGCAATTTGGCAAGAATGTGCTATGATAACAAAAATACGCATTGGAGGGGTTCCATGCCAGAATATGTCCGAATTGCCTGCGCTGTACCGTCTGTGCAGGTGGCAAATGTAAAAAAGAATACGGAAAACATCTGCGCCTATATTGCCAAGGCGGCTGCTCAGGGCGTTAATGTGCTGGTGTTTCCGGAACTGGCGATTACCGGCTATAGCTGTGCGGATCTGTTTTTTCAGCAGCTGTTGCAGGAAGCGGCACTGTCCGGCTTGGGCAAGATTGTGATCTGTAGCAAGGAAAATCCCAGTGTGACTGTGATAGTTGGTTTGCCGCTTTCTTTGGGCAGCCAGCTTTATAATTGCGCTGCGGTTGTCAAAAATGGTAGGATTTTGGGTATCGTACCGAAAACCCATATTCCCAATGATAACGGCTTCCAAGAGAAACGCTGGTTTACATCCAGCGCGAATCTTGATGATACAGTTCTGACAGCGGGGGAGTTGGGTGTAAATGGCGATTATACCGTTTCTGTGAGACCCGGCGTTGTGTTTGATGTTGATGGCGTGAAGCTAGGCGTGGAGATCTGTCAGGATCTTTGGGAAAATACATCTTCTGACATGATAAAGAACGGTGCGCAGATCATTGTCAATCCTGCGGCATCCAATGAATTGGCAGGCAAGCGAGCAGACCGGATAAATCTGATCTGCCGTCAGTCTGCGCTGGGTTGCTGCTATGCATTCTGTTCTGCCGGTTGCACAGAGTCTACGCAGGATCTGGTGTTTTCCGGTCATAGCGTTATTGCGCTGAACGGTCAGACCGTCGCGCAGAATGAAAAGTTGGCGGATACGGATTATCTGCTTGTGACGGATGTGGAGCTTGCTGCCATTCATAGTGGTGACGTTCAGCAGGAAGCGCAGATGAAGACCCTGCCGAAATTGCCTTTTGTGCCGGAAAAGATTGAAGATATTCAGGCGGTATTTCAAATTCAGGTCGCCGGTCTGAAACGGCGGCTGGAGATCATCAACGCAAAACCGGTGATCGGCATTTCCGGTGGATTGGACTCCACTTTGGCGCTGTTGGTGGCAGTAGAGGCCATGCGCCAGCTGGGACGACCCATGACGGATGTATGGGGTATTACCATGCCGTGCTTCGGCACATCGGATCGCACTTATCAGAATGCATGGGAGTTGATGCGCAAGTTGGGCATCAGCTGCAAGGAAGTCAATATCCGGGATGCAGTGACTACTCACTTCCGTGACATTGACCATAACCCAAAGCAGCATGATACCACCTATGAAAATGCCCAGGCAAGAGAACGGACACAAATCCTGATGGATATTGCCGGCAAGGTGGGCGGCATCGTTGTGGGCACCGGTGACCTGAGCGAATTGGCGCTGGGTTGGTGTACCTATAACGGCGACCATATGAGCATGTATGCTGTCAATGGCTCTGTGCCGAAAACTTTGGTGCGCTATGTGATCGAGGCTGTATCCAAACTGCCGGAGTACGCATCGGTGCAGACGGTACTGCAGGATATTTTGGATACGCCTATCAGTCCGGAACTGTTACCTCCGGATGAAACCGGCAAGATCAGCCAGCAGACGGAGGATATCGTCGGCCCTTATGCGCTGCATGATTTCTTTTTGTATCATACCTTGTGTCATGGTGACACACCGGCTAAAATCTATGCTTCGGCATGTGCGGTGTTTGCCGATGAATTTGATGGTGTAACCATTAAAAAGTGGCTGGTGACATTCTATCGTCGGTTTTTCACCCAGCAATTCAAACGAAACTGTCAGCCGGACGGTGTTAAGACCGGCTGTGTAGGTGTCAGTCCCCGTGGGGATTGGATGATGCCCAGCGATGCCTCGGCGGCATTGTGGCTGGAAGCGGCGGAAAACCTATAAAAAAGAGCCCGTGGAATAATCCACGGGCTCTTGTGTTTGGTAGGACCAAAGGCAACCCCCGGCTCTGCCGGGGGTAAAATAATAGCTTCTAGCGAGGAGTGAAGTAGACAAGAAAAAAGCTCCCCATTATAGTAGAAGTGGTTTGCCGACCATATCACTACCATAATG
>JAZSQH010000041.1:0-5636 GCA_045537865.1 Faecousia sp. | reverse complement strand
GTAGAGCTGCGGCTGCCAAATGGATAAGAAATAACAATTTAATAATGGGACAAATAGTTATGAAAACACCGTGATTTACGGTGAAATCACGGTGTTTGGCACCCCCGGCGAGACTCGGACTCACTACCTCGCGCTTAGGAGGCGCGCGCTCTATCCAGGTGAGCTACGGGGGCATATCTATGAAATTGACCTTAAAGGAATAACCTCTTCTGATTCTTAGGAGGCGGCCGCTCTATACAACTGAGCTACTGGAGCGTATTCTCATAGCATTGTACCCAATAAAAATTATACTGTCAACAGAAAAACACTGTAATTTTCTCGCTCCCGGCGCATATACTGGTGGAGATGCGCTAGGAAAGGAGGGGGCGATATGACGGAGTTTGATATTGACGATCTGATCTTTGAGCCAGGTGACGGCATGCCCAGTGAACGATGATGCAATAACTCCCCATTGCCACGGCAATGGGGAGTATGCTGTGTGTGATTATCGACCCTTGGCAGCGCCGGCAGCGATCATAGCCGCCACCTGCTCCGGGGTATAGCCAAGACTCAGTAGGACTTCTTCCGTATCCCAGCCGGCGGTGTGTGTAGGCTTTACCGGCTCTTTTTCCAAAGAGTCCATGATAAAGGGCGTGGTGGGCATCATAATGGAATCACCCTGGGGATATTCCACCTTTTCCACGAAGTTGTTGACGATGGCTTGTTCCTCCATCACCGCTTCGTTAAAATGGTTCACCGGCACCATAGGTACATCAAATTCCTTAGAAAGCGCCAGCCACTCTGCCCGGGCCTTTTTCTTAAATTCTGCCTTGAAGGCTTCCAGCAGTTCTACCAACCGGCTGTCATCCCACTCCAGCATTTCCGGCAGACCTACCATGTTGTAGATTCGGGGCAGGTAGGCGGGGTCTCCGCCGCTGGCAAGAAACACCCATTCGTTATCAGCGCAGCAGTATGTGCCGGCAACCGCACCGGCGCTGCCGCCGGCATTCCGGGAGCGGGGGTAGACTTTGCCGCCGGGCTGTTGTGTGGCCATGTTCATTGTGCCGAATATAAACAAACCGTTCTGATACAGGCATGAGCGGACAAAATCACCCTTGCCGGTGCGATTACGATTGATAATGGCAGCGCAGACTTCCATGGCCAGAGTCGTGCCGGTGATGGTATCGCCGGCGCCGGAGGGTGGCATCAGCGGCTGATATTCGCCATCGGTGAGCGCCATATCCCGCAGGAATCCGGAGCGCGCCCAGAAAGCGGTAACACCGAAAGCGGGGGTGTTGGCATCCGGACCTTTCTCACCGTAGCCCAGCACCATAGCGTAAATCAGTCGGGGGTACTTTTCTTTCAGGTCGTCATAATAGATGCCCAGGCGCTTCAGCGCTTCCGGGCGGTTGTTGGTAACGAAAACATCGGTATTTTCCAGCAACTTGTGGAATGCTGCCATACCTTCCTCGGTTTTCAGATTGATGCTGATCAGCTTTTTGCCGGTGTTGCAGATATCGAAAATGGGATTCATTTCGTCACTGAAACGGCTGGGGTTAAAATTCTTGGCGGCGATTCGCCAAGCATCACCCTTGGGGGGTTCGATCTTAATGACCTCAGCACCCAGGTCGGCCAGCAGACGGGCGCAGACCGGGGCAGCCACAAAGGTGGTCAGATCCAGTACGCGAATACCCTCTAACGGTTTGCTCATATATAAGCGCCTCCTTATGTCTTTCGGTTTTTTATTTTATTTTATCGCAGCTTTTCTGTCAAGTTCCAAACCGAAAGAATCCGTATTTATTTATAGTATTCATGGGTTAAATGTTGACAGATATTGGCGATTGTGCTATGCTACAGAAAGCGAAAATACTACATATATGAGGAGTGTTCCGTATGAAAAATATCGTGATCGTTGACGGCGTCCGTACCCCTTTTGGTAGACTGGGTGGCGGCTTGAAGCAGTTCCACACCGCTGATCTGGCGGCTATCGCTATCAAGGAGCTGATGAAAAAGACCCAGCTGGATGCCAAGGAAGTTGACACAGTATTTATGGGTACTGCAAACGGCGATGCCCGTTGCCCCAACCCTGCTCGTTTTGCATCCTTGCTGGCAGAGCTGCCCTACGAGACCTCCGCCGTGGCTGTGGAAATGCAGTGCGGCTCTGCGATCGCATGTATGAACCATGCGGCATATCGCATTATGGCTGGCGAGTCTGATTGTGTCATCGTCAGCGGCGCTGAATCCTTCAGCCAGCGTTTCTTTAAGTTCTCCACCTCTCAGGAGCCTTATAAGATGATTCCGCCCACCGCATTCCCCAGTAACCTTGCGCCCAAGCCCGAGGATAATATCATTATGATCGAGGTTGCTGACCTGATGGCGAAAAAGTGGGGCATCTCCCGTGAGGAGTGCGGCGCTTACGCACTGCGCAGCCAGCAGCTGTCTGCTGCCGCTATGGAAAACGGCTTCCTGGACAACCAGGTAGTTCCCGTTGTGATCCCCGGCACCAAGAAAACCCCCGAAATCATTGTAGCAAAGGACGAGCATCCCCGTCCCCAGACCACCGCTGAGGCGCTGGCTAAGTTGAAGGCTATCAACGAGGGCGGTGTGGTCACTGCCGGTAACGCTTCCGGCCGTAACGACGGCGGCGCAGCGCTGCTGGTCATGACTGAGGAGAAGGCCAAGGCTCTGGGTTACACTCCTATCGCTCGCTGGGTCGCCGGCTCTGATGCAGGCGTTGATCCCAAGCTGATGTGCATTGGTCCTGCATATTCCAACATGAAGATTCTGAACAAGCTGGGCATGAAGCCCTCCGATATTTCTGTTTACGAGTGTAACGAGGCATTTGCTGCCCAGAACCTGGGTGTCATCCGTCAGATGGAGGCCATGAGCGGCGAAACCATCAACATGGACACCTGGAATCCCAACGGCGGCGCTATCGCCTTTGGTCACCCCAACGGCGCATCCGGCGGACGTATTGCGCTGTCTGCCATCCGTCACATGCAGAACACCGGCGGTCAGTTCGGTCTGGTGTCCTCCTGCTGCGGCGGCGGTATCGGTGTTTCTACTCTGTACGAACTTCTGTAATTCCAAGGTGCGGTACGAAAGTGCCGCACCTTTTCTTTTGTTCCCTCTTTACAGAATGGGATTTTTCGGCTATAATAAACCGAATATATTTTGAAATGAGGGTATTGACCCATGGACATCGAATTTGACGTATACAAACAAAAGCTGGGCGAGATCCGTCCCACTTTGGACGGCTTGGCAGACTCTTTGAATATCGAGGGTTTGCGCAGTGAGCTGGAGCGACTGCACGCTATGCAGGAAGCGCCCGGTTTCTGGGACAATCCGGAGAAAAGCCAGCAGATCGTAGTGAAAACCAAGACCACAGAGAATAAGATCGAAAAGTATGAGCAGATGCTTGCATCCTGGGACGATCTGATGACCATTTGCGAAATGGCTGCGGAGTTGGACGATGACTCTATGCTGGACGAGCTGAAGGAAGGCTTTGAGAAGCTTTCCGGCGATATGGAAACCTGCCGTCTGCAGACTTTGCTCACCGGCAACTACGACGGCAATAATGCGATGGTTTCTTTCCAGGCAGGCGCCGGCGGTACAGAGGCGCAGGACTGGTGTCAGATGCTTTACCGTATGTACACCCGCTGGGCAGAGGCTCACGGCTACACCTATAAGATCATGGACTATCAGGAGGGCGACGAAGCCGGTCTGAAGTCTGCGGATATTCTGATCGAGGGCGAAAATGCCTACGGCTTCCTGAAGGGCGAAAACGGTGTTCACCGTCTGGTGCGTGTTTCTCCCTTTGATGCCAATGCCCGTCGGCAGACTTCCTTTGCTGCCATTGAGGTGATCCCTGACATTCAGGACGACAGCCAGGATGTGGAGATCAAGGCGGAGGACTATGAGATGCAGGTGTTCCGCTCCTCCGGCGCAGGCGGTCAGCATATCAATAAGACCTCCTCTGCGGTTCGTCTGATCCACAAGGCTACCGGTATCGTGGTAGCATGTCAGACCGAGCGTAGCCAGTTCCAGAACAAGGAAAACTGTCTGCGTATGCTGCGAAGCAAGCTGGTGGAGATCAAAGAGCGTGAGCATTTGGATAAGATCTCCGATATTAAGGGCGTGCAGAAGAAAATCGAGTGGGGCAGCCAGATCCGCAACTATGTGTTTATGCCCTATACCTTGGTCAAGGATACCCGTACCGGTTGTGAAACTTCCAATGTCAACGGTGTGATGGATGGTGCGTTAGATCCCTTTATTAACGCATACCTCACATGCATGGCAACGGGAAATTGGGTCACAAAATAGGAATATATACAGATTTTACCGAAATAACCCTTGCTTTTTGTAAAGCCTTGTGCTACAATAACTTGGCTAATTCTGTGAGATCAGTTCTCCTTTACGGAGAGGTTCATATTTGAGGAGGAAACCGAAATGAAGAATTTGAAGTCTGTTCTGGCGCTGGTGCTGGCTGTTTGCCTGCTGCTGTGCCTGGCAGTTCCTGCGCTGGCAACTGCGGAAACTACTGCGGAGACCACCGGTGACGAGATCGTTGTTCCCATCACTCCTGCAGAGGACGAGGAAGAGACCACTGCAGCAACTACCGATGCCGACACCACTACCACCGGCACTTCCGAGGAAGAGCATGACCATGATCATGATCACGAGGAAGAGACCGAGGTAAAGAAAGAGGAGAGTCCTGCAAAGAAGGCTATCCGCATTATCCTGACCATTCTGGAGGTCATTGCAAGTATCGTTCTGATCGTGATCGTTCTGATGCAGTCCGGTAAGGAAGCCGGTCTGTCCGGTGCGCTTGCCGGCAACAGCGATTCCTACCTGAACAAGACCGGTATGGGCGGTCTGGACAAGATGCTGGCAAAGTCCACCAAGTGGGTTGCGCTGGTATGGCTGCTCCTGACTTTGGCTCTGGGTCTGCTGGGTTAATGAAAAATAAAAAGACCGTGGATTCCACGGTCTTTTTTTATTGCAATCCTGCCTTTTTGTGATATACTGAAATTAAGAGTTTACTTATGATGAGGTATTGTTAATGAACCGGAAATTTCGGCTTTCAACTGCATTGGACATTGACGATGTGCTGATGGAATGTGTACCATATGCCATTCGTCTTGCCAATGAAAAATATCATTTTGATCCGCCGCTGACCATTTATGAGGTAGATCGGTGGGGCAAACTGGGCACTCGTGCGGATGTTATTTTTGAATTTTTTCGTGACCCGGAATTTTTCAGAAGCCAGCCGGTGATCAAAGGCGCCCGGGATTTTGTGAAAAAACTGTCCAAGCTGACAGAGGTGTTTGTGTCCACTTCCGTCTATCCGGAATTTATGAGCATTCGCGCCCAGCGGATCATGGAGGAGTTCCCGGAGATCCACCCGGATCATATCTATATGGGATCCCGGAAAGATAAGATCGATGTGGACATTCTCTTTGACGACGGTATGCACAATGAAGTCGGATCGTAGCCATGTCGTTCTGTGAGCCAAGGAGTTGTAGTGGGGATTTGTCTTCCTAAGACCGCTTGGCCTCCGACTTAGTTCCCGGAGATCCACCCGGATCATATCTATATGGGATCCCGGAAAGATAAGATCGATGTGGACATTCTCTTTGACGACGGTATGCACAATG
>JAZSQH010000064.1:0-6594 GCA_045537865.1 Faecousia sp. | reverse complement strand
CGTGATGAGATGCCGAAATGGATTGCAGACGGTGAGACCAAAATACTGTGGCACATGGAGTCAATGTTCGAACCGTTACGGCAGCACTATCACCCATTTCAAAAAGCGGCCTTAATGTTTGGCGCTGATTACAACATTGCGCTGGAGCTGCTGCAGCAAATCAAGGAAACAAAGAAACAGGACAACGGCTTTTTCAGGACATATCATCAAATACTATTTGTACCGATGGATGAATTTGGAGTACGGCTTCTTCGCTTGGTGACCTCGCCCAATTGGCAGCAAAAACTATTGCATTCTTTGTTCGAACCGGAACAATACACTACATCTTGGGGATCTCTCCAGTTCGATATGTTGATCGATGGAATAGACATCTGCTGCTTTTTGAATGGGGATATCCGGAATCTATTTCGTTTTCGGGATACGATTTTAATGCACAGAGAGGGGCTGTCGTCTGGTAGCGCAATTGAGGGATACAAGATCATATGTTACCCGGAGCAGCTTGACTTTGTGCAGAAGTTTTTCGGCGACTTGGTGGAATATGCCACTGTCACTATGGACGAAATAGAAAGAGTGCTGGAGCTCGATAGCCCCAGCTTAATCGAATAAAGAAAGGAAGAAATACTATGAGAAAAATTATAATCATTGCTTTGGTTCTGAGTTTGGTTCTGGTCGGTTGTACTGTCCCAGACTCGGATAGAAATACAGTGAATGCCCCTGATCTACATTTGGGTGAGACCTTTGAAGACCAACCCTCCCAGACTGATCCTACTGAATCCCTGGAAAGTGCTGCATCGGGTCCGATGACATCAGATCCGGCACCGACTACACCTACTGTGCCAGACCCATCTGAAAATAGCACCGACGAAACCAATGCACCCCAGCAGGCAACTGAAATACCAACCATTCCTACAACCCCACCCAAGGAAACAAAACCAACACCAACCACACCTCCGGAAACAACTCCTACACAGCAACTGGAGACGATTCCCGTAGAAACAATCCCACCCACAACTGAACCAGAGATTACAGAGCCACAGATCGATAAGAACTCCTATGAGTTTAAGCGACAGGTCGCCCAGTATGCAGCACAGTACATAAACCAGTACCGTGCTGTGGCAGGTGTTGGCCCATGCGAGGTTCTGCCCGGTATGACTTTGGTTGCGGAATACCGAGCCGACCAACTCACACGAAACTATGCTCATGATACTGCAGATAAGCGTGAAGCTCTTGCTTATTATGAGTATGGCAGATGGATAGATGCCACCATCGTGGGTTTAGATCCTGATGACAGCTACTACGAGGCAGATGCGGCGGAAGCAATCTGCGCAGGTTTCAATGGCAGTGATGCTGAGGCCATGGGTAAGAAAATTGCTGATCTGATCCGTAACAGCCCTAGCCATTGGAGCTATGTGGGATCCAGCAAATTCAGCTACATCGGTATCGGCGTGGACTACAGAGCCGGTACAGCTTATGGTTGGTACGGTTGCGTGATGGTCGGAAGAACGAATTACGGTTAAGAAAGAAGAACACAAGGCACCGATATAAGTCTCTTCACAAATAACACTTGACTAAAGTACGCAAATATGCGTATAATATAGACAAGGATGGTGAGACTAATGGGTCTGCGTGAATTAAGAAAGAACCGGAATCTGACGCAAAGGGAGCTTGCCCAGATGAGCGGCGTCAATTTCCGGTCATTGCAGGATTATGAGCAAGGACATAAAAAACTGAGCTCTGCTAGCGGAGATATTCTGCTGCGGCTTAGCACAGTTCTTGGCTGCGCTACGGAAGAACTGCTACTTGACGCATTTGACGGTGCGTTGATACTTCCTCACAATCAAATGAGTATAACGCAGATCCAAAGGGAGCAGCTTTTTTGCGAGAAATATAAAACTTCCGGACGCTGGGTTTGCAGCGATTCGGTAGTTGCGACAATGTTTTATTACGCGGGAGAACAGTATATCCTGCCCTTCCGGGCGATCTTTGATGAAAAGCACTTGCCTTGGCTAAAGGAAGCGGCAGCTTTGCAGATGGAAGCAAAGATCGATGATATCCGGTTCTCCCAGACTGAAATGGAGGGATAAATATGCAGGAAACGATGTTTTACTTGATGCACCGGAATGATCCGGTTTGCACAGTTTCTATTGACCCGGTCACAGGCGCAATGCTCCGGGTATCCCAGAAAAAGGAGCAGGAGTTGCTGCCTTTGGGTGGCGCGCTGGATGTGCAAATGCTGCGTAAATGGTGGCAGCGGCGTGCTGTACCGGTGGGACAGGGTAAGATCCAGCGAATCCTGGAGCAGATGGGTATCACAACACCCCAAGAGTATCTGGTTAAGAATTTGGGATTGAGTCTAACGGATCATTACTGGATCAAGCCTTTGGATATGGAGCTTGGCTGGGAGGATATTAATCTGTTCACCAACGACTTCCGGGACCCTGTGGGTGATATGCAGTTTGAAGACAGTGCTGCACCCATTGAACTGCCGGCAAATGCATTTTCGCCCAGCTCCTCGGTACAGGGCGAGCTGCGGAAGAAGTGGATCATTGCAGATGGCAAGCGGTGCCTGGTCAAGGGCAACCACGGCAGCCATTCTCAAGAGAGTCTTAACGAGGTGGTGGCAACACTTCTCCATAGCAGGCAGAACACGCAGCCCTTTGTTTCCTATAAGCCGATGAAAATGGACGACCATTCTCAAGTTTACTGTGTTTGTGAAAGCTTCACTTCCGATACTGTGGAGCTGATCCCGGCAATCGATGTGGTAGAGTCCAGGAAAAAGAATAACGCCACTTCTATGTATGAACACTTCATTGGGGTGTGCGGTGAATACGGCTTGGATGAGAGCATTACCAGACCGTTTTTGGAGTACCAGATTCTGACGGATTACATTCTGACAAATACTGATCGGCATTTGAATAATTTTGGTGTTCTGCGGGATACATCCACACTGAAATTTATCGGTATGGCGCCCATCTTCGATTCCGGTAATTCTATGTTCTGGCAAAGCCCCAAGCTGCCCGAATACGATGACCTGCAGAGCATTCAGGTCAACAGTTTCCGCCAGACCGAAAAGGAGCTGCTTGGCTATGTGACAAACAAGCATCTTGTGGATCTGGATAAGCTGCCAACGGCTGACGAGCTGCGGCAGATATACAGTACTGATCCATTGATTCCGTGTGTCGAATCGATTGTTATGGGCTATAACCGGAAAATCGATCTACTGGGTGAATAATCGCCATTTTTGGCATAAAAAATCGTGCCAAAACTGCCACAAAAATAAGCCGAGGTAAATGGGCAACTTTCAAAACCGGAAAAGCATTGCGGCACTAAGTAAATCCGGTTTCAAAACATTGCCATTTCCGGTGAACAGAGCAGGCACGCATACGAAAACCCTCCAATTCAGAGGGCGCTGAGATGATGCCCACCTGACAGTGCTATGCAGGGGTTCGCTCCGTTGCGATTGCTGCCAGGGGTGCGTGCTCTTACAACTTGGCGCACCCCCGGCAGGCATAACATACAGCCTCAATTCCAACAAAGAGAGGATGCTGTCCCAAAGACGGCATCCTCTAAACTATTATTTGGCTTTATACTTATCCATTTCGCGCAAGATGTTGAAAAGGTGTTCTTGCTCGTCCGGAGTTTTTGCAGAAAGAAATTCATAACACTCCAAAGGGATGTTTCTGCCGCCTGCATCTTGACCACCCAACTGTTCAAACAGCTTGGAGAGGGAGACGTTCAGTGCAGAGGCGATTTTCTCAATGCTTTCAATAGTTGCATTTTTCTCTCCGCGCTCCAATTGACCAATATATGTGGGATGGCATCCGGATAATTCTGCAAGCTTTTCCTGACTTAAACCTGCGATAGTTCTGTAATTTCTAATTCTCTGTCCAATAACCTTTGCAATATCGCTCATTGTATCGGCACTTCCTTTCTGTGATATATCTAGTCTATAAGTATAGAAAATGATTATCCACAGACTATTGATATTGTTTCCAATGAGAGATATACTATAAATATTAATATAGAGTGTTGGAGTGCTGATAGTATATGGGAATGTGGAAAAGCTGTTTCTTTATAGGTCATAGAGAGGCCGACGAGAGGTTGCTCCCCAGACTGGAATTGGAAATTGATCGGCTCATAGAGGAAGAAAATGTTCGCTATTTTTATGTAGGTGGATACGGTGGCTTTGATCAAATAGCGGCCACTGCCGTAAAGAAAGCAAAAAAGCAGCACCCGGACATCACCCTGATGCTTGTGCTGCCATACCATCCTGCAGAGCGGCCTATTGAGAAACCGCCCGGTTATGATGGAACATATTATCCGGAAGGCTTGGAGAAGACACCGAGACCATTTGCAATTGTAAAAGTAAATCAGATCATGGTGGATACCTGCGATTGGTTAGTCTGTTATGTGCGTCACGGTGCCAGCAATTCAAGAAATCTATTGGAGTATGCCCAGCGCCGGGAGAAAAAGGGACTTATTCAAATTACAAATATTACCGAGGGGATGGGAATAAATCTATGAAGAAGAAATTTCTGTGGTGTGCCGCAATCGTTATTTTGATTGGATTGGTCGTTTTTGGTATTTGGCGCTATATAAAAGTGCGAAATTCCCAGACTGATCCTAACTGGAAACTTGCTGAGCAGATCTACAACATGGAAAAGGCGCTTAAAGAAGTGGACGAGGACTATGAATGCGAATCCGTTTCCAAAGTAACCCCATTTACCTATACTGATTCTGAAGGAAACAGCATCGTCTATTACTGCTGTCAGACTACCTACATTGAAGATGAGTATGGGGAGACTACCGGGCTGAACACGGATGCAATCGGTATGGTGATTGACTTTACACAGATTAAGAATAGACGGGAATGCAAGATAAATGCGTATGACGCATTCCAGTGCGAAATGGGAGATCGTTCCTATCTCTGCTGGACCATCTCCCCAGAGATCAGCTGCGTGATTGAGTATAGTACAGACATAAACGATGAAGCGGATATCTTCCGTATGGCAGAGAGCGTGCAAGTACCAGCATAGTATACAATGATTATGACCGGTAGCTTGCCCATTTTTGACAAGCAGAGAGAAATATATTGTACTCATGCCGATAAGGTGATAAAATAAGAAAAAGGATTCCGCCAAACGACCGGTTAAAAGGAGACATCACCATGTTCAGAGAGCTTGTTAGAAAGAACAAACAAATACCTGCTGAGGAATGTATTGCATTGCTAACAATGGAAACTCGTGGTGTGCTTTCTGTCAACGGCGATGACGGTTACCCCTATGGGATGCCCATGAACCATTTCTACAACCCGGAAGACAAATGTGTTTACTTCCACTGCGGCAGAAGCGGACACCGTCTCGATTCTCTAAAGAAGTCAAGCAAAGCGTCCTTTTGCGTATGTGAGCAAGGATACAAAGAGGATGGCGACTGGGCATACCATGTTCGTAGCGTAATCGTGTTTGGTGAGGTTGAGATCATCGACGATGTTGATGTGGTTAGCCACATTGCAAGAAAGCTGAGCTATAAGTTCACGCAAGACGAAGCCTACATCCAAAACGAAATCGATCGTTTCGCAAAGGCAACAATCCTACTGAAACTGAAACCGGAACATATCTGCGGTAAGATAGTGCAAGAATCCTAACGAACAGGTTTTGAGGAGATACCAATGGGAAAATACAAGATCAAAAGAGAGTTCTTTCCGTTCTCTTGCTTTACACCGCCGATCAGTGAGAAGTTTCTTGCTATGGCTGTTCCGAATATGAAAACGCCTAGGTTTATCTATAAGAATAAAGCGCTTGATGTGGCCCGGCATGAGATCGAAAGCTATGACGGCGAAAAGATAGAATGCTTTTTGATGTCTCCGAAAGCCGTCAAAGATAACGCGCCCTGCCTTATTTACATACACGGTGGCGGTTTTGTGCTTGCAGCGGCAGGATATCATTACAAAAACGCTATGCGGTATGCCAAGGAAGTCGGGTGCAAGGTGGTCTTCGTCAATTATCGGCTGGCACCGCAGAATCCCCACCCGGTATTCTTTGAGGATTGTTATGCTGCTATGCGTTGGGCGTATGATAATGCGAAACAGCTTGGGATTGATATCTCCCGTATAGGCATTGGCGGTGACAGTGCAGGCTCGACTCTTGCGGTGGGCGTGTGCATGATGGCAAGAGACCGCAAGCATCCTGTGAAATTTGCGTTCCAGATGCTTCCGTATCCCTTCTTGGATGCACGGAATAACAGCGAGTCCTGCAAGAAATTCACCGATACGCCCATGTGGAACTCTTCGCTGTCAAGCCGTATAACACCTATGACAAAGGCGGATAAGAGCCGACCTGATTATATCTATTATTCGCCGGTAGAAGCTGATAGCTTTGAGGGGCTGCCCCCTGCCTACATCGAAACAGCGGAATATGACTGCCTCCACGACGACGGTGTTCTGTATGCAAAATTGCTGCGTAAAGCGGGCATTGAGGTGACCCTTAATGAGACCAAGGGCACCATGCACGGCTATGACATTGTACAAAGGTCGCCTATTACAAAGGCATCGCTTGAAGCGAGAATACAGTTTATGAAAGAGCAGTATTATGGCAG
>JAZSQH010000112.1:0-10728 GCA_045537865.1 Faecousia sp. | reverse complement strand
TTCCTTTCGACTGTTTGGATTTTCTGGCGGTTCGATGGAAACACCGCGAAACTTTTTAAACCGCGGGAAACTTTTCGTACCAGAATTAGTACCAGAATAAAAGCAAAACGTCCTGTACCAGTCGAAACGTAATGGAATTCAAAATAGCCATTCTGTGTCGTTTTGTCCAAGTATTCACATCATATTCATTTGTATGCATAACCTCATGACGATGGCATTCAAGAGGTCAGCGGTTCGAACCCTCTATCTTTACCAACAAAAATCCTTGGAAACCTAGTGTTTCCAAGGATTTTTTATTTCGTGGAAAACTTGGGGCCGGTATGGGGGAGCGAATTGACCACATTTTGTCCCCGATTTGACCATTTCGTTTTCTTGTTTATTCTTTTATAAGCTCCTGTTTTATATCTAAAATACAGTGATTCTTAGCACAAAATGTTTTTGAGCTCTTGGCTCCTATCGACAAGAGCCCAAAACACCAATCAGAAGCAATACGGGTTGGAAAATTTGATATGTATTCAAAGCGCAATTCATTTTTTGGAGCACAGCTTTGACCAATAAACACATTTATGATTTCCGTTTTTGACAGTACTGCGAGGGTGTGATACCGGTAACTTTGGCAAATTTATAGGAGAAATACTGGGGCGAAGAGAAGCCTAAGGCTTCGGAGATCTGGGCAATGCTCAATTCCTTTTCCCGGAGCATCTGCTTAGCTGCGTGAATCTGGGCATTGGCGATAGCATCGGTGATGGAAATGCCGGTGGCTTCTTTGTAAAGCGCCGACAGACGGACACGACTGTAGTGGAAGTGATCGGCTATGCTTTGTACAGAAAAGTGTCCCGATAAGTTTTCTTGAATGTATGCGGTGACACGGTCTGCAAGATAGGTCTGAAATGCCTGATGGAAACGGTCGGTGGTTACCACATTGCCTTGCTCCATGGTAGCCTCCCGCAGCAGCAAAAGGAGAAATTGTTCCAGGTAACAGCAGATCATCTGCCCTGCGCCGAGAGGGGAGTTGGGGCTGGGGGTAAACCGGTACAGATGCATCCGCTCCGCGTGAGAGTCAAAGGTGTTTCGCAGTTCGCTCACCATTCCGCCGGTCAGCGCCAGAATTTGGGGACTGGCCGTCAGAATTGTATTTTGCAGGGTGAACAGATAATCGTCATTGTTGCAGGAAAACGACAGCACAAAAGTGCGGGCATCCGGGTGCTCAATAACCAGATTATGCTGGATGCCGGGCTGAATCAGGATCAGTTGCGCTTTCTCCAATTGGGTGGAGGCTCCGCCGTGGTTAACAAAAACGGCGCCATTTAAGCAAACCACCAGTTCCCAGGCATCCCGGTGGATATGTTTTTGGGTGGCGCTGTGGCTGCCTTTGATATAGTCTGCGGAAACGATTGCTTGAACGGATATGATTCTGGGAAGCCAGTATTTTTCATAATGGATCGGCATAGCAATTGCCTCCCTCCTGAAATGGTACGTACATTATAACATAAAAAATTGATTTTGTACAATTTTATAATATGATTTTACAAAATCATAATTTATAGTAATGTTATCGAATTTACAAAGGGAAAAGTTTGCCCTATAATATGCTTGTAAAACAACAAAACACAAACGGAGGTAATCAAATGGCATATAAAAGTGTGTTTCCTTTTGCACCTGCGGAATGGCTGCCCATCCGAGATCAGGCACTGCTTGACAATATTGCAGATGTAGACCTGGCAACCAAGCAGGGCAAAACCTACGAGAATCCCGAGTTCGATTTCCAGGTGGTTTGGGATGTGCGCAATTATTTTGTAACCGACCTGTTCCACCGGATCCGTATGTCTGATGTGAACAATCAAAAATTAGTTGTGATCCTGCCGAATCCCGAGAACCCCGTGTATATCAGCGTTGTGGAGAATCTGAATAAGTACAATGTCAGCTGCCGCAATGTTCATGTGTTCTTTGTGGATGAGTTTGCCAATGAAAAAGGCGATGTTGCACCTTGGCAGAGTCCCTACAGCCGCGCAGGCCAGTTTATGAAGGCCTTCTTTTTCCGGCTGAGAGAATCCCTGCGTATGCCCATGGAACAGATCCACTTCTGGACGAAGGAAAACTATGCCACCTACGGAGATCTGATTGCAGCAGAAGGCGGCGCAGATGTGGCCTACTTTACCCTGGGCTGGGCCGGCGGCATCGGCTTTGTTGATACTGAGAGCTTCCCGGCAGAGACCATGGAAGAATTCCTGCAGATGGGCAGCCGCTATGTTCCCATCACACTGGAAAACGGCGCGATGGAATCGATGCGGGGTATGTTCGGCTGCAGCGGTGATGTGGGCAATGTGCCTCCCTGCGCCGTGACCATCGGACCGAAGGATATTGCAGCGGTCAAATACGCAATGCATATGGAGTTCATGTCCTTTGTGGGCAATACAGTTTCTTATCAGAAGTTCCCGTTAAAACTGGGCCTGCTGGGTCCCGTTGATCCCAAGAATCCCGCTGCTATGATGCGTTTGTTCCCCGGTACTTGCTATGCAAGCCCCGCAGTCGCCGGCGCGATTCCCTACCGAGGAGATAACGAATGGCTGGAAGATGTGCTCGAGGATATCCGCAAGAAGGAGGAACAGTAATATGAATCGCAATTTGTTTGATTTTGAGCCTGCTGTGTGGCTGCCCACCAAGGACAAGGCTGTTCTGGAATATTGCCGCAATATTAAGCGGGAAGAGATGGAGACTACCAACGAAAACGGCTACAGCATCCGTGTTGTACCCCATCCCTCCAGCGCGATCACTGCAGAACTGTTCAACTGGATCTATCGCTCCGATGTGGAGGACAAGAAGACCGTCATCGTATTTCCCAACTCCTGGAGAAATATCTATATCGGCGCAGTCCAGATGTGTAACCGTTATAACATCTCCGGCAGAAATATTCACGCTTTCTGTATGGATGAGTACGCTGACGAGGATGGCAATGTAGCTCCCATTACTTATGGCCCGTCTCTGGGCGGAGCCTTCCTGCGGGAATTCTATCTCAGCTTCCGGGAAGATCTGCGTCCCCCGCTGAGCCAGATTCACTACTACACCAATGAGAATATTGGCCACTATTCCGACCTGATTGATGAGACCGGCGATGGCGGCGCTGACCTGCTGATCTCCGCTACCGGTTGGATAGGCCATACTGCTTTTATTGATCCCGATACCAGAGCGTTTAAGGTGGACACCTTGGAAGAGTTCATGCAGATTCCTGCAGGTTTTGTAGATAACCACCGTTTAACCATCGCACAAAACTCCGGTGGCAGAAGCGGTGATGTCTACCACACACCCCGCTATTCTGTATCCATCGGCCCTCGGGATATCGTCCATGCCCGTGAGCATTTGGAGCGTCATGACCTGGGTTGGCTGGGTGGCTACAGCTCCTGGGAGCGCATGATTTCCCGTCTGCAGCTGTACGGACCGGTTTGCAAGGAAGTTCCTGCATCTTTGTTCCAATTAACCAAGGGCACGATCTATGTCAGTGAGGATATGGCTCGTCCCATTGAGCCTATGTTCAATGTAGAATTCTAATGGATATTGTGCCGCACGGCAAAAGCAGTGCGGCACAATGCCGTACTTAAATGAGACACTATAAAGGAGGAGACACTATGAAGGCGATTATCAATACAAAATTAGTGATGGAGGACGGCATTATCTTTGATGGCGTGCTTCTGTATGAAGGGGATAAGATCGTAAAGGTGGGCTATGCTTCCCAGATCGAAATTCCTGCAGATGCAGAGATTTTTGATGCCCAGGGCAAGTACACCGCGCCCGGCCTGATCGACATCCATGTTCACGGATGCGGTGAGTGGCTCTTTGCAGAAAATCCCCAATATTGCAGCGAGCATTTTATTAAACACGGCGTAACCACCCTTCTGCCTACCTTCTATCATTCCCTGGATAAAGAAGCGATGCTCTCAGGCGCCGAGAAGATCCGGGAGGTTTCCAAGGTTGGTGCAGGCAAGATTATGGATGGCCTGTATATGGAAGGCCCCTTCATGGGATTGTACGGCAGCTACCGCAACGAAATCAAGTGGAGCGGCGACGTGGTTCCTGAGGACTATGTGCCGCTGGTGGAAGGTCTGGGAGATATGGTTCGCATTTGGGCGATCGATCCCAAGCGGAATGGTATCGAAAATTTTATGCAGTATGTTGTGGAAAAGACACCCGGTGTGATCTTTGCACACGGTCACTCCAGCGCAACAGCTGAACAGATTCGTAATCTTGTCCATTATGGTGTAAAAGTGCGTACCCATATTACCGATGCAGGTCAGTCCAAGGGCCGCGCCCAGGGCACACCCGGCGCAGGTGGCGACCAGTACTGCCTCTACGATCCGGATATGTATGCGGAGCTGATCTGCGACGAAGTAGGTATCCATGTGCCGCCGGATCTGATTAAAATGATCGTCCGAACCAAGGGCGTAGAGCGTATTTGCCTGATCTCCGACTCTGTGCTTGCCCGTACCAATCACAAAAATAATGAGGCGGAAGGCATTTGGTATGGCCCGGACCTGAACTATGACGACACAGGTCGGCTGGCGGGCAGCCGCATGACCCTGGAAAACGGCGTACGGAACCTGATGGTACACACCGGCTACGGTTTGTGCCACGCCATTCGTATGGCAACCTTGAACCCGGCAAAATTGCTGGGAATCGACCGCCGTGTGGGCAGCCTTGCCGCCGGTAAGACTGCAAATCTGATCATCATTGATGATATGGTCCATGTGGAAAAGGTTATTCTGCAAGGAGAGCTGGCAGTGGACAACGGTCAGCTGCTGATTTAACGGAGGGAGCAATATGGCGCTTTTTGAAGTTACCGAATACGATAGGAAAATTTATGAGGAAGAGCTGAAGGATTTTCTTCCCAATAAGTTTATCGATATTCACACGCATCTGTGGCGCAAGGAGTTTGCCGAAGCCGGCGTTAAAAAAAGCAATAGAAAGGGCCTTGTTCGCTGGCCTTCTTTGGTTGCCGACACCAGCCCTATTGAGGACCTGCAGGAAACTTATCGGCTGATGTTCCCGGAAAAAGAGGTTTCTGCGCTGTGCTTTACGACCCGTGTACCTTATGAGAAAAACAATGCTTATGTGGCTGAAAGCACTGCCAAGGCCGGCGGTGATTGGGCAGGCCTTTATTATTCCAATCCCACGCAGTCTGCGGAAGAACTGGAAGAATGTATCCGTAACGGCGGATTTTTGGGCATAAAGTGCTATTTAAGCCGCAGTCCCAGCTATATTCCTGCCAACGAGATTCGTATTTTTGACTTTTTCCCCAAGCATCAGCTGAAGATGCTGGATCGGATCGGCGGTATTGTAATGCTGCACATTCCCCGGGATGGCAGACTGAAAGATCCGGTGAACCTGCATCAGATCCTGGAGCTGAAAGCACAGTTCCCCAATGTAAAGCTTATCGTTGCCCATGTCGGCAGAGCCTACACCAAGGAAGACGTTGGCAATGCATTTGAACTGTTGGATACAAATCCGAATATTCTGTACGACTTCAGCGCCAACTGCTGTGAGTATGCCATCACAGAGGTGATCAAGCACGCCGGCGTGAAGAATGTTCTGTTTGGCTCCGATATGCCGATTCTGCGTATGCGTACCCATCGTATTGAGGAAAACGGTACATATATCAACCTGGTGCCTCCCGGTATGTATGGTGATCCCGGTCAGGATCCTCACCTGCGTGAGGTAACGGAAGAAGAGGCCAAGCGCATCACCTTCTTTATGTACGAGGAACTGTTGGCCTTTAAACGGGCGGCCAAAGCGTTGAATCTGAGCCGTCAGGATGTGGAGGACATTATGTACAACAATGCCCACAAACTGATGGAGGATGCCCGCAAGTCGATCTACGGGAAATAAAAGGGGAGAAGACCTGTGCAATACTTGTTAGGTGTCGATGTAGGTACTACCGGCACAAAGACCATTTTGTTCCGGCAGGATGGACAGATTATCGGACAGTCTTACCGAGGCTATCCCATCCGCACGCCCCAGGTTTCCTTTTGCGAGCAAGATCCTGAGGACTGGTGGAATGCTGTTTGCGAAACGGTAATAGAGGTCAGCAATGACCCGCGTATCCGGCAGAATATCGTAGCCATCTCTATGTCTACACAGGGCGGCACAATGGTATTTCTGGACGAAAAAAATCAGGTAATCCGCCCGGCCATCGTCTGGAACGATAAGCGCTGTCAGGCAGAATTGGAGCAATTCAAGAAAAATAAACCCAATCTGGATATCTACCGCATTTGCGGCTGGAACGCATCTGCTGCTATGCCTGCGCTGCAATGCCGTTGGTTAAAGACCCACGAGCCGGAACATTTCGCACAGATAGCACAAGTGCTGTCCGTGCCGGATTATCTTGCGTTGCGGATGACCGGTAGGGCTGCGGTTGATATTTCCAATGCGGGTATTTGTCGCTTTGCGAATATCGAAAAAGGGGAGTATGATCAGCAGATCCTTTCCTATGCCGGTGTAACGCCGGATCAAATGCCGCCGATTTTGCCCTCTGCTACTCCAATCGGCAAGCTGACCGCTGAAGCGGCAGAAGCCATGAAACTTTCAGAACATG
This sequence comes from Faecousia sp., assembly GCA_045537865.1. Lineage (GTDB taxonomy): Bacteria > Bacillota > Clostridia > Oscillospirales > Oscillospiraceae > Faecousia. Next base: position 4,145 of record JAZSQH010000112.1, on the reverse strand, counting down.
TTCTGCTGGTTTCCGGCGCACACGATCAATATGCTGTTTCCCTCGGAGCAGGCGCTTGCAGAGATGGCGATATTCTGATCGGCTCCGGCACCAGCTGGGTGGTTACCAGCTTGTCAAACGGCCCTGATTTTGCATCCGGTCTTCCGCAGTCTGTTCCCGCTGTGCCGGGAATGTGGGGAAGTCTTCGATCTCTGTCCTCCGGCGGTATCTGCCTGGAGTGGTGGCGAAAGAATCTTACGGTGGATGAAGACGGCAGCATCCTTTCTTACGATCGGATCAATGAAGAAGTTGCTTCCCGCAAAGCAGCGGAAGAGGGCTTGTTTTTCTTCCCCTTTGCAGGACTGTGCGATGATAGGGCCAATTTCAAAAAAGCAACCTTTATTGGAGTGGACCTGTCTCACGACCGTTTTCACCTTGCCAGGGCGGTAATGGAATCGGTTGTGTTTCAAACGGTTTGGATGATGGAAGCCTTCCGGGCAAAGCCCTCCTGCGACGGCATCATCTTAGCAGGTGGCGCATCCAGGAGCAAAGTCTGGAGCCAAATGCTGGCAAATATCTCCGGCCTGCCTGTCCGGATTCCTGCAACAGCCGATCTTGCCTGCGTCGGTGCGGCAGTGATGGCGGGCGTGGGATGCGGGTTATATCCCACTGCAGCAGAGGGTTATAAAAACCTTGCGGTATCGGACACCGTGCTTTTGCCGGAGCCTGAGAAAAAAGATACAATGCGTATGCTTTACGAGCAGTACAAAACCCTGGCAAAAGCAATGGGAAAAGTGTATAATTGCCGAAATGTAAAAATTTGAATGGAGAAAAATATATGAAACCTGTTATTCGCGCACCTTATTTTGAAGTGGGCACCAAGAACTACGTTTACGGCGATACCCTGCTAGAGTATGCCATTGCGGCGGACAAGGCTGCAGAAAAGTACGATATCGATGTGCTGTTTATCTGCCCCGCAGTGGAGATTCGCAGAGTCCGGGAGCATACCAAGAATCTGATTATTCTTGCTCCTTATATGGATACGCTTCGTCCCGGCAGAGGCATGGCAGATGTTCTGCCCGAGGGCCTGAAGGCTGCCGGTGCGCAGGGCGTTGTCATCAACCACTGCGAAAAACCGATGAGTCTGCCCCAGATGAAGGCGACAATCGACCGGGCAAGAGAACTGGACTTCCTGGTTTTCGCTTGCGCCGATACGCTGGCAGAAGCGAAGGCGATCGCGCAGCTGCACCCCGATATTATTAACCCTGAGCCCTCCGAGATTATCGGCGGCGGCAACGGCGTCAGCCCGATGGCTTATGTGAAGGACTCCATTAAGGTCATTAAGGAAATTTACCCTGACATTATGGTAGAACAGGCTGCCGGTATCACCAACGGCCAGCAGGTCTATGATTTCATTATGGCAGGCTCTGAGGCCGCAGGCGCTGCCTCGGGCATTATGAACGCAAAAGACCCTGTTGCTATGATCGACGAAATGATTGCCGCTACCCGTCGGGCGGCAGACGATTTGAAAAAAATGGAGGGTTAATATGGTATTTAAGGAATCTTTCAAGCTGGAATCCCGCCACAGAGCGGTGTCCTTCCACGATGTAACCGATCAGGTCAAAGCAATCGTTTCCAAGTCCGGCATCAAGGACGGCATTGTAGTTGTCTATTCCCACCACACGACCTGCTCTGTCATCACCCAGGAATGCGCCTTTGATATGTCCATGACCGGCCTGGAAACCTTGCAGCAGGACTTGGTTAACTGCTTTGAAGAATGGATCCCTACTTGCCGCTATGAAGGTCAGTACCTGCATCCCGGCCAGAAGGCGCTGGTCTTTGCAGAGGAACACGGCGAGGACAACTTTGGTTGCCACAATACCGATGCCCACCTGCGCAGCTCTATCATTGGCAGAAATGTAACCATTGTTACAGTTGACGGAGAGATGGACTTGGGCGAATTTGGCCGCATCCATTTTATCGACTGGGATCAGACTCGTGGCCGCACCAGAACCGTTCAGGTTATGATTATCGGTGAATAAGTATATCGGTACTTTCCAGAGGATGCTTCAATAAAAATTCAGGAGGAACACACAAATGGAATTTAAGGTTTATCAGAAAGAATTAGAACTGCAGAGCCGTGGTTGGGTTCCCACCTTCCACGACATTTCCAAGGAAGTTATGGCGATTGTGAAAGAGTCCGGCGTTAAGAACGGTACTGTCTGCATCGCTTCCCACCACACCACCTGCTCCGTTATGGTACAGGAGTGCTCCCATGACATCGACACCTTTGATTTGGAGTACCTGCAGCACGACCTGCTGGATATTATGCGCAAGATGATTCCTGACTATGTCAACGAGGGCGACTATCGTCATCCCGGCCCCATCCACGCACAGTTCGGCCGTTATGTTGACGAGCCCGGCAACTACACCTCTATGAATACCGACGGTCACCTGCGTTCCTGCTTCTTCGGCAGAAGCGAGACCATGACCATCAAGGACGGCGTCCTGGACGGCGGCGAATTCGCGCACATCTACTTTATTGACTGGGACCACGTTCGCGCCCGTCACCGTCAGGCAAACATCACCGTTATGGGTACCACTGAGGATGTAAACGATCGCAAGTGGAAGGGCGGCGAGACGATCAACACCCTGCGTAAGTTCACTCCCGAGGAGAAGGCTTACGACCTGCACTACGATAACCAGCTGGAAGGCAGAGTGTAATATGATTTCCAAAGAAGCTCTGGCGGCTGCCAGAAAGGCGTATCTGATCGAAGCGGAGTGTATTGATAAGATGCTGGCTTTTGTGGATGACGATCAGTTATCCAAAGCAGTGGAATTGCTCAGCGCTGCGCCCCGCATCGGTGCTACCGGCAGTGGCCACTCCGGCATCATGTGCCAGCATTTTGCCCACCTGATGTGCTGTATTGAGCGGCCTGCCCGTTTCATCAGCCCTGCTGAGGCTGTCCACGGTGCAACCGGGTTTTTACAAAAAGGCGATGTGATGGTGTTTGCTTCCCGTGGAGGCAAAACCAAGGAACTGCTACCCATTGTGGATATCTGCAAGGCAAAGGGTGTTTCCATCATCACCATTACGGAGAATCTGGAATCCCCCTTGGCAAAGGCAGCGGATGTGGTTCTGAAGCAGTTTGTCAACCGGGAGACCGATAAGTGGAATGCGCAGGGCACGACCAGCACCACAGCCTTGGGCGTGATCTTCCATGCTATTCAGGCGGCGATGATTGAACATACCGGCTATCAGGCTGAGCAGTTCGCACTGATCCACCCCGGTGGAGCAGTCGGCGAGCGCCTGAACAACAAGGCGCTGTAAGCAAATTTCAAGCGTCATATTACTTGAATGATACTGAACCGAACCAGTAAAACTGAACAATAGACAAACGGCCCCCTTATGTAGGATAATATACCTACATAAGGGGGTGTTGTTATGAGTAAAAGAAAAAGGAAAAACACCAGAACAGAATATCGAAACACAGTTATGTTTTTTGGGGATGCTTGACAACGAATCAAATTGACAAGGTGGGTGCATTTGCCATATAATGCTCTTATATTTCATGGTGGGAAAACCACGGAGTGACAATGCATACAAAATAGCAGATGAGAAAATGGTCGAAGTAGTAGCTGCCCTGATATGGGACAAGGAAAAGTTTATGATCTGCCAGCGCCCGGCCCACAAGGCAAGGGCGTTGCTGTGGGAATTTGTTGGAGGGAAAGTTGAACCCGGCGAAACCAAAGAAGCTGCGCTGATTCGTGAGTGCCGGGAAGAGCTGGACATCACCCTTTCTGTTGGCGATGTGTTTATGGATGTGGTGCACGAGTACCCGGATATTACCGTGCATCTGACATTGTTCAACGCCACCATCGCAGAAGGTATTCCGCAAAAATTGGAGCACAATGATATTAAGTGGATCACGCCAGCAGAGATCCCCCGACACGAGTTTTGCCCGGCAGATGAGGAAATTCTAAAGAGAATTATTTGCGTTTGTATCAATTATAATGGTATTGAGTGTTTGATACATCGGTATTCTTGCTATGCTTCTCTCAATTACATCTTCAGAGCGAACACCTCTTTCTACATCCATTGATAATCTTTCGCACAGAGTCTTTTCATCCGCTACAAGTGAGACGCATTTCACCTCACAGTTCTG
>JAZSQH010000116.1:0-5813 GCA_045537865.1 Faecousia sp. | reverse complement strand
GCGGCTATGCTGAGCAAGCGGGATGCGGAGCTTGCCTGCGACGAAGGCGCTCTCCGCCGCCTCGGTGACGGGGAACGGGCCGACTACGGACGGACTCTCATTGCTCTCACCTGCGCCCGTGGTGATTTCAGGTCCCTTGCCCTAAATGCAACAACCATGACGGGCAGCAAAAAAAGCATCAAGGAGCGAATTACGTTTATTGCCCAAAAGCCCAAAATGGCTCTTTACGCCCTAGCAGCCCTCATTCTGGCGGCGGCAGTTGCGGTGTGCTGTACCTTCTCGGGTGCGGACAGCGGTTTTTCCGACCGGGAAGCCCGCAAAGAGGCAAGACCTCTCGCTGAGAGCGTGGCTATGGCAAATTCCTGCCGCATTGAAGGAAGAGCGGAAATACTCCGCTACGAGGGAGCTCCTGCTGAGGCAGATCCAGAAACTAATGTTCAGTATGTGCGAGTCAGCTATCCCACAAGAAACGGTCTACAAAAAATTAATGTGGAGTTTTGTATGACCGACAGCAAGGGGCAGCACTATGACGAACCCTTCTCCGCTGCAAGCTGGCTAGGGCGCAGCTATACTCAGATTGTGCCTGTTCCCGCCGTCCACATCGAAAGCGTTCACATCTGGCGAAGGGGCTACGCCAATCCCGTGATACCCGAGGCCTATCGGGAGGAAATAAAAGAGTATGCCACCCAATTCTTCTACGCCGATGAATACCCCACCGGCGCTTTGATGGGCAGTTCCCTCAACGACGCGGGCTTTACAGTATTTATGAAAGATGGCAGCAGCGTCAGCTTCGGAATGGACTACGCGAAGATTGACGGCCGCTGTTATAAAATCGCAAAGCCCGAAGAAATGCCCGACTGGCTTACGAAGCTTTTGACAGCCCCGGGAAAAATGGAAATGGAGTATCATGAGCTCATAAAGGTTGATGACTCCATCAAGGCCAAGGTCGACCCCTATGTAATTTCCTATGCCGTGCATATGCTCGACCAGCAGATTGGCCACTATGTCTTTGATCTCGGCATAGACATTATAGATGCAAAGCTGACTGCGTTGGAACCCATCCACACAGGCGCAGCCGATCAGTATGGAAATGCCGTGGAAATGTACCGCGTTGAGTACCGCCTTCTTCCCGAAAACATCGATGACATACTCCCGACCGAGGACAGGAAGATAGAAGATGGGTGGCTGACGGAATGGAGCAGCGAAGGGCAGCCCTATATGCTGTTTTATCTCCAAGACGGCAGCTACCGGGAAATTTTGAGATTTATCAATGCCGAAGAGCTTGACGCCACATATTCCACGGAAATTATGCTGGAGCGCTACGGCAACAAATATACCGCTGCTACTATGGAGATTCTGAAGACCTTCATTGGCCGCAGCGACCACGAATACCGCGTTATGCTTGCAGGCGAGGATTACACCGTTGCGCCATACTACCACATGAAGCATGCGCGCACTTACGTTCCCGTTACCGGCGGTTGGCTCTCTGCCAGCGGCACACCCCTTGACCCGGATGCAGATATCCCCACCGTAACCATAAGCGATGACCGCGAAACTGTGCCTGACGATTATACGGAGCTCAGCATTATATATAACCGCTTTGTAGTCCCGGGAGAGCTTTGCATTCGCAACGAAAACTTTGAAATAATGGATCTCAGCCCGCAAGAATTTTATATAGCAGATGACCTCTATGAGCTTTCCTCGGGCATTTATTATGTAACATTTGATATCAGGGTGCTCGGTGAATACATTTCCGAACTTGGCGAACATGAACAGACCGTATATACTTGCATTTTCCGCCTCATCGTGGTTGATAGACCAAGTCCCCCTGTCACCGTAACTACCGAAATTATGCAGATTGATGCATATAATCATTATTGGGGCAGGACGAACTTCACCGCCGAGGACACGCCCGTTCCATACGACAGAATTCAAACCATTGTTATAAGCGATGCCCCTGACTCGGTTCCCCCGGGGATTACGGAGTTTGACTTCACATTCCCCGACCATGTCAGCCACAGCGAAATGCGCATCTATGACGACAACTCCAGACTTCTGAGCTTCGGCTCTCAGGTGTTCTATGAAGCAGAGGATCTCTATGCCCTACCTGTGGGGAACTATTATGTGGCCTTTGACAGGACTATAACCCACGAAGCAGATTCCAGTTATCAATACCAGAGTGATGACACATATGTCTTCCGCCTTGTGGTGGTTGAAGATGCCTTCTCCGAAGCCGACGGCAAATCCAAAATAAATCTGCCGCTGAACGGCGATATGGCAATGTGTATGTATGCGTGGCCTGTTGTGCTCGAAAACATCTTTGAATGGCTGCCCACAGAGGATATAAAGCGTGTCGCTAACATTATTTCAGAATCCTCATTCACCGAGATCAGCGAAAACGATGATGCGTTCAATCCCCAGCTTGCACAGCTTTACAGTACCGGGGATATGGCAGACGGAGATCAGCTTGACCGATATGTTTTCATCCACCCCTATGACTACAGAGAAGAACTTGAAGAAAAGCTGAATTCCGCATCCCGCGAGGAACTGGAGGCTTTGACAAAGCCACTGTGCATTCTGGTTCATGATTACAACATTGAAAAGCAGCAATACTTTGCCTATGTGATATTTGACGGAAAATATTATATGGCAGACATTGAAAGCGAACTTCGTATAATGACCATGTTCGAAGAGCTCATTGATAAGTATGACGCCAATTAAAGGCAAAGAGCCACGACTTTCGTCGTGGCTCTTTTTTAATGGACACATACCGGTTAAACTGAACCTTTTAGTTTTCTTCCGGGAATGCGTACTGTGCCTTGTACTTGGCAAACTGCTCCGCAAAAGCAGCGGACTCATAAAGTTCTCCGGCCTTCAGCGCATTGAGATACTCGTGGGCTTCCAGCTTTCCTTCGGAAACCTGCAGCATTTCCACAGCCACATTGGAGCAATGGTCTGCGGTGCGCTCGCATGCTGTCAGCAGATCTTCCAGCACGAAGCCATACTCCACAGTGCACAGACCATCTCTCAGGCGGCGCACATGGCGGGATTTGACCTCACGGACAAGCGCATCGACAACCTGCTCCCGAGGCTCGATTTTAGCAGCCTGCTCCCTGTCGAAGCTGCCGTAAGCGGCAACAGTGCGGTCTACAATATCCAGAACAGCCTGCTCCAAAACCGCCATCTCACTCTTAGCCTGCTTGGAGAACTCTATCTTCTTCTCTTCAATCTCCAAAGCCGCCTTGGCAACTGCCTTAGCATGATCAGCCATACGCTCTATGTCGGAAACGGTATACAAAAGTGTATTCAGAATGCGGTTGTCACTGACGGAAAGGTTCATAGCGGACAGCTGCACCAGATAGGTATTCAGCGCATCCTCATAGCGGTCGGTCTTATCTTCCAGTTCCACAACCTGCTCCATAATTGCGGGGTCGAATTTCTTGGTCAAGCCAATGGCCAGATGCATAGCCCTGGCAGCATCCGCAGCCATCTCGCCTGCTATCTCATGGGCACGCTGCACGGCAACGGCGGGAGTTGCCAGCAGACGGGAGTCCAGCAGCTCGGTTTTCTGAGGAGTATGCTCTTTGGGAATGAACAGACATGCCAGCTTCACCAGCAGACCGTTCATAGGCATCAGCACAGCAGTGGCAATCAGGTTAAAGCCGGTGTGGATCACAGAGATATCCCAGGCCTGTACGGAGTCATCCAGGAACTTCCATTCGATAAACATACCCAAACCGTAGAAGATTATGGCGAACATAACTGCGCCAACCACATTGAACAGCAAGTGAACCATCGCAGTGCGGCGGGCATTACGGTTAGCACCAACAGAGCCGAGGATTGCAGTGACACAAGTACCGATATTCTGACCCAGAATAATGGGAATTGCTGCGCCGTAGGTAACCGCACCGGTGACACACAGACCCTGCAGAATACCGACGGAAGCAGAAGAGGACTGAATCACGGCGGTCAGAATGGCGCCAAAGAGAATGCCCACAATGGGGTTAGTGAAAGAAATCATCAGCTCAGCAAACCATGCTTCGTTTTTCAGGAAGGACATGGAACTGCTCATCAGATCCATACCGGTCATCAAAGCCATAAAGCCCAGCATAATTGTGCCGACACCCTTTTTCTTTTCACTTTTGGTGAACATATAAAGCACAATGCCAAAGATAGCGATCAGGGGTGCCAGGGTAGAAGGCTTGAAGAATTTGACCAGGAAGCTGTCGCCTTCCAGACCGGACAGGGACAAAATCCAGGCGGTGACGGTTGTACCGATGTTGGAACCCATGATAACACCGACGGCCTGCTTCAAAGTCATAATGCCGGAGTTGACGAAACCGACTACCATGACGGTGGTTGCTGATGAGGATTGGATCACCGCAGTGACACCCAGACCCAGCAGAAAGCCCTTGAACACATTGGAACTCATCTTTGCCAGGATGGTCTGCAATTTGCCGCCTGCCTGACGCTCCAGCGCTTTGCCCATAATGTCCATACCGAACAGGAACAAAGCCAAGCCACCCAGAAGGGTGATGATCTTAAAAATGTAAGCTGTCATATTTTACTCCTTTAGCCTGAGCAATATAATCCGAACCCGTTTCTGATGACATATGCGTCGGCATTGCTGCGTTGTCGGCTTTTGAAGGGCGACAGCCCATCTGCAAGCCGCCGCCTTGCACTGCATTAGCATATGACCTCAGAAATCTGCGACTCCATGGGAGGGGATTTTTGTGTCAGGCAAAATTGAATTATGCAGGTGGGCTGTCGCCCACCAAAGAATTAAATGAAGTCTGGCGCTAAAATCCACCCTATGGAGCGGGTTCGGATTATATTGCTCACGCTAATTATTTCGACAGTCTGCATTATAAATTTTGCCATTTGTAAATACCATAGAGGGTATGAAAAGTATGTGTAAAATCTATGTAAAATAAATGACCGCACCCTTACGGATGCGGTCAAAATTAAAATTGAATTATAATCGCGGTGCCTTTTCCGGGTGTGCTTTCCAAGGCAATCTCCGCTTTATGATAGGCTGCAGCATGCTTGACAATGGATAGTCCTAAGCCGGTACCTCCGGAGGCTTTGGAATGGCTCTTGTCCACACGGTAGAACCTTTCGAAAATTCGGTCTTTATGCTCTGCGGGAATACCGATGCCGGTATCACTGACAACCAGCCGCTTGTTCTCCACATGGATTGTCACACTGTCGCCGGGAATATTATACTTGATGGCATTGTCACAAAGGTTATAAACCACCTCGTGGAGCATTCTGCGAACACCCTCTACGCAGAAGCCTTCTCCGACAACCTGAACGGTTACCTGCTTATCGGCAGCACTGGCTTCCAAAATTGCTTTCACGTCCTCGGAAAGTTCCAGCATATCCACATTTTCTTTTGGCAGCTCTGCGCCCTCGTCCAACTGGGAAAGGCGTATGATATCCTCAATCAGATTCACCAGCCGGGCAGCTTCCTTGCGGATGTGACCCACAAACCGCCCATGATCCGACCGCTTTACCATACCACTTTCCAGCAGTTCCGCACTGCCGATGATCCCCTGCAGCGGTGTCTTCAGTTCGTGGGACACATTGGCAGAAAACTCCCGGCGCATCTGTTCCGAATGGAGCCGCTCGGTGATATCAAATGCCAGTACAACCGCGCCGATCACAGTACCGTCGGATTCGATGCGGCTTAAGTCAAACTGATAATCCCGTCCGTTTTTATTTACCCGGGCGATGCCCCGGCCTTTGTCCAGTGCATCGTTGAGTGCTGTACGCATAGCACTGCTGCGATCGATCATCAGGAAGTTTTTACC
>JAZSQH010000003.1:0-4744 GCA_045537865.1 Faecousia sp. | reverse complement strand
CGCACCAAGCGTCTGCTGAAAGCCGCCGGTGCTGAACGAGTTTACGGCCTGGATGAAATGATGACCGCATCTGTTAATGGCAGCGGCTGGAACGCCCGGTATGGCCTGCTGGGCTCCAACAAAGCAACCGAAGATACGGTAAAACTGTTCCCCAGAGAGGAATGCCAGCAGCTGGTGGAGGATATCCAGGAAAAGCTGCTGGAGCTCACCGGTAAGCACATCGAAGTTATGGTTTACGGCGACGGTGCATTCAAGGACCCTGTGGGCAAGATTTGGGAGCTGGCTGACCCCGTTGTTTCTCCTGCGTACACACCCGGTTTGGAGGGCACCCCCAATGAGCTGAAGCTGAAATATCTGGCAGATAATGATTTTTCCAATCTGTCCGGCAAAGCGTTGCAGGAAGCCATCAAGGGAAAAATCATGCAGAAGGATGGTTCCTCTCTTGTGGGCAACATGGTTTCTCAGGGAACCACCCCCCGTCGTCTGACGGATCTGATCGGCTCGCTGTGTGACCTAACCTCCGGTTCTGGAGATAAGGGAACCCCGATTGTCTACATCCAGGGTTATTTTGATAACTATACCAACGAGTAATAGGAGGCTTCTATATGTGTGGAATCGTCGGATACACAGGCCAGCTGCAAGCGGCTCCGGTGCTGCTTGCAGGACTGAAAAAACTGGAATACCGCGGATATGACTCTGCCGGAATTGCTGTCATGCAGCAGGGAAGCATCGCCATCAGCAAGGTAACCGGAAGAATTGCGGGACTGTCGCAAAAGACGGATGACGGAAAGCATTTTCCGGGCACCACCGGAATTGGGCATACCCGCTGGGCTACCCACGGCGCACCAACGGATACCAATGCCCATCCCCATGCCAGTAATGACGGGCGGTTTGCGGTGGTTCATAACGGAATCATTGAAAATTATCTGGATCTGCGTCAGGAGCTGATCAGTAAGGGCTATCACTTTCAAAGTGAAACAGATACCGAGGTCATCGTGCATCTGTTGGAAATGTACTACAAGGGAGATTTGAAGCAGGCAGTTATGCGGACTTCCGCAAGACTGAAGGGTTCCTATGCACTGGGAATTCTTTGTACCGATCAGCCGGAGAAGATCTTCGCAGTACGGGAAGCCAGTCCTCTGATTCTTGGCGTTGGTGTCGGAGAGGCATATTTTGCTTCCGATGTTACCGCATTGGTTGCCTATACAAGAAATGCGATCTATCTGGAAGATGGAGAGTTTGCGGAGCTGACCCCGGATGCCATCCAAATATTCGACTGCATCGGACATCCAGTTCAGAAAAAAGCAACTCGAATCACATGGGATGTCCAGGCTGCAGAAAAAGGCGGATATGAGCACTTTATGCTCAAAGAGATCATGGAGCAGCCCAGTGCAGTCAAAGCCACCTTGACTCCCAGAATCAAAGGAAATGAAATCGTATTGGACGATGCGGACATTGAGCTGACCGGCATCCGAAAAATCGTAATCACAGCCTGCGGGAGCGCTTATTATGCCGGCTGTGCAGCCAAATTTGCCATTGAGGAACTGTGCCGAATTCCTGTGCTGGTGGAACTGGCGAGCGAGCTGCGGTATTCCAATCCCTTGATCGACAGCAGTACACTGCTGATCGTTCTGTCCCAGTCCGGTGAAACAGCGGATACCATTGCGGCTATGAAGGAATGCCAAAGCAGGGGTGCCAAGGCACTGGCTATTGTCAATGTGGTGGGCAGCACCATTGCGAAGCTTGCAGATTGGTGCATCTATACCTGGGCTGGTCCGGAAATTGCTGTTGCAACCACAAAGGGATATACAACCCAGCTGACGGTTCTGTATTTATTTGCCCTGTATGCAGCGAAAAAGCTGCATACCATTGAAAACGCCCAGTATGGGATAATACTGAACACACTGAAAGCGATTCCCCGGAAAATGCAGGAGGCACTGGATATGAATCCGGGCATCGGGAAGCTGGCAAAGAAGTACCACAAGGCAATCTCCATGTTCTTCATCGGACGCAATACGGACTTTGCTGTTGCGCTGGAAGGTGCGCTCAAGATGAAGGAGATCTCCTATATCCACGCCGAATCCTACGCTGCGGGAGAGCTGAAGCACGGCACCATCGCTTTGATCCACGAAGGGCAGCCTGTTGTTGCCCTGTGCTGCAACGAAGCGATCACAGAAAAAACTATGAGCAACATTGTGGAGGTCAAGGCCCGGGGTGCTGAGGTTTTGGCAGTTGCAGGCAAGGAAAACCAGCGAATCTTGTCTTTGGCGGACGATATGATCTATGTGCCGAAGATCCATCCGCTGCTCAGTGCTGCGGTGGAGATCGTACCGCTGCAAATGCTTGCCTATCATGTGGCAAAGGAAAATGGTTGCGATATTGACAAACCGAAGAATCTTGCGAAATCTGTAACTGTAGAGTAAGGGGAAAAGATATGGAGAGAATTGTTCGACCCGAAAGCATGGAGCGGATCACTACGCCTGCGCTTGCACAGAAATTTATCGAGGAGCAGATCACTGAGATCCGCAAACAGGTTGGAAATAAGAAAGTTCTGCTGGCACTGTCCGGCGGTGTTGACTCCAGCGTTGTTGCCGCCTTGCTGATTAAGGCCATCGGCAAGCAGCTGGTGTGCGTCCACGTTAACCATGGCCTGATGCGTAAGGGTGAAAGCGAGCAGGTCATCGAGGTGTTCGGCAAGGAACTGGATGCCAACCTGATTTATGTGGATGCAACTGACCGCTTTCTGGATCTGTTGGCCGGTGTTGCTGAACCGGAACGCAAGCGCAAGATCATCGGCGGCGAATTCATTAAAGTATTCGATGAAGAAGCAGCCAAGCTGGAAGGCATCGAATTCTTAGCGCAGGGCACCATTTACCCCGACATTCTGGAATCTGACGGTGTGAAGGCCCACCACAATGTGGGCGGCCTGCCGGAGGATATGCAGATGGAGCTGGTGGAACCAGTGAAGCTGCTCTATAAGGATGAGGTTCGTGTGGTTGGCGAAGCGCTCGGTCTGCCCCACAATATGGTCTATCGTCAGCCGTTCCCCGGTCCCGGCCTGGGTGTCCGCTGCCTGGGTGCCATTACTCGTGACCGTCTGCACGCATTGAGAGAAGCTGATGCCATTCTCCGGGAGGAATTTGACAAGAACGGTCTGGCAGGAAAGGTATGGCAGTATTTTATCGCCGTGCCGGATTTCAAAAGTGTCGGTGTGAGAGATGGCAAACGCTATGAAGGCTGGGCTGCAATCATCCGTGCGGTGAATACCACCGATGCTATGAGCGCCACCATTGAAGAAATTCCTTATCCTCTGATCCACCATATTACGAATCGTATTACACATGAGGTGGAGGGCATCAACCGTGTGATGGTGGATGTCACACCGAAGCCTGTTGGAACAATTGAATTTGAGTAACCTTTCAGAAAGAGGTATTGTATTATGGAAAATCTGAAGCTGCTGTACACTGGCAAGACAAAGAATGTTTATGAGCTGCCCAACGGCAACTGCCTGCTGCTGTTCAAAGACGACTGCACCGGCAAGGACGGTGTGTTCGATCCGGGTGAAAACAGCGTAGGCCTGACCATCGAGGGTGTGGGCGATGTGAATCTGCGGATGTCCATCTACTATTTCGAGAAGATCAATGCCGCTGGCATCCGTACCCACTATGTCAGCGCCGATCTGGCCAATACCACCATGGAGGTTCTGCCCGCCAAGGTCTTCGGTAAGGGTCTGGAGGTTATCTGCCGCCGCAAGGCTGTTGGCTCCTTCCTGCGCCGGTATAAGGACTACTGCACCGAAGGCCAGGACCTGCCCTATTATGTGGAGACTACCTTCAAGAACGACGCTCTGGGCGATCCCCTGGTCACCAAGGACGGCCTTGTGGATCTGGGGGTTATGACTGCTGAGCAGTACGACTCCCTGAAGGTTCAGACTCAGGCCATCACCAAGATCGTTTCTGAGGACCTGGCCACCAAGGGATTGGAGCTGTATGACATCAAGTTCGAGTTCGGCTACGATGCTGACGGAAATGTGATGCTCATCGACGAGGTTGCTTCCGGCAATATGCGTGTTTACAAGGACGGCCAGTACATCGATCCCATGACTCTGAACGGCCTGTTCTTTGCCTGATTTTACGCTTTGGGGCAACCCTTCTATTTCCCCAACAGCAGCAATTGAATAGATTGTTGGACCGCATCTTCGCAGGATGCGGTCTTTCATTTTACATAGATTTTACTTAAGTTTTGCAAACCCTCTATGGTTTTTACAAATGGCAAAATTTATAATGTAGACTGTCGAAATAAGAAAACTTGACCTGAAGGAGTAAAAAATGACAGCCTATATTTTCAAAATTATTACCCTGTTGGGTGGTCTTGCGTTGTTCCTCTTCGGTATGGACATCATGGGCAAGGCACTGGAGCGTCAGGCAGGTGGCAAGCTGCAGACTATCCTGGCAAAGATGAGTTCCAATGTGTTCAAGGGTTTTTTGCTGGGTCTGGGTGTCACTGCTGTGATCCAGTCCTCTTCTGCAACAACAGTCATGGTGGTCGGTTTCGTTAACTCCGGCATTATGACTTTGAAGCAGGCCGTCGGCGTTATCATGGGTTCCAATATCGGTACCACCGTCACCGCATGGATCCTGTCCCTGTCCGGCTTGGAAGGCGATAGCTTCCTCATCAAGTTCTTCAAGCCTTCCACTTTAGCTCCCCTTATCGGCATCTTCGGCATCCTGCTGTACATGGGCAA
>JAZSQH010000010.1:0-7730 GCA_045537865.1 Faecousia sp. | reverse complement strand
TCATACAGCAATACCTGTCCGGCTTCCAGCTCATCGCCACAAATCAGGAAACGATGCGCCCGATCCAAAAATGCCAGAGAAGAATTGGAGTGGGCACAGAGTTCCAGCACTTCAATTTTCCGACTGCCCAGATCAATGACATCACCGCCATGAAGCGGCACCTTTTCATAATCAGGGTGCGGCAGGGCGGAAATATCAAAGGGGAGATTCGGGCCGGGCTTTACAGCATTTGCATCTGCTGCCCAGTTGTGGTGCATCATCACGGAGGGGAACTCTCCGTTACCACCTGCGTGGTCGGGATGGAAATGGGTGTTGGCCACCAGCAAAGGCTTATCCGTCAGCGTTTTTACAAAAGCTGCAAGTGTATTGGTACCATAGCCGGTATCAATCAAAAGGGCTTTTTCTGTTCCCTCCAGAAGATAGAGGTTCTGACTGCCCTCCATAAAGTTAATAAACCAGGTGCCTTCATCAAATTGCTTAGCCTGGTAAGAGCCAAAGATTACGGTTAACGGCGGCATCATAGGCCAGTCCTCCTTTGGGGAAATAGGGCAGCCGCAAACAGCACGGCTGCCCTGTAAAATTATTAGTTCGTCATTTGTTTTTGTTCTTCCAGCGCAGCAGCTCTGCGTGCCTTGAAGATCTTTGCTTCCTCCAGCTGATAGCTGTTATTGGAAACATACATGAAGATCAGCACTGCCAGACCGCTTAAAACCGTCTGCAAATTGGAAGAGAAATTCAGCTTACCGGTACCGAATGCAGAGATCATGCAGGCCTGTGCAAAGGAACCTGCCAGAATGCCGATATTCCGGTCAGCAAACTTCGCCAGGGCGCCACCGATGAACATGGGCAGAAATGCGTTCATGATATAGGAGGAGCTGGCAAGGCCAGTTTCTACGGAAACCGTACCCAGACGGCTGGTATTGATAAGGCCTGCCGCTGCCATCAACGCACCTGCGATCATATAACACTGGACGCTGTTCTTCTTCTCGTTAATGCCTACATTGACGCTGATCTCCTGGCCGGTGCGCAGAGAGTTGCAGTTGCAGCCAAAGACTGTGAAGTTCAGTAGTACCACCAACACCGCAAGAATGATGCCAATCAGGATATAGATGGCAGGGCCGGTAGCGAACACCAGCAAGTCATTTCTGCCGATCAATCGGACACCTGCTCCCTTGGTGATAATGAAGCCGATGGCT
The DNA here is from genome assembly GCA_045537865.1 of Faecousia sp. Classification (GTDB taxonomy): domain Bacteria; phylum Bacillota; class Clostridia; order Oscillospirales; family Oscillospiraceae; genus Faecousia. Next base: position 6,534 of record JAZSQH010000010.1, on the reverse strand, counting down.
TCAAAGATCATAGCAACGCCCAAGCTGCAAACCATAGGAGGCAGCTGCAGGGTCACGTAGATCATACCGGAAACATAACCCAGAACTGCACCAACTGCAATAGTGACCACTGCAGTAGGCACCGGGCCAAGGCCCAGATTCAGCGCCAGCTGAAAGCCGATGATGTTGCTCAGCACCAACACGGAACCGACAGAGAAGTCAAATCTTCCGCTGGTCAGGTTATAGCTGACCGCAAGAGAGATCAGTCCCGTATAGATGGTGTTAACAATGATGGTTTGCAGATCGGTACCAACACCAAAGGTGGTAGAACCAGCCATACGGCAAACCACAAAGAAAACTGCGTAGACCACTGCCGGGAGGGAGACAAGTCCCAGCAAATTACTCGCTGCCTTTTTGATTTTCATAAAAGCCTACTCCTCCCTGTCCGGCAGCGGGCCGGACATTTGAAATATTACTCGTGCAGAGCCTGGATACCTTCCAGAGTAGCAGAAGCATTCACCAGATCGGCCAGAGTCTGTGCGTTTGCATTGGGATTCAGAGCAACGATCAGCTGCTCCAGATCTTCCAGATGGTAGACCTTAGCTGCCAGATTTGCTGCAGTCTGAGCGGCCTCGGCGTTATCCAGCATCCACAGAGCGGAAGTATAGATACCGATACGGCCATCGTTCTGCAGAGCCTCGGCATTGCCGTCAACAGCATTGACGATGAGAGCAACGCCCAGAGCAAAACGGGAAACGTTGGTGGAGGACATGAAGGAAACAGAGCCGTTTGCAAATGCGTCAGCGTAGCCCTGATCGATGGCACCGATGGTAGCCAGGGGGCAGGTTTCGGTCTTACCGGCAACTGCGATGGGCTGTGCCCAGAAGTCCAGACCGTTGAAGGAAGCAGCAACGCCGTCCACATCCTCGGACAGAGCGGCAGCCTGATCGGCAAAGAATGCATCACCGGGGAAGCCTGCAACCTCAATGTACTCAATGCCGTACTTTTCAGCAGCAGCCTTGAAGCCTTCTGCGCGGTTTACAAACATGGGAACACCAAATGCTGCACCACCGGAAGCGTAGATGACCTTCTTGGCACCCAGCTTGCCGAAGTACTCGCCCAGAGCATAGCCGCCTTCGTAGTCGCCATTGCCATAGCCGATTGCATCGAGGACATAGGGATTATCCTGGAACTTTTCAATAACTTCGGGGCTGTCGATGGCAGCGCCCCAGTAGTACATACCATAGTCGACGCACTTCTGGACGGTTTCGCCCATAGCCACGTTGTAGAAGCCAATGATGCCCTTGCAGCCTGCGTTGTAGCAGTCATCGATGAACTGGAACTCAGCTTCAGCGGAAGCGATGGCTTCGGAGTAAATGAACTCAACGTTCAGACCGTCCTTAACCAGCTCTTCAAAGTAAGCCTGCATGGTCAGGGTCTCGCTGTCAGTGGGATCGTAAATTTCAACGCCGATCTTGACAGTCTTTTCGGGATAAGGGACGGGCAGTGCAACTGCTTCGCCGCCTTCGGGCTGAACAGCAGGAGCATCGTTCTTGGAATCATCCGCTGCAGGAGCGTCAGCATTGCCACCGCAAGCAGCCAGACTCAGCACCATAACCAGTGCCAGAATGAGGGCCAGAATCTTTTTCATTTGGTTTCTTCTCCTTTTTTCGTTTGATTTTTTAGCATTATCGTTACTTATCTGGGCAGCAGTTTGCCGCGATAAGTCATGCTTGTAACAAACACCACCGTCAGGAACAGCAGACCGCGAACGATCTGGATATAACCGACAGTCAAGCCCAGCACCGTCAGAGCGGTGTTGAGAATGGTAATGGTGGCAGCGCCTACAATTGCTGCACTGATCTTGGATTTGCTGCCACCGGAAATGGGCATACCGCCCAGAACCACGGCAACCATCATATCATTGCCCAGACTTCCACCGGTTGTCTGGGTAACCGTCTTGGTCTGCAGAATCACGAAGATCGCAGCCAGACCAATGGCTACACCGCCGATCAGGAAGGCCTTCAGCATAATGCTGTTCGCTTTGATGCCGGACTGCGCTGCGCTGCGCATATTGCCGCCCAGCAGCTTGGCGCTCTTGCCGAAGGAGGTGTAGTTGAATAGAACCAATGCAACCACGTAAAAGACAAGCAACATCGAAACACCAGTAACCACCACGCCATCTGCGGTGGTGTTGAAATAAGAGGACAGAGACAGGGTCGTTTCCTTGCCCATCAGCACGGCACCAAGGGCGGAGAAGATGCTACCGCCGACGATGGTGACGATAAAAGCAGGAACATGCATAAAGATAGCCATCAGGCCCTTAAAAAGGCCCAGCAGCAGAGCAACAATCATGCAGGACACAAAGGCCAGCGGAACAGAGCCAGTATTCTTACACACCAGCGCGCCCACGATAGCCGTCAGACAGACACTGCCGCTCATGGACATATCAATGGCGCCGCTGGAGAACGCATACACCGCACCGATAGAAACGATGGCTGTGGTGATGATATTGCCGAGGATGGAACGGATGCGGATATAGTCCACCGTGATTTCTTCCTGTGCCATTGCCCAAAGATAGAACAGAATCACAAGGATCAGACCTGCATAGGGAGCCAGAGAGAACAGCTTTTGAGTGTTGATTTTCTTCTTCATTTTGCCGCCTCCTTAGATCATGCAGTCCAGAATGTGGTTTTCTGTGACTTCCCGGCTTCGGATGAATTCTCCGTTCAGACGGCCGTTTTTCATAACCAGAATCCGGTCGCACATACCGATCAGTTCGGTCATTTCTTCGCTGATCATAACAATGGACTTTCCTGCTGCCACCATGTCTTCCATCAGCTGGTACATGGCGGTCTTGACGCCAATGTCCACGCCGCGGGTGGGACAGTCCAGAATCAAAATGCGGGAATCACGGCCTACCCATTTGCCGAATACCACCTTCTGCTTGTTGCCGCCGGACAGATACTGTACATTCTGGTCGATCTCCGCACACTTGATGGACAGATCCTTTACCTGCTTGTCCACATACACTCTTTCTGCTCTGGGGGTAATAATGCCTGCTTTATTGGCAACCTTATCAAATCCTGCTGCGATGATGTTATCCCGAATGGATGCCGTCAGCACCAATGCCTCCCGGTCACGGTCCTTGGAAACATAGCCGATGCCGTTTGCCATGGCGGCAACTGCGGAATCAACCGTATCTCCGGAAGGATAGACTGTAACCTTGCCGGTGGCCAGTTTGCCCTCGCCGAACAGCGCGTGTCCCAGTTCGTGCATGCCGCAGTCGGAAAGACCCGCAACGCCAAGGATTTCGCCCTTATGTAGCTGCAGGCTCACATTGGTCATGATACCGAGACCGCTGGTAAGGTTTTCTGCGGACAGAACCACTTCGTCGGAGATTTCCTTGCCGTAGTCTTCACGGTAATACTTCTCGCCGATTTCACGGCCAACCATGTATTTTTTGACCAGTGCCGCGCTGAAGTCCGTTTTTTCCAGAGTCGCAATCAGATGGCCATCCCGGAGGACACTCAAGCAATCGCAATGCTCCATAACTTCGTCCAGATCGTGGCTGATGAAGATAACCGCCTTGCCAGCATCCCGCTGTTCGTCCATCAGGCGGTAAACGATGTCACGTCCACCCTGGCTCAGGGCTGTGGTGGTCTCGTCAACTACCAGAATTTCAGGATTGCGGTACATAACCTTGGCTACTTCCACCAGCTTCCGTTCCTGCTGGTCCAGCATATCGATCATGTCATCTGCTTTTGCGCGGGTGAAGCCAATTCGGTCCAGTGCTTCCTGTGCGGCCCGGTTCATGGCCTTATGATCCACAAAACCAAAACGGCGGAAATCTTTTTCGCTGCCAAGGAAGATGTTCTGAGCAAGGGTCAGACCGGGGACAGTACCTGCCTCCTGCACGATCATGCCGATACCATGAGCCGCACCATCGATCATACTCTGGGGATGGTAAGGCTCACCGTGGAGGAACAGTTCTCCAGAGGTCGCCTGCTGCATACCTGCCATAATAGAAGAAATGGTGGATTTGCCGGAGCCGTTTTCTCCAATCAGACCGGTAATCTTACCGGGCATGATCTTCACATTTACCTTGTCCAGCGCAATGGTCGGACCAAAATGTTTACACAGGTCTTTGGTTTCGATGATTGGGACGATGGATTCCTGAACCATAGTGATTCCTCCGTTCAATTGCCTGCTATGCTAATTTTCTAATCTTATTCTATCAAAGTGACGATGGTGCTTCCATGTTATAAATTGATTTATATCCGACTTATTTTTACTTTTATATTGACGAAGAAGCGACTTATCATGTACAATTAGTACAGATTTAATGGACATTTTGAGATAGTTATCTATATTTCATCCAATAGGACGACAAAACGAAAGGCGGATATCCATGAGAACTCCGACATTATATACAACACCGGAGCAGGTGGAAGCGTTTGTCTATCTTCACTTTCATAAGACTGGTCAGAGGCTTCTCTTTCCGGAAGCACTGGCTAAAATGATGGCCTTGGGGCTTCTTTCTTCTACGCAACCTCCCGTTCCATCCTTTAGCGGGAATCAGGATCAGGAGAGCTTTTCCAAAGCTTTTGATACCATGCCCCTGAATGCCGGAGTCATTCTTCACAATTCGCACACCTATCTCACAGAAGGCATTGTGGAGGAGGAAGCCCTGTTCCCTATCGGCAAGGATGTTTACTGCATCAAGCATCTGCCCTATATGAACGAGGATGCTCACACCCATACTTATTTTGAGATCACATACATCTACTCTGGAAAATGCACCATGCTGTTTGGCGGCGAAGCCATTGAGATGCGCGAAGGTGATCTTTGCATCGTCCCGCCCGGATCCCCACATGCTCAACCTTTAAAAGGGGGTTGCTTTGCCATCGGACTGATGGTCCGCCGTAGCACTTTTGATGCTTTGTTTGGAGAATTGCTGATTAATAATAACCTGGAGTCACAATTCTTCCGGGATTCCCTGTATGATTCCAACCGGATAAATTTTCTACGTCTGTACACAGATGCCAGTAATGAACAGCTCCGTTGGTATCTACAGACCCTTGCAGGGGAATGCTACCGCACAGATCTTCATGCCAACACCTGTGCCATCAGTCTGGTCAAGCTCTTTTTGGCAGAGGCATTCCGTATGTATGGCAGTACAGCAACGGTCTATCGGGAAGCAGGCCACGGAAGGAAGGTAGACTGTGGACTGATCCTTCAGTATATACAAAACAATTTCCGAACTGTGACGCTTCGTGAATTATCGGAGGTATTTCATTATAACGAAGCCTATCTCTCCCGACTTTTGCAGGATTATGCCCATCAGAGCTTTACAGACATCGTCCGATCACTGCGTCTAAAGCGCGCTGAAGACTATCTATTGAACAGTGATCTAAAAATCCACGAGATCAATCGACTTGTGGGATATGACTCTGTAGATCATTTTTCCCGTACATTCAAAGCCGTATATGGCTGTTCTCCGGTAGTATATAGGAAAAGATATCGCCAGAGCAGTCAGTAATATCCTGGGAAGATCTGCACTTCCCTACACAAAATCCCCACAGTCAATCCTCCAGCAAAGAGGAAATACTGTGGGGATTTCCAATGCCGCACGATAGGAAACTTAGAAAAGATCGTGCAACACGTTTAGTTGCTGTTGAACAGCGGTTTCAGCACATCCGCATAATCTTCAAAGATTTCCAGAAGACAGGCGTTCCAATGGCGGGCATCCTTTTCCGAATTGCCGAAGACATAGTCCTCCTGACCGTAGTCAATCACATCGAATGCAGGCATAGCTTTATTGGCCGCAGCAGTTCTGTATGCTGCAATATCCGCCAGGGTAAAGGAAACTTCAGACAGATCCCCGCTGTTGATCCAACCGCTGATGTCCGTACCGGTGGGTGCTTCGGAAGTACCGTTTTGCATCTGGCGAGTCGCTTCCGGCTTGGTAACGGAAACCGCACCCTCGACATACTTTCCATACATCTGGTCCACATACAGGCCGAAAGAATCACCGAGCATTTCGGAAGGAACATGTCCGCCATTCCACTGCCATTCAATCACCGTGTCCGTACCGGCGCTCAGCCATGCAAGCTGTAAATTCAGGGAGTTAAACATGGAGATGTCACCCTCCGCAGCACCCATGATGAGCTTTGTCCATGTGGGATTCTCAGTTCCCTCCGCACCGATGTAATTCAGAGGATTGTAAAGCATCACAATATTCTTGCCATACTCGTCACCGGAATAAACTTCTGCAATATCTGTCTTATAGGCTGCTACCATTTCTTCGTAGCTTCCATAGGTTTTGGAATCACCGTTTCCGGTGGCAGATTGGGTGGTTCCTCCATTAGGAGTTCCCACATGACCATTTCCGCGACCGCCAAATCCACCCTTTTTGCCGCTGCTGCCCGGAGTATAGCGGCCCGTAAGGAACGCTTTCGCCTTGTCTGCACCAGTCATGGCTGCGACAGTATCATCGCTCAGTGCCGTTCCATTCTTACCGAACCATGTCCAACCTTCAGAGTAGTCCAGGTT
>JAZSQH010000032.1:0-14651 GCA_045537865.1 Faecousia sp. | reverse complement strand
CTTTGCTACACCGGCAATACCTATGCCATGGACAATAAAACTGAACGGACAACTTTCAGAAGATTGGTGTGTAGGCGATCAAGTTATCTGCACTTATGATAATGTTTATCGCGATAATACCAGGTTCGAGGCCGATTTCTTGAACGTGGATACCAGCGACTGGCAACCGGAGCCGGGTATGGCTTATAAGCCTGTTATTTACCTCTATCCGGAGGCAGAAATCGATGTATCTGTCAAACTGATTTTGGATGGCAAGCTGACCTGTACATATCCTGCTTACAATACCGGATGGAATGTTACAGCTGCTCCGGATGGCACTCTAACCGATGCCAAAGGACAGACCTATAACTATCTCTACTGGGAAGGTGAAACGAATGCCCAGTGGGATATGTCAGAAGGTTTCTGTGTGAAGGGTGAGGATACCGCCGTCTTCCTTGAAGAAGCTCTGGAAAAGTTGGGACTTAACCGCAAAGAAGCAAACGAGTTCATTGTTTACTGGTTGCCTCTTATGGAGCAGAATCCCTATAACATTATCTCCTTCCAGACAGACATCTACACTGACGCAACCGAATTGCAGATTGATCCAGCACCAGTTACCTTGATTCGCATATTCATGGCTTGGAAGGCCGCTGACAGCTTTGTAGTGCTGCCCGAGCAGGAATTGACCGCACCGGAACGCTCCGGCTTCACCGTGATTGAATGGGGCGGCACAGAAATCAAATAATTGAACTTGCTAACAGCTTTGCAGCATCATCCATCTCGGATGGTGCTGTTTTGCGTAATATATGTTGCGTATCATTTTTTGTCCGGCAGAGACTTGCCAATGATCCCCACAGCAAGGGGGTCAATTGTTTACTTACGTTGTTAGCTCCCGTCTCCCGGCAACATATCCTACCGCTTGACGGTAGGATGGCTGGTATTATCTCTGGTAGGAATTTGTAGTATGAAGCACATATGCTGGAAATACTATATGAAAGCAAAGCAGAAGGAGAATGCATATGGCGAATCGGCTAACAAAGGAAAAATCACCGTATCTGTTACAGCACAAGGAGAATCCTGTGGATTGGTATCCCTGGGGTGAAGAAGCGTTTCAAAAGGCTAAGCAGGAGGATAAGCCTGTTTTCTTGAGTATCGGATATTCCACCTGCCACTGGTGTCATGTGATGGCACATGAATCCTTCGAGGATGAAGAAGTTGCGAAAGTTCTGAACCTGGACTATATCAGCATCAAGGTTGACCGGGAGGAACGCCCGGATATCGATGCTGTGTATATGTCTGTTTGTCAGGCAGTTACCGGTTCCGGCGGCTGGCCGCTGACGATCTTCCTGACCCCGGAGCAAAAGCCGTTCTTTGCAGGGACTTACTTCCCAAAGCAAGGTAGGTACGGACAGTTTGGACTGATCGAGCTTTTGGTGCGGGTGGCGTACTTGTGGAAGAATGAACGGCAGGAACTTTTGCGTGCAGGCAACGAGATCACTCAGGCTATCAACCAGAGCCAGTCTGGCAGAAGGCAAGAACCGGATCGAGCCATCGTAGAAACTGCGCACAACCAACTGAAGCGGCGGTTTGACCACAAATGGGGCGGGTTTGGCACCGCACCGAAATTTCCTACACCCCATAATCTGCTGTTTCTGATGCGATACGCCCACGCTATGCAGGAATCCGATGCTCTGAAAATGGCAACTGTGACGTTGAATGATATGGCCCGGGGCGGTATCCATGACCATATTGGCGGTGGCTTTTCCCGGTACTCCACGGATGAAAAGTGGCTGGTTCCCCACTTTGAGAAGATGCTGTATGATAACGCTCTGCTGCTAATGGCTTATGTAGCAGCCTACCAGCACACCAAGGAAGAACACTTTGCGGATGTTGCACACCGAACGGCAGATTATATCCTGCGAGAACTGACGGATGAGCAGGGCGGTTTCTATTGTGGCCAGGATGCAGACAGCGAAGGCGTGGAAGGAAAATACTATGTATTTACCCCGGAGGAAGTAAAAAAGGTATTGGGAGAAACAGACAGTGCAGAATTCTGTCGTTTGTATGACATCACCGATTCCGGGAACTTTGAGGGGAAAAGCATTCCTAACCGGATCAATGCAACGAAAGACGGTTTGGACAGGGAAGAACCCCGGCTGCGGAAGTTGTATGACTACCGGCTGCAGCGTACCCAGCTTCACAAGGACGATAAGATCCTGCTCTCCTGGAATGGCTGGACGATCATAGCACTGGCAAAGGCAGGACAAGCCCTGTGCGAAAAGCGGTATCTGGATGCGGCAATCAAAGCACACCAGTTTATCCGCAAAGAGATGACAGACGAAACCGACCGCCTGTACCTGCGTTGGCGGGATGGAGAAGCTGCCAATGCCGGACAGCTGGATGACTATGCGATGTATACGTTAGCACTTTTAGAACTGTACCGCGTTACCTTTGACACAGCCTATCTGCAAGAGGCCATTCACCGGGCAGAGCAGATGTTGGAATTGTTTGAGGATAAGGAACAGGGCGGCTATTTTATGACTGCCGCAGACAGTGAGCAACTGATTGCAAGACCGAAAGAAACCTATGACGGCGCGATCCCCTCGGGCAATAGCGTAGCTGCTATGGTGCTGCAAAGACTGGCGGCTCTGACCGGGGAAACGAAATGGCAGGATGCAGCGGAGCGGCAAATGAAGTTTCTGGCGGCTTCTGTCGGGGGACACCCTGCAAGCAGCTGTTTTGGTGTGCTGGCTATAATGGATGCATTGTATCCCCACCGGGAACTGGTCTGTGCGGTGCAGGATGGCCTTCCAGATGAATTGCTGCAGTATCTGAAAGAAAACACGGCAGAGGATATCCAAGTGTTACTGAAAACGGAATCTAACGCAGGAGCCCTTGCTCAATGCGCACCTTTCACACAAGACTATCCCATTCCGGAGACAGGAGTAATATACTATCTCTGCGAAAACGGCACATGTAAAGCACCGGTCAAGTCGTTTTCAGAATTAGGTTTATAAATGATACGAGGGAGTACCGCGGTACTCCCTCTATATTCATGTGTAGAAGTGACAGCGCGTGAAGAAACTCCTCAACAAACGGAGATCGTGTCTCCCCCCCAAGGATATTTTTTATTTAGAGGCGTGTCTGTTGCCAACATCATCCCAGCATAACGTCCATCAGCATCATTACAGCGAATCCAAGAATGATGCCCATTGTGGCGGAATAAGGATGTGCTGTTTGATTTTCTTGGCATTCGGGAATTAACTCGTGAACAGCAACCAGGATCATAGCTCCGGCAGCAAAAGAAAGGGCATAGGGCAGGATCGTTTCCACATAGACGACCAACAGCGCCCCGATCACACCCGCAATCGGTTCGACCATGCCTGATGCCTGCCCAAGGAAGAAACTTCGTTTCCGGGAATAGCCCTCTCTTCGCAAAGGAACCGAAACCGCTGCGCCCTCGGGAAAATTCTGCAAGCCGATCCCCACCGCTACGGAAATTGCTCCCATTAAGTTTTCGGTTGTATATCCCCCGTCCTGCAATGCGCCAAAGGCAACGCCCACCGCCAATCCCTCGGGGATATTGTGCAAGGTGATCGAAAGGATCAGCATTGCAATGCGGTTCAATCTTTCGTTGTTCTTTGCCGGTACATTGTCTGCTTTTGCCCTGGCAAAAGCAACGGCCTTGTCAGAAGCCCACATAAACAAGGTACCAAACAGAAAACCTACCGTTGCTACAAGATATGCCGGTAGGTTGGATGTAACCTCCGCACGCTCGATTGCTGGTTGTAGCAGCGACCAGAAGCTGGCCGCGATCATAACGCCCGCAGCAAAGCCAAGCATAATATTCAAACCTTTAGGATTGGGAGACTTGAAGAATACAACTGTTGCTGCCCCTAAAGCAGTTACAAGCCAGGTGCCCAGCGTTGCCACTAACGCCATTGTGACAAAATTATCCATAATGCACCCCCTTTACACCATTATATTTGCCATAATGATTTTGGTGCATATTATGTGCTTTATCATGGACGGTTTAAATATGCAGATAAGGTGTTGATTTTCTGCATATAGTTGGGTATAATTATATGCAGAAAGGAAGTGTGCTCTATGAGAAAGTTTGACTATTCATTTTTGAATCACGGATTGCTGCCAGCAAAGCTGATCAATTTGACCTCCAGCATTGCATCGCTGAAAACAATGGCAGGTGTCCGTAAAGAAGAATACGCAAAAGTTTTTACCGAGCTGGAGGCAGTTGCCAAAGTTCAGTCTGTTAAGAGCTCTAACGCCATTGAAGGTATCGTTACCAGTGATGAGCGTATTGCGGCCATCGTCAATCAAGATAGCGCCCCGTTAAACCACACTGAGGGCGAGATCGCTGGTTACCGGGATGCTCTGAATGCGATTCATCTGAATCACGACAACCTGGACTTGCGGGAATCCGATATTTTAACATTGCACGAAACGATGATGCAGATCGCCGGGTACGAATACGGCGGTCAGTATAAGACCGGTGACAACTACATTATTGAGGAAGACAAGGACGGCAACCGGAAAATCCGGTTTAAGCCTACCCCTGCCTCCGAGGTAAAAGCGGCTATGGAGCAGTTGGAGCTGGCTTATATGGAGGCTCGCAACGATTCGGGCATCAACCAGTTATTACTGATCCCCTGCGTTGTCCTTGACTTCCTGTGTATCCATCCCTTCAGAGACGGCAACGGAAGAATGTCCCGGCTGATTTCTCTGCTACTGCTTTATAAGAACGGGTATGATGCCGGCAAATATGTTTCCTTTGAGGAGCAGATCAACAACTACAAGGCATTTTATTACGAAGCTCTGAAGGAGTCTTCTGTGGGCTGGCACGAAAATCAGAACACCTATATTCCGTTTATCGAAAACTTCTTGTCTATGCTGTATATGTGCTATAAGGAGCTTGATAAGCGCTTTGCTGTTGTAAACGGCAAACGGATCACCAAGAAGGCACGAATCGAGGCAACGGTACTCAACAGTCTTGTGCCCATCTCCAAAGCAGAGATCTGCGATATTCTGCCCGATGTCAGCCCTACGACTGTGGAGGCCGTACTGAGCGTTATGGTCAAGAACGGACTGGTAAAGAAAATCGGTCAAGCCCGCACGACACGTTATATGAAAGCCTGAGTGTGTTTTATTTGCGGGTTATGTGGTACTCCCGCCTACGGCGATAAAAGGTAGAATCGCTCATATTGCAAAGCTGCAGAGCCTCGGCAGTTGCGATTTTCCCTTTGTCCCAGTCCTGGATGATCTTCTCAAAATTCTTGCCGGATTACTTGTCTATGTAAATGTTCTTTGTCAGAATTTTTGCCTCAGCCATAGCCACAAGCTGTCTGTCTTCTTTCTGGTCAGTGCTTGAAACTCTCACATATCCGTATATATTCATACAATCAAATATCATACACAAAGGAAAAGCCAGTGCAAAAACGCACTGGCTTTCCTATCTACTATCTACTTAGACTGACAGATTGATAATTATATAAATATAACTATAATTAGTCTTTATATTATTAATCTTACTTGTGTGCCAAATCGGCATATCTTGATGTGCCATTTTGACATGTCTTGATATGCCGTTTTTGCATATCAGGGATTTACAACAACTTTTTCGGTGGAATGTCTATGTATTTTCCACCTTTGGCTTTGAACGGCTCATTGCTTCGCCTGTCAGATATCCGAGGCAAACGGAACACTCGTTCTACCTCCGAAAGATCGCAGGTACGCACATCTGCCCAGCAGTATTTTTCTATAACCTCCTTTTGATAGCTGAAGCAGACAATGCGCACTTGGTTCTCTATCGATTGGCGGGATGCCCGCTGCAACCGGGGGATGTTGCAATCAAATCCCAACACATAGTTTTGGCCGGTTTGTTTATTAAGCGCATCAAAGCTTTCGCTGATCGGCGGAGCATAATTATCCCCCAATAGCGCTTGTGCTAACTTCTGACGGTAGTTTGGTATCTGTAGGACTTCCAGTGTGCGCATTCCGTTTTCATCCAGTGGAATAACAGCGGTAGGACACGCAAACAGGTCAAAGGCTTCTGCAAAGGTGTCATAGGTTTGTTTCTGGTTTCTCTCCTTTGGCGTCATGATCCCATCCACAATTTCCTCCAGCACACCGTTGGCGGTGAAAAGCACAAAAGGTTTTCTGCCCATTAGAATGTCCTTAGACATAAACTCTCTCTGCTCGTTGTTGGTGTAAATTCCCTTGTTGTCAGGCACTACATAATAGGGGATAAATACATAGTCGCCTGTGTAATAGAAGCCTTTCATTTGTGTGTACCAAAGCATTTTTTGCGGCTCCTGGCGCAAGGCGTAAGCTGCCAGATAGATGCTACCTTGCTTTTTGGCAGGAGGGGTCTGTGCGAATACATCCACGCCGTACCTTTGGAAAAAGAGAGCAATTTCTGCGCCTCGGAGTCTCCGGGCAATGATCGATTCGTCTGTGCGATAACTCGGATCATGTGCATAATCAAAGCCTGCTTTCTGCAGCACCTCGTACGCAGCAGGCGTAAGTCGATAACTCGGCTTGTTCCTTGTCACCCGAATAAGCTTTGTTTCCAAAAGAGCGCTAACAATTTCTGTAGGGAGATTTTCCGACTTGCACCTGGGCAATTCCTTGCACCAGGCGCAGAGCCGCAAAATCTCCATTTCTGCTTTTGTAAACAGCATTAAACCACACCTCCCGATATACTAGGGTCCGCTTTTTGGATTTTTACGCCCTTAAAAATGCCCGAAAACCCGCATAAACACTGGCTTTTGGTCTGGTCAGTTTTTGATTCTTTTTGACTCTTGAAAAACTGGGGAGTGTGGTTTAACTTCCACATACCCCGGATAGGTATTTTCATAGTCATTTTCCTTTCATAATTTAGTGTAAAAACCCTGCTGTAACGATGCGCAACAGGGCTTAAAACAGGATTCAGTTATTATCTGTATTGACTTTCGCTACCGCGATACAGCAGTACCAAGTTTCGCCTTCATAGGTAATGCCTACGGCGATATAGGAGTATTCTGAATCGCCCACATAGCTCCAATGGGCTGCACTATTACGAGCCATCCGTGCAATGTGTATTGCCACAGCATCCGCTGTTCCGCCGAGTGTTGTTTTGGCTATTGTCTCCCGGGCGTTGGCTGTGTAGTATGGATCGCCGTTCGTACCGTACAACTCCGGATCAATGTATTGACCGTATTGCAGTGCTGTTGCAGCAGTGCGTTCATCAAAGGTATCGTGAGCAAAATTGGCAACCAACTGTCTGCTGCGATATTCGGCATATTCCGTAAGCCCAGGCAGTTTTGTTACATATCCGCTGCCTTCCTCGCTGCGGTACTCATTAATATATGCAATGATACGGTTGGCGATTTCGGCACAGTTTGATGTGGTTGCCTCAACGGCAACCGGTTCTTCTGGCGTGGTTGGCTCTGGATCGATAGCAGAATCATTAACGACCGATTCGGTTGCTTTTGTGGGTTCTTCCGTTTTCACCTCAATTGCTGCAGTGGTCTCAGCTGCAATTTCTGTATTTTTCGAAGCCGGTTCCGTTGCTTGGCTTGTGCTTTCTGCAACAGTTTCTTCCGGTGCAACAGCCGTTGTTTCTGTATTTGATTCCGTCGGCTGGGTGGATATGCTCAAAGTGGGTTGGGAAGTAAAGCCTTCTGCCTCTTTTGTTTCTGTATTAGGTGGAACATCAGGTGCTTCTGCGGTATATGCACAGGCAGATAATAACAGAATGATAATTGCAAGGAATAGGGTAAATAATCGTTTCATTTTTAATGCCTCATTTCATAACTTGATTGGGCATCAATGTCTAAATTTGAGTGTTCCAACAGGCTTTAGGTACTGTTTTGAGACTGCAAAAGCCTAGTATTTATGCGGTTTTTTCGTTAAATCCTATATGAACACCCGTACCATTATAAAAAGGGAGGTCAGAGACCTCCCTTTTTATAATTTTATCAAAGCGACAGGACTTGAAGCTTAAGAAGGCCACCGCCGTAAAGAAAAACAGTCCGGTGGACTGTTTTTCAGGCGGTGTGGGCGAGACGGGTACTGCGAAGCGGTCGGCGAGCCCGGCAGATCGCAAGGCGAGCTGCGTCCTGTCGCCCGTACCAAAGAATTGACCATCGACGATACAATGCGTATTGTCGATGGTCTTTTTATCTATTTATTTCCGGTTTGTTTGTACGGCAAAGAATATAGTCAATGCTTACATTGTAAAACTCTGCGAGCCGCATAAGTGTCTCTGTTGGCGGAGTTCTTTCTCCGTTTTCAAATTTAGATAGCAACGCCTGCTCAATCCCTGTCTGCATTTGTAGAGCGATTTGCGTATATCCTCTGTTTTTTCGCAACTCTTTCAGTCTATTCTGCATAACATCACCCAATGACATTATGTCATATTTTCACTTGACAAATATGACAACTAGTCATATTATAACAAAGGGATTGAATCCCTAAACTAAAAAATAAAGAGGTTTTTATTATGGCATTAAATCAACAATGTCCCAAATGCGGCAGTAATCGAGTTCAATTATCTAATGTGGAAAGTAAGCACGGCTGCTTTTGGTTTTTAATCTTCGGTTGGATCTATTTAATTTGGATTCCGATTAAATGGTGTATTGGACTGATGGTGTTTATTTGCCTTGATTGGTGGTTGGCGATTATTAAAAAGTCTCAAGGTAAAGGTTATGTTTGGAAAAGCAAGCGTTGGTTCTCCGGCAGAAAGAAAACCTATTATTGCCACGATTGTTCTTATAATTTCAAAGGTTAATAAAATAAGTTTTGCATAAGGAGTGTAACAAATGAAAAAAATAGCAGCTGTAATTTTGGCTTTGTTAATGGTGTGTTCTCTGGCCGCTTGCGGAAATGGCCGCGTTGATAATGCTCCAAACGACACCAATCAAAACACTACCGTTCCTACTTCTCAGACGGCTACCATACCTGAGACGACAGCTCCTACAGTAGCAACACCTCCTGCCACAACAGAAGGCGCAAAAGAAAATGAAGCAGACAACACTATTAATGCAGAATTTAAAGCAGCAATGGATAGCTATGAGGCTTTTTTTGACGAGTATGTGGCAATTATGAAAAAATACAAAGATAACCCCATGGATATGAGCATACTGGCTGACTATACAAACTATATGGGTCAGTATGTGGATATGATGTAGAAGTTTGAGAAATGGGAGAATGAAGATCTCAACACAGCGGAACTTGCATACTACATAGATGTGCAAGCAAGGATTACCAAGAAGTTGTTAGAAGTCGCATAAGAGCGAACCTTTAGCGCAATCGTTATCCTTGAACCTATGTGTTAGTAAATGCGTGGAGATGCAATAAAAAGGGGAGGCGTATGCCTCCCTTTTATTGTTTTTCTTTCCGCTTTTGGGCGGCTTGCTTGACCTTGTTTTTCATATCGATCAGCACCGCAAGGGTCTTTTGGTCATGGGGAAACAGCCAGCGTAATAAGAATATAGCGATAGCCACGGTAATCAGCTTTTCCGGGGAGAAGGGAAACCACAAGATCGCCAGGTATGCGCTGGATACGGCGATCATCCATTCGATTCCCAGCCATGTGCCTAACCCGAATAAAATATACGACCAGCCGTTGGTGATCATCCATCCAAGCCCAAAGCACAACAAAAGCCGGGGATTCAGCAAAAACTGTACCGCTTTTTTCAGCCACCTTTGTAGCTTCTTGCCCATAATCTCCCCACCTTTCTTTTCTCATCATACCCGCCGCCCGCGGTTTCTGTCAAGGCTTAACTTGTTTTTTGGCACAAAATGACAAAATGCTTGCTTTAATCCCGGAAACCTGCTATAATGGTTGCATTTCATACATAAGGAGTTGGTTTTTCTTGGATCCGGCCAGTTGTATACTGTACGTATTCTTTTTACTCGCATCTGCGTATTTCGCTTGCAGCGAAACTGCATTTACCGCCGTCAGCCGCACCCGTCTTAAGACGATCGCTGAGGGACGGGAATCAAAAAAAGCCAAGCGAGCCAAGCAGGCTCTGTGGGTGTGCGATCGGTTTGATAAGACCCTGACCACCATCCTCATTGGCAACAATATATTCCACGCAAGTTGCGCAACCCTGACTACGGTGTTGGTGCTGCGGCAGTTTTCTCCGGAATATGTGGTGTATGGCACACTGATCACCACGGTTGTGGTCTATCTGTTTGCAGAGATGATCCCCAAGAGCCTGGCAAAGACAAAGAGCGAGCCGTTGGCGCTGTTTTTTGCGCCCAGCATGAAGCTGTTGGTGAACATTCTGACCCCCATTTCGGCATTGTTTTCCGGTATCTCCCGTGTGCTGGCTTGGTTTTTCTCCTGGGAGGAGGAGCAAGCGGTTACGGAGGAGGACTTGATCAATATTATCGAGACCATCGAGGACGAGGGTGTTCTGGAACCTGAAAAGCAGGCGCTGGTGAATTCCGCAATGGAGTTCCGCGGCAAGTTGGCGAAGGATATTATGACCCCCATCGATCAGATTACTTGCGTTCCCTATTCCATTTCTGTGGACAAATTGGCGGAAAAGGTGCGCTCCCAGATTTATTCCCGTCTGCCGGTTTACGAAGGCGCAAAGGATAATATCGTGGGTATTCTGCCGGTGAATAAATTTTTGGCAAGCTATGTTTCCGGACAGCCGGTGCGGTTGCGCAAGCTGCTGATGAAACCCTATGTTTTTGACTATCGCATTGAAATTTCCGAGCTTTTGCAGAGAATGCGGCTGAATAAGCTGCACATGGTGTTCCTGGTGGATGAGAATCACCGCAAGGTGGGTCTGCTCACTATGGAGGACTTGCTGGAAGAGCTGGTAGGCGACATTCAGGACGAGAGCGATGCAGGCGAAGGCCTGCAGCTGCAGTAATGGAGGTCGACTATGGAATATTTATATATTGTATTGCTGCTTTTGTGTTCTGCGTTTTGCTCCGGTTCGGAGATCGCCTATACCTCTCTGAGCAAGCTGAAGCTGCGCAAGGAAAACGAGAAGCCCAGCCGGACACAGAAGTTGGTGTCTTTTATCTACAATCACTATGATAATGCCTTGTCTACTATTTTGATTGGCAATAATCTGGTGAATATCGCCGCAACTTCTGTGGCGACGGTGGTTGCACTGAATCTGGTGGCCACCTTGGGCGGCAAACTGTCAGAGGATGCGGCATCGTCCATCGTCACGGTGGTGATGACCGGTCTGATCCTGATTTTCGGTGAAATTACACCGAAAATGATCGCCCGTCGCTGCAGCGAACGGTTTGCCCAGATCGCAGCCTATCCGCTGATCGTGCTGATGGTGGTGTTTTTCCCCGCTGTTTGGGTCACCGGACTGATCGTGAAGCTGTTCAGCCTGTTGTGGCGCAACAAGGACGATCAGAATGTGACCATTACCGAAGAGGAATTTGAAACCATTCTGGACACCGCAGAAGATGCAGGCGTCATCGACGAAACAGAAACGGAACTTTTGCAGTCCGCTCTGGAATTTTCCGATCTGGATGCCGGCGACATTCTTACCCCCCGTATCGATGTGGTGGGCTTTGAGATCGGCGACAGTATCGAGCAGATTTTGGAAGTCATTAACGAGACCCAGTTCTCTCGCTACCCCGTATATGAGAAAACGGTAGACCATGTGGTCGGCATTCTGTATGTCAAGCACCTGCTCAAGGAACTGACGGAGCGCAAGGATGTAAAGCTGGAGGAGGTCCTGCTGGAGCCTGCGTTTATTCCCAAGTCCATGAAGCTGCATGCCATCATGAATGAGTTCCGTAACAGTCAGACGCATATGGCTGTGGTTGCCGACGAATACGGCGGCATTACCGGTATCGTCACCATGGAGGACGTGCTGGAGCAGCTGGTTGGCGAGATTTGGGACGAGAACGATGACATCGTCAACGATTGGCAGGAGCTGGCAAAGGATCGGTACGAATGTGCCGGCGACCTGAACCTCAGCGTTTTCTGCAACCATTTGGATCTGGATGACGAGGACATCGAAACCGTCTGCGCCACCGTGGGTGGCTGGGCTACGGAGATGATCGGCGCAATGCCGGTGCCTTTTGATTCTTTTGATTACGACCGCTTTACCCTGATGGTCAAAGAGGTTGATGAGAATCACCGCATCGTCCGGATGCTGATCCTGGGACATAACCTCCAGGAGGAAGAATAAAATAACTGCCGTCAGATTTTTGACGGCAGTTTTCTTATTGCTTTATCGCATCATATCCACTAACACTTTGATCTTTGCGCCGGCGCCATCGCTAAGCAGGGCGAACATATCCTGCGCCTGCTCTACGGAGATAACATCGCTGATAATACCGGTGAAATCCTGAGGCTGCTCGGACAGCAACCGGACACATTCCCGGAAATCCGCATCGGTGTAGATGTAGGAGCCCTGGATGTTCAGATCCTTGATATGCAGATCGATCTTAAAGCCGGGGTTGAAGTTGCCGTCCATCATCATAGGCACTTTAGCATCCATGACGGTGCTGCCTGCCAGACCGCCACGAATGGCATTAAACACCTGCTGGGGGTCAACGCCTGCCATGGTGGACAGGGAATATGCCTCTGCGCAAGCGGCGATATTCACAGCCACGATGATCTGGTTTGCCAGCTTTACCGTGTTGCCAGCGGCAAGGCGGCGGCACCTATGTAAAGAATAACGATGACGGCCAGATCCTGCAGGTCTTAAAGCCGCTTTTGATACAGACCAAGCCGGATGTGAAATATTTTTTGGAATACCGGTTGGCGTTTGAGCCGGAGATCGCAGCGTTGGCGGCAGAACGGGTCACCCCGGAACAAATGGAGCAAATACAGCAATGCCTGGCGCAATATGAGGAGGCTTGTTCTACTGGAGATATAAAGGTCATTGAACAGTGCGATCTGCAGCTGCATTATGCCATTGCCATCGCCTCTGCCAACCCGTTGATCATCAAGGTCTATGAAGTTATTAAGGATATTTACGGTCTGAATTTGGCGCAGATCATTCAGGATGTGGGCGTGGATGCCGGTATTCGCTATCACAGAAAGATCGTCAACGCTATCGCTTTGGGAAATCCGGCGGATGCCCGGTCGTTTATGCGAAAGCACCTGAGCGAAACTGTTCGGCTGTACGCAGCAAGCATAGAGCAATAAAAAAGCTCGCAGGGAATACTCCCTGCGAGCTTTCATTTTTTAGTGGGCTGCTTCCAGAGGACGCAGAACGCTGTAGGCATCAAAACGGGTATCGTGAACTTCCGTCAGGAACACCAGATTGACAGCAGGGTCATCAAGCCCGGTCTGCTGGGCGATGGTAGCAGCATTGGCAGCGACTGCATCGGTAATGTACAGACGGCTGCGTCCGGCAGGCAGTTCAAAACCGGCTTCCTGCACAAAGGACACGGCAAAATTTTCTGTAGCGCAGGAGGTCACCAAGGTGTTGGCTGCGGCGACCAAAGCAGCGTCTTTATCGTCGGAGAATTTCAGATTGTCTGTGTCCGGGAATCGGAATTCCTCAAATACCACCTCGTCAAAACCCATGTTTTTCAGTTCGGTAACGATCTGCACAAGATAGGTCAGCGTACCTTCGCTGGCGGGATTAAGCCAGTAGCAATAGTCGTCATCTGCCCACAGATAGCCGCCGCTTTTGACGAACAGACCGTTGGAGGTGCTGGACAGACCGAAGGCATAATCCCGGAAAGCCGGCAGCCGTGCGATGAGATATGTGCCACGGCTACTCAGATCCTGGATCATAGCGTCCATAGCAGCAGTGTCGATTTTGGAATGACGATCGCCGCTGACACCGGAGGAGTAATAGAAGTTACCCTTGGGACTTTTTACATCCATCATTACCGGTGTGCCACTGGGCAGCGCTTTTGCCTGCTGCCATACGTCGTTGACGCTGGCCTCCAAAGCGGCAGTGTCGGCATAGTAGCCGGTAATTTGAGCCAGTTCCTTACTGGTGTTAATGGCATTGTCGCCTTCGTTATAGTAAATATTTATGGTCTCCATCGCCGGGGGTGGAAAGGCCTCGTTGCCTTCTGCCACCTGGGCGGACATTTCCATATCCAGAATTGCGCCCTGGTCACGGGTGTAGACCACATATCGCTTCAGCCACAAAAACCAGCACAGAAATACAGTGGCGGCGATCAGCAGCACCACCAGTGCGATCAATGCGCCCCGTTTTAAGGCATACCGGGTGCGGTAGGGAATGTTAAGCATGGTTTAATCTTCCTTTTTCACAGCGCAAACACAGCGCCATTCTTCTTTCTGTCGGACTTGGGTCACAGTCAGGCCTGCCCGTTCCATAGCGGCAAGCACGTCACCCAGCCGGGTATCCAAAATGCCGGACAAAATCAGCAGGCTATCCTTTTGCAGCAGCCGGGGCAATACCGGAGCGAGGGAAATGATCACATCTGCCACGATATTCACCAGTACCAGATCGTGCTTTTGACCCAGCAACGTATCCATCAGCTTCTTGTCAGACAGCACATTACCGGTGAGCGCTGTAAATTCCGGGGCGGCAAAACCGTTGTAATTTGCATTTTCCCGGGCGATATCCTCTGCCTTGGGGTCGATGTCCACACCAATGGCGGACTTTGCGCCCAGCCGCAGAGCGGCGATGGACAAAATACCACTGCCGCTGCCCAAGTCCAAGTCGGGAGGCCAAGCGGGCTTAGGAAGA
>JAZSQH010000053.1:0-12659 GCA_045537865.1 Faecousia sp. | reverse complement strand
TGGCTTCTGTCACGCTGTCCAGGGCAGAGGTCGCCTCGTCCAAAATCAGAATCGGCGGATTTTTCAGGAAGATCCGGGCGATAGCTACACGCTGCTTCTGTCCGCCGGAGAGCAGTGTTCCCCGCTCCCCCACATAGGTATCAAAACCCTGGGGCATCGCCATAATATCCTCGTAGATCTCCGCCTTTTTGGCTGCCTCCATGACCTCCTCCTGAGTAGCGTCCGGCTTGCCGTAGCGGATATTTTCCAAAATGGTATCGGCAAACAAAAATACATCCTGCTGGACGATGCCGATATTTTTGTGCAACGATCGCTGGGTCACATCCCGGACATCCATGCCGTCAATGCGGATGCTGCCGCCGGTGACCTCATAGAACCGGGGTATCAGCTGGCACAGCGTGGTCTTGCCACCGCCGGACGGGCCAACTACCGCCACCGTTTCACCCGGCGCTACCGTCAGGGAAACATCCTGCAGCACATCCAGTTCCCCGTCGTAGGCAAAGGTCACATTCTCCACCACGATCTCGCCCTTAACATCGCAAAGATCCGGGGCATTTTCCTTGTCCTGCAAGGTCGGCTCGGTGTCCATCAGCTCCGCAAACCGCTGCAGACCGGCAAAGCCGTTGGCAAACATCTCGGAAAAAGTCGCCAGCTTGCGCATAGGGGTGATAAACGCCGCGATATATAATGTAAAGGTCAGCAGATCCCGGTAATCCATCTGCCAACGCATAATAAGATAACCGCCGTAGCCGATGATCACCACATTCAGAAATGTGAGCAGAAACTCCATAAAGCCAAAGAATGTACCCATTGCCTTATGGAACTGCCGCTTGGAATACTTATAGACATCGTTGGCCGCATTGAAACGGCTGATCTCTAAGTCCTCGTTGGCAAAGGCTCTTGCGGTACGCATGCCGGAAAGGCTGGATTCGATCTGGGCATTGATATAGCCGGTTTTCTGCTTGACCTCCGCAGAGGAACGGGACATCCGGGTGCGAAGCAGGATCACCACCAGCAAAAACATCGGGATCATCAATCCTACCACCAGCGCCAGCCGCCACTGGATCACCGCCATCACGATCAATGCGCCGATAATGGTGAGTATGGACGTGACCAGATCCTCCGGACCGTGGTGGGCAAGCTCTGTCACCTCGAAAAGATCGTTGGTCAGCCGGCTCATCAGCTGGCCGGTGCGGTTGCGATCGTAAAAATCAAAGTTCAGCTTTTGCAGATGGGCAAACAGATCCGCCCGAATATCCGCCTCCACACGGATACCAAAGGTATGTCCGTAGTAGCAGATCACAAACTGCAAAAAGGAGCGGATCACATAGCAACCCAGCAGCGCCGCTATGATAACAAAGAAAGTCTTATACATCTGCGCCGGCAGCATTTCATATAGAGCGTGCCGGGTCACCAACGGAAAACACAGATCCACCCCTGCAATCAGCATGGCGCACAGCATATCCACCGCAAACAGACCCTTATGATTTTTGAAATACCCCAAAAACACTAAGATTGGGGATTTGAAATTCTTTTTCATACGCATTCCTCCGTTATGCTGATTATACATCGGATCGGCGGATTATGCAACAAGCAGCAAAAAACGGATCTCCTGAGAGATCCGTTTTTCTTATTTCAGCAATTTGGAATACCCCTTGCCGTATTGCACACACCGGGATACCCGGCTGAGGGTGGCAGAGGATATTTTGGCATCTGCCATAACTTGGTTATACGTCTTGCCCTCCAGCAGCAGCTTTGCCGCATAGCAACGCTCTGCCATATTCTCCAACTCCTTGGCGGTGCAAAGATCCTCCATCAGCGCCAGCAGATCCTCCGGATCGTTCAGCTGGGCAAGCAGGTGGATCAGTTCGGTAACACGTGCATTCTCTCCCATCAGAATTTCTCCTGTGTACCCCGGAGGAAACTCCGGGTCTTTTCGCTTTGGGGATCGCCAAATATCTGCTCCGGTGCGCCCATCTCCTCGATGACACCGTCCGCCATATAGATGACCACATCCGCCACGTTCCGGGCAAACTCCATTTCGTGGGTCACCACCACCATGGTGCGGTCTGCGCCTTTCAGCTCCCGGATGACCCGGAGCACTTCACCGGTCAATTCCGGATCCAGCGCAGAAGTGGGCTCGTCAAAGCACAGAATTTCCGGCTGCAGCGCCAGGGCGCGGGCGATGGCAACACGCTGCTGCTGACCGCCGGAAAGCTGGTGGGGATAGTTGTCCATTTTGTTGCCAAGACCCACCTGCGTCAGCAGTTCCTCGCCACGCTGTTTTAGTTCTTCCGCTGTCCCCTGCTTCAAAAGCCGGGGCGCCAAAGTAACGTTTTCCAAGGCGGTGTACTGGGGGAACAGATTAAAACTTTGGAACACCAAACCGAAGTGCAAACGGTTTTCCCGGATCTGCTGGTCGGTGTACTTGGTCTGATTGGTGAACAGCACCTTGCCGTCCACTAAAATCTGTCCCTCATCCGGTGTTTCCAGGAAATTCAGACACCGCAAAAGGGTGGTCTTGCCACTACCGGAGGATCCTATGATCGCCAGCACTTGTCCTTTTTCCAAGGAAAAGCTGACGTCTTTTAACACCTTTGTCTTGCCAAAGGATTTTTTCAGATTCTTAACTTCCAACAGTGTCATATCTTAACTCCTGAAATAGTTCAGCTTCTTTTCTGCCTTGGCAAACAGCACCGTCAGCAGACCGTTGAACACCAAATAGAACAGACCCGTGTAGAACAGCGGCCAGATCAGACCCTTCTTGATAAAGGATTCACCCGCCCAAATGATCTCATAGATAGAGATGATACGAGCCAAAGATGTATCCTTGACCAAGGTGATGATCTCGTTGCTCATAGGCGCCATAATGCGCTTGACCACCTGCAGCAGAACTACCTTGAAAAAGATCTGCGTCCGGGTCATGCCCAGCACCTGACCTGCTTCATACTGACCCTTGGCGATGGACTCAATACCGCCACGGTATATCTCCGAGAAATAGCAGGCATAGTTCAGCGCAAATGCCACGATTGTGGCAGTAAACCGGGGCATAGCCGGCAAGCCGAATATAAGACCAGGCCCATAAAATATAATGATAAGCTGGAGCATCAGCGGTGTTCCCCGGATGACCCAGACCAGCCCTCTGGACAGCGCCTTTAACGGTGTGAATCGGCTCATAGAGCCAAAGCAGATCACCAGGCCCAAAGGGATCGAAAATAACAGCGTCAGAGAAAATACTTTCAGCGATTCGCCAAAGCCCTCCAGCAGCTGTAATGTTACCGGCCAAAACATACGATTACCTCTTAATAAGACTTCTTTTTACACCGGCAACTTATGCCGGAAAACGCAGCATTGCAGGGGAGGAAATCCTCCCCTGCTTTGTGATATTTACAAATTACTCTGCCAGGGTCAGCTCGTACTTCTGTGCCAGCTGCTCCAGAGTGCCATCAGCCTTCAGATCCTCCAGGAACTGATTCAGCTTTGCGGTCAGGTCGGAACCCTTGCGGAATGCAACGCCGTACTCTTCCTCGGACAGATTGATGCCCTTTGCCAGGTCAGCGTAGTCGGTGCCTTCACCGGTCATGGCATTTGCCATGGTGATGTCGATGACACAACCATCAGCAGTGCCGGCAGCAACTTCCATCAGTGCGCCTGCCTGATCCTGCTTGGAAACAGTCTTCAGACCAGCCTCTTCAGCAACGCTCTGACCGGCAGAACCTTCCTCAACTGCGAAGGTCAGTTCCTTCATGCTCTCAACATCGGTGTAGTTAGCAACCTTGTCAGCCTTCATAACAACCACCTGTGCGTTCAGAACATAAGGATCGGAAACGCTGGCATTGTTCTTTGCCTCGTCGGTGATGGTCATGCCGTTCCAGACAACGTCGATGTTCTTGGAATCCAGCTCAAAGAACTTCTTGCCCCAGTCGCCGATCACGAAGAACTCGCACTCAACTTCCAGTTCCTCTGCGAACAGACGAGCCAGCTCAGCGTCAAAGCCGGTCCACTCGCCGTTGTCGTCCTTGTAGTCCATGGGAGCGTAGTCGGTGATGCCGACGATCAGCTTGCCCTGCTGAGCGATGTATGCGGAGTCAGTCAGCGCCTCAGTGGTGTTGTCGGGCTCGTTGGTGGGTTGCTGGCCGCAAGCTGCGAAGCAAGCGCATGCCAGAGTCAGTGCGAGAATCAGTGCAATAATCTTTTTCATTTTCATCATTTCCTTTCAGGTTTTAAAGTTGTTGGCACTTTCGCTTGTTACGCCTGGGAGGTCTGCGCCCTACTCTTGGCGGCCTCCGCTTTAGCGATTTAGTTTGCTAAAGTGCTATCGGATGTCTGCATTATACTTTACTTCGTTAAAGTTGTAAAGTGTTTTTTTGCATTTTTTGATCACTTTGTATACTTTCACATTTTTGGACGCTTTTGCATGTCTTTTTTGGTCATTTTTACCAATGAAGTTCGTTGTTTTGCCATATTTTCAAGTTTTGGTCTTTGTGCTATACTATTTTTATATAGATAAGGAGGGCATTTATTATGTTTCGAAGATTCTTGTTGAGCGTTATGGCGCTTTTGCTTGTGGTCGCTCCCCTGGGGGCAGCTGCCCAGACCATGGAGGGCAACGAACAAGCGACGCAGGCGCTGATCGACGCCCATACCTACGGCATTACCGTTGACCTTTCCCAGTCCGGTCTGAAGCGCTCTTCTCTGGAGGCGCTGTTTGATCAGTTGTATGACAGCGGTCAGCTACCTTGGTATGCCGGAGAACAATACACATACCATTACGATACAGATACTTATGATGTGGTGGACTTTACACCGGATCTGATGGATAGCGAAACATACAACCGGGCGCTGTACGAACAAAAGGTTGCGGAATTTTTGCAGGCCTACGTCAAGGACTATATGGATCCGGTGCAGACCGCCCTTGCTATCCACGATGGTCTGATCGTCAACTGCATTTACGACGAGACGTTAGCCAAGAACACCGGCTATGACCTGCTGGTAAACGGCAGCACTGTCTGTCTGGGTTATGCCCAGGCATATCAGGATCTGCTATCCCGTGTGGGCATCAAAAGTATGATCGTCACCAGCGAGCCCATGGAGCATGCATGGAATCTGGTGCAGCTGGACGGACAGTGGTATCATGTGGATATCACATGGGATGACCCCACACCGGACAGCTACGGCTTTGTCAATCACCAATACTTCCTGCTCACCGACGAGGAGATCGCCGCCGGCGATGATCCCCACTACGACTGGGAAACCGACATCGCCTGCACCGACACCCGGTTTGCCGACGGCTTTTGGCGGGATGTGACCAGTCAGATCTGCTTTGATGACAACCAGACCGCCTACTATCTGTACACCGAGGATTGGGACAACTATATTTACGCCTATTATCTGACCTCCGACACAGAAAAGCTGATCTACACCGAGCCGGAGGATTACATCAATATCGGCTCCGGTCGGTATTGCTACAGCCACGGCAGTTTGTCCTATTGGAACGATCGTCTTTATTATAATAAGATGGATGCGCTGATTTCCATGGACACAGACGGTGAGGATCGAGAAACCGAATACCGCTATGACGCCGCCGGCAACGGGCAATACCTGAGCCACTGTTATGTCCACAACAACCGGCTATATGCCACCACCGCTGACCACGACGGCAACCAAAGCAGTTTTACAGACAGTCTGTCCGCCGCCGGCTACCATGTCCATAGCTACACCGCCCAGGACATGGCGCCCAACTGTACCGACCCCGGCTATACCTTATATACCTGCGAATGTGGTCTGACCGCAAAAGCCGACTACCTTGCGCCCACGGGTCACGATTACGAAAAGGTCTCCAGTCAGATCGCCACTTTCTGGAGCGACGGCTGGAACGAGGAGTCCTGCCGGATCTGCGGCGACACCCTCACCACCACCCTATACCAACTCGATTTCGCCGAATGGGTAACGGATAATCCCGGTATCTGTTCCGCAGTGGTCATCGGTTTGATCTACCTTTGTCTGAATTTCCGCAAAAAGAAAGTAAAGGCTTAAATGGTTGTTATATTTAACATATTTTAACGGTGTTTATCACAATTATCTTATAATTTAACAAATTTTTTCATTTTATCTCTTATTGCGGTTGATTTTTTACGCAGTATGCAGTATGATATGCAGTGATATTAACTCTAAAGGAGAGGATATACATGATCATTACGCAGAAAAAACCCATTGAAGAAGTCATGTCCATGGTTGGCGATGCCAAAACCGTGGCTATCGTCGGCTGCGGCAGCTGTGCTACCGCTTGTCAGACCGGCGGCGAGCCTCAGATCGCAGAGCTGACTGCCGTTCTGGAGCAGGCCGGCAAAAAAGTGGTCGCTACCACCGTCGCTGACTACTGCTGCATGAACCTGGGTGTTAAGACCAAGATGAAAGCCATCAACGCTGCTGACCCGGACTGTGTGGTTTGCATGAGCTGCGGCGACGGTGTGCAGTGCGTGGCAAAGAATGCCAACAACAAGCCCACCTACCCCTCCAACGATACCATGTATCTGGGCGAGGCTGTCCGTTTCGGTGTTTGGGAAGAAGCCTGCCGCTTCTGCGGTCAGTGTGTGCTGGGCTCTACCGGCGCAATTTGCCCCATCACCCAGTGTGCCAAGAGCCTGGTCAACGGACCTTGCGGCGGTCAGAAAAACGGCAAATGCGAAGTCAACCCCGAGAACGACTGCGCATGGATCAAGATCTACGAGCGTCTGCAGGCTACCAATCAACTGGAAAAGCTGATGCAGACCCGTGAGGATAAGGGTTACGAAAAGGTCGCTTATCCCAGAACTATCAGCTTGAGGGGGAATAAATAATGAGCAATCTGAAAGAAGCACTGGAATCTGGCAAGTTTGGCGTAACTGCCGAGATGGCGCCCCCCAAGGGTTATGACTTTACCGAGCAGATGGAGGCCGCTGAGGTTCTCCGTGGTAAAGTCCACGCTGTGAACGTTACCGACATGCAGAGCGCATGTCTGAAAGCTACCGGTTTGGGTCTTTGCATCAAGCTGAAGCAGGCTGGTATTGACCCCATTCTGCAGATCACCGGTCGTGACCGTAACCGTATGGCAATCATGGGCGATGTGCTGGCAGCCGCCGGCTTTGGCATCGACACCATGCTGGCGCTGACCGGCGACCACCCCGTGGTGGGCGACTGCAAGAACGCAAAGCCGGTTTACGATCTGGACTCCGTGGGTATTCTGAAAATGCTCTCCAAGATGGAGCAGACCGGCTGCGACTGCGGCGGCAACGAGACCGTAGGCGGCGCACCTCAGTTCTACAAGGGCGCTTCCGTCACCCCGCTGTATGACCCCATGTTCCTGCAGGTAAACAAGCTGCGTCAGAAGGTGGAAGCCGGCGCAATGTACGTACAGACCCAGGGTATTTTCGACCTGGATGTGCTGAAGCGTTTCCTGGAAATGGTGGATAAGGCCGGCATCGAAACCCACATTATGGCCGGCATCATCCCCCTGAAAGGCGCAGGCGGCGCAAAGTACATGAATCAGAATGTTCCCGGCATCGCTGTTCCTCAGGATATGATCGACAAACTGGAAGCCGCCGCCGCTGAGGGCAAGGCAAAGGGTGTCAAGGGTCTGCCTGCAAAGCTGGGCATGGAAATGGCTGCAGAAATGATTGCAAAGATCAAGGACGAAAAGCTGTGTGATGGCGTCCACGTTATGGCCATCGGCGCAGAAAAGAGCGTTCCCACCATTCTGGAAATGGCCGGCATCACTGTTTAATTACATACAAAACCACCGTGGTATAATCCATGGTGGTTTTTATTTACAACATTTCCACCATATGGCATAATAATATTTGACCACAATTATGCAAAGGAGAGAGTACAATGAAAAAGCACTATCGTATCATAGCACTGACCCTTGTATTGGCACTGACCCTTGCCCTCCTGCCCGGCTGCGGTGCTCCCGAAGGCCCGGCCATCAACAATGTAAGCCTTGAGAAGTTCGCCATCGTTTATTCCGACGAGGATCTGGACTACAGCCTCCGGGCTGCCGAGTACATCCAGGCGCAGATCAAAGAGCGTACCGGTCTGGAGCTGCCTCTGCAGGAGGACAGCGCCGTCACCGCTGAATACGAGATCGTTGTAGGCGAGACCGAGCGGGAAGTTTCCTCCAAACTCAATGCCGAGACCACCGGCGCGCAGTTTGCCTTTATGACCGCCGGCAAGCAGGTGGCTATGGAGGGTGAAGCGTTCCTGATCGCCGCTGCTGCATATTACTTTGTAAATACTTACATCACCGGCACTGAATTCAATGCCAAGATCCCCAAGAAACCGCTGATCTGTGAGCCTATCGTCGAAGAAGCAGACAATTAGATCATTATGATCGGCGATGGTATGGGTGTCAAACACACCCAGCTGTTCAATCAGAAGCTGGCTGTGCTGTCCGATGACGGTTTCAGCGACGGCGAGGACAAATTCTACGGCTATCTGCTGCCCTACGAGGGACGGGTTCGCACCATTTCTCTCACCGGCACTACCGACAGCGCCGCATCCGCCACTGCTTTGGCCACCGGCTTTAAGACCCTGAACAAGCACGTGGGTATGACCCCCGATGGTGAGCCTCTGAAAAACCTGACCGAGCTGGCAAACGAACTGGGCAAGGCCACCGCCGTTATGTCCACAGAAGTTCCCACCGGCGCAACCCCCGCCGGTTTCTCCGCCCACTGCATGAATCGCACCCTGACCGCCGAGATTCAGGAGAGCCAAAAGATCATCCAGGAAGCCGGCACCATCATCCGCTGCAATTTCGATGTCTATAACGCAGAGGGCGTACAGAACACGCTGCTCCCGGCAATCAAGGAGACCTTCGCCGAACTGGAAAAGGACGAGGACGGTTTCTTTATGATGTATGAGGAAGCATACATCGACAAGCACAGCGAGAAAAATGATATGTTCAATACCTTTGCCGCTGTGGTGCGTTTCAACCAGGCCATCGCCACGGTGATGGAATACGCTTTCTATCACCCCAACACCATGGTCATCATCACCGCTGACCACGAGACCGGCGGCATCACCGAGGACGAAAGTGGCAAATTCATTTACACCACCGAATCCCACACCCAGGAACAAGTCCCGGTATTCGCCTTTGGTAAGGACGCTGCCGTCTTTAACGGCGCAGAAATTGAAAACACCCAGATCCCCAAGACCATTGCCAAGATCTGGGGCGTCGCGAATTTCGGTGATCCCACTCAGCCCCCTGCTCTGTAAGATAAAAAGTAACCGCTGCGGTTTATCCCGCAGCGGTTTTTTATGCTTTTAAGAGGCTTGCACTTGTCTGCTCTGATTTCCGATGGTCAAGGTATAGGTCTGTCCTCTTTGGATCTGGGGACTGCTGAGAATCACCAGTGCATAAGACAAGCCGGGTGTACGTCTGAGTACTATGTTGCCCTGGCTATCTGTCAGTGTCAATTCCGTATTGGCTGCAATGTTATTGACCCGCACCGAGATCACACCTTGCTGAGCATCGCTGAAGCTATGCCCCATGCCCATGGAGCCAGTGCCAATAAATGTGCCGCCGGTAATCGTACCACCGACATCATAGTCCAAAACAGCGGTATCGCCCTGGGTCGGGCCGCAGATCACCGTGTCACCGCCGGTAATTTCAAACGTGCCGTTGGCATCCAGGCCGTCGCCGGAGGCGGAAATATTGACCCTGCCGCCGGAGATCACGATGGTGCCGCTGTCACCGCCGCCAAAGCCGCCCATAGGCGGTCTGCCGCCGCCACCAAACTGGTCGCCACGAATACCGCCAAAGCCGCTTTCGTCCTTGCCGCCGGCGGCATTGATGCCGTCATCGGAGGCGGTCAGGGTGATATTGCCGCCCTCCACATTGACATGGAGTGCCTCCAAACCTTCGTAGCTCTCAGTGATGGTGATATTGCCGGCTGCTACTGTCAGATTTTCGTCTGCGTGGAAGCCGTCATCGCCGGTGGCGATCTGAAAACTGCCTCCGGTCACTGTGATATCCTTGTTTGAATGGATGCCGTCATCTGCCGCATCTACCGTAAAGCTGCCGCCGTTGATCGCCAGAGCGCCGCCGGCTTTCACACCTTTCAGGCTGGTGCTGTCGGTGTCTGTGGTAGTAGATGCTGTATTGGTCGCCTGACCCTTGGAGGGTCTGCTGCCGCCGGGCATACCACCGGGCATGCCGCCAAAGCCGCCCATATTGCCCCAGCCGTTGGAGGTAGGTTTTTGGGCATTCACACTGCCGCCGCCGGCAACGATCCGGAACGTACCGCCGTCGATCTGCATAGCCGTACCGGCGCTGATGCCGTCGCCCTCTGCAGTAATATCAAAACTGCCGTCAGCGATATATACGAAGCCTTTGGCGGCATCGTCATTATTCTCTGCGTGGATGCCGTCCTTACCGGCTGCGATAATTACACTGCCGCCGGCAATACATACATTGTCCTTGCCTGCCAGACCGTGTTCGGCGCACTGCAGCTGATAGCTGCCGGCAGTGATTTTCAGCTCATCCTTGGACACCACTGCGTGGCCTACCGGGGAAGTCACCGTCAGACTGCCTGCACCGTTGAGCGTCAGATCCTCTTTGGAAAATACAGCACCGTCAATATCATTTTCATCCACGGCAACAAAGCTGCCGCCATTCTCCAAGGTATTTTCCGAACCCTCTGCCAAGGTGATAAACACCTTATCCGCCTGCCGCACATAGATAGCTGCGCCGGTTGGGTTTGTCACAGTCGCTCCGTTCAGTACCAGCTGCACCTTATCCGTTTTCGGCGCATCCACTACGATACTGCCGCTAAACTCACCGGAAAGGACATAGACACCCTCGGCGGTCACCGTCACCGTGTTGCCGCTTGCCTGCGCTGCGGCAGACTCACTGACCGCAGAATCTCCCTGCAAAGTCACCGCAACCGGCTTGTTGTTTTTATAGTCGCCGGTCAGATCCCGGTCAGAGAACAAAGAATCCACATCGATGTCCACGGAAACCGACTCTGCATTGTCAGGGGTGGTTTCTGTGGTATTGCCCGTTGGGGGCATATTGGTTTCGTTGGGGATCTCCTGCTTGCCGCAGCCGGTGAGCAGCAGCGCTAACAGCAAAAACCAAGCTACATACTTTTTCATACTTACAGCTCCGTTACCGTGGTATCCTGCCGTGCCACCGAGATCTCCAGATTGCCGTTGCGGCAACGCAGGGCATCGATCATTTCCTTTTCCAGCGCCGGGTCTTTCAAGGTAACATCATAAGTCAGCCGGAACAGACTGCCCATGTTGGTGGTCTTGACCCGAACCAGCTCGCAGCTTTTTGTGTACTGGGCGAAAATATCGTCAAATACTTCGCTGTAGCTCAAGTCCTCGGGAATGGTGATGGTTAAGGTTTTATAGGCGGCGCTGTTTTTCTTTGTTCCCAAATCCAGGTGATTATATACCACGCTGATCAGGCACATCACCACGGCAAACAGCAGCGCATAGGCAAGGTAACCCATACCTGCCACCAAACCCGTACCCATGGCGATGAACAGCATGCTGATCTCCTTGGCAGTACCGGGTACAGAACGGAAACGCACCAAACTGAATGCGCCGGCAACCGCTACGCCTGCGCCCACATTGCCGTTGACCATCATAATGACCACGCAGACCACTGCCGGCAGCAGCGCCAGAGTCATCACAAAACTGCGGGTATACCGGGTGCGGTACATATAGCCAAACGCCAAAATCAAGCCTGCCACCAAAGCAGCGCCCATACAAAGCAGAAAATCCCCCACCGAGATCACACTGGTGGCAGTACCGTCAAATAGTCCCTGAAACAATGTTTCCAACATATTCTGTTCCTCCGTTATAAATCAACATTTCGTAGGCTTTTCCGTACTTGGAAAAGGATGTTTTATAAATTTTTTCCTGAGTCAAAAACCGGGTCAGCCACAAGGGCATACCGCCCATGGTCTTGATCTCCAGCAGCACCTGCCCCGGTGGCAAAAGCGGTATGCCGTCCAACGGCGCATCCAGCGAAAGATCATTCTGACTTGCCAAGATGTTCCGGTCTATGGTCAGCCGCAGGTCTTGATTCTCTTTTCCATACCATGCCTGTCGCTCATAGGACAAAAACATCTTCGGCTGCAGATCTCGGTAGAAACCGGCAAAATAATCGATCTCACCAGCGATCTGCCCGTCTGTGGGGCAGCTCCGCTTTTGGCATAGCCAATCCAACGCTTGCTCATAGGGCAACTCCAGCCGCCGCTTATAAACTACATCCTCATACTTCTTTTTCATTTCCACAAACACCGGCATTTGCCGCCGGCAGGGCAATAACTGCGTATTCGCAGTTTTTCCTTGTACACCGGCTTTTCCATAGACCGGCGAATCAGCCGGTGATTCGGAGTGTCGAAATACAGATTGCGTACCGTGGTTACGCCGTACTGATCGGGAGTAACATGGGATTCCATGACCATTGCCAGCCGCTCTGCCTGACTGTCGGTAAGCATATATTTCCGCTCATACCGCTTGAAAACATATTGATTTGTCACAGCATCCCCCTCCTTTTTCACAATCTTATAGTCAAAACCTCCGGCTAAGCCGGAGGCTTGATTAAGCCCTAGAAGGGCATTTTACAGACTATTGCCCCTAAAGGGGCCCCGAATGGTTTGCCGACC
>JAZSQH010000033.1:0-5468 GCA_045537865.1 Faecousia sp. | reverse complement strand
GAAGGCCTGGGCGGAGGACCTTCTGCGCTGCAAGTGCCAAGAATTGGGAAGAATGCCCACAAAAAAAGACTTCGATAGTGCAACTTGCGCCCAGATCAAGGCTTACCTTGGGCCGTGGCCCCGCGCACTGGAGTCTGCCGGGCTTAAACAGCCAAAGGAAAAGTAACCTACAAGCATAAGAAAGGACGATTCAGTTATGCGAACCACTAAGAAAATTTTGAGTATGATCCTCGCATTTGTACTGGTGCTGGGTCTGCTGCCTGCCACCGCCTTTGCGACAGGCACAAACAATGTTTATATCTCCGTCAGTTATGATGGGCAGTACATCAATGACAAGAACGGCGGCTATATTGCCTATGTTGCCGTTCCTATGGAAACGGTTGCCGCTATCAATCTGGATGATTACGGCCTGTCTGATTATTGGTATGACGAGGATGGCGATGGTAATTACGAAACCACCGCTCTGCAGCTCATCATTTATGCTCATGAGAATATCTATGGCGGTGACTTCAGTGATGTGGATTTCACCGGTGGTCCCGGCAGCTCCTATTTTCAGGGCGGCATTTTCGGCTTCGACGAGAATCTGAACTACTACCTGAACGGTCAGTATCCGCTGGCCGGTGCGGGCTGGGGCGCCACCTCCGATCAGATTGTGCTGGAGGTCGGTGATTTCATTGATATGGCTAGCTTCTCCAGCTGGGACTTCTATCAGGACTCCGGCTATGGCTTCCACTTCTTTGCCGATGGAAACGGCGATATTGCCCACAGCTTTACCGTTGAGGAAGGCGCTGCCTGCGATTTGAAGCTGATCAAGGGCTCCAAGGACTACGAATACAATTCTGTGTTTACGGATGTTCCCGGCTACTGTGTTCACTATGGCGATGATTTGTATGATGAAGACGGTCAGGTATATACCGATTCCGATGCCTGTGCGTCTATTACATTCCCAGCAGCCGGCACTTATTATCTGTGGGTCGACGGCGGTTATGGCAATGAATATCCCGACGCAATCGTTTCCTCTCCCGGTTATGCAACTGTGACGGTTACGGAAAAGGAAGAAGAACCTGCGCCCGAGGAGCCCCGTGAGCCTCAGGATGTTTCTGCTGTGCTGAATGCCACCATGACCCAGCTGGCAGCTACTGTTACCGAGCCTGTTTTCGGCACCACCGCCGGTGAATGGACTGTGCTGAGCCTTGCCCGTGGTGGTTACTACGCCAAGGATAATGCCTACTTCACCGACTATTATGACCGCATTGTAGAAACGGTTAACACTACTGCTGCATCCGTCAATATGAATGGCGCGTTGCATAAGAATAAGTCCACCGAAAATTCCCGCCTGATCGTGGCCCTGTCCGCCATCGGCAAGGATGCCACCTCCGTAGGGAATTGGGATCTGGTGGAGGCCTACAGCGCCAATGGCTTTAGCTGGATCAAGAAGCAGGGTCTCAACGGCACCATCTGGGCGCTGATCGCTTTGGACTCCAATCATTACACAACTTCCGATACCACCATCCGTCAGCAGTGTATTGATTCCATCCTGTCCCTGCAGCACGATGACGGCGGCTGGGCTCTGCAGGCCAACCTCGCCTATGCGTCCGACCCTGATGTAACCGGTATGGCCCTGACCGCTCTGTACCCCTATCGCAACCAGCCGGAGGTTGCTGCTGCAGCAGAGGAAGCCTTCGCCTGTTTGTCTGCTATGCAGCATGACAACGGTACCTTTGCTTCCGGTGGCAGCGAATGCGCCGAGAGCTGTGCCTGGGTTATTGTATCCACCACCACCTGGGGCATTAACCCTGATACCGACAGCCGCTTTATTAAGAATGGCAAATCTGTCGTGGACGCTCTACTGACCCACTATCTGAGCGATTCCGCAACCTTCCAGCACATCATCGGTGCAGGCTCTAATGCTATGGCTACTGACCAGTCTTGTTATGCACTGGTAGCTTATGACCGCTTCATTAATGGAAAAAAAGCACTTTATGATTATTCTGATGTGACCTTTGAGGAAGACACCGTTGTCGCTGGAAAGCCTACAGCAACCCTGGGTCTGCCTGCGCAGATCACCGACGATGTGGGCAAGACCTTCAATGCTGTTATTACTCTGGACCAGTGGGACAACACCGCAGGCTATAAGCTCATTGACTTTATTGTGAATGTTCCCGAGGGGCTGAGTGTTACCGGTGTGACTGCTGGCAGCCGTCTGAATGGTGGCGAGGTCAGCTATCATTTGGATGAAGAAGGCAAGCTGCGTGTTGTATACTTCGATGCAACCAATCACAGCGATATTACCGTAGTTGGCAACGCAGAGGGCAACACTTTCCCCGCCCAGTTCTTCACCGTTACCTTCCAAGTGGATGCCATAACTGCAGGCGAGCAGAAAGCAATCAGCATCGGTGGTATGTCTGCAAAGCTTACATCTGATTCCAGTGATGAAAACGCAATGGAAATTGTTGACACCACTACTGCTGCGGGTAATATTGAAGTTGTAAAGGGTATCTCCTACAGTGCGATCTGTCTGTATACCGGTGACGATATCGATCTGATACCTGCCACCAAGATGGCTGTTGCTGTGTCCGTGGTTGGCATCGAGAACGCTACCAAACTGACCTACAACGACGGTACCAACCAGTATGTCTTTAAGTACAGCGAGGAGATCTCCAATAAAACCGGCATTGCTAGCTATGTGGCATTGGTGGATGCATCCATCGCTATGGAGCAGTTCGTGAACAAACTGAACTTCACATATACTGCGGATGCAGCAACCAACATCACCTTTGGTGATACCAACGGCGACGGCGTAGTTAACGCACAGGATGCACTGGCAGCAGTGGATGCATGGTTGCGTAAGGGCGATGCTCCTACCGATGATCAGATCCTCACATTGAATGTAAATGGCGATACCCGCATCAACACCTTCGATGCTTTGGGCATCGTGGAAAAGTTTGTAGACGGCAGCGACTTCGGTGTTGTTACCAAAGCCGCAACCATCACTACCAATCAGTAATCATTCTTTGGGTGGGAGATACACTCTCCCACCCAACCTTTGCAAGGGAGTGTTTCTATGAAGCAGTTTATAAAAAAAAGATGGCCGTGGATTGTCGGTGCCTGTGTCTTGATAGCAGCAGTTGTATTGTTGCTGGTACGGTGCAGTAGTGATCCTGTTTCAGGTGAACCTACTTTGATCGTGGAAACACCCCAAAAGCTTTCTGCAAGCCAAACAGAGGAATTCACTTTGGATGTGACGGTGTCCGCTTTGGGAGATGCACGCTATCCTGCCATGAGCATGAGTGTCAGCTTTGATTCCTCCCGTTTGGAATTCCTCGGTGTGGAGGAAGGTAATATTTTCATTCTGAGTGATGAAAACAGCGCCGGTCAGCAGCTTCCCGTTTGGAACTGTAATGTGCAAAACAGCAACGATACTGGCCTCATCAACATTATGTATCTGGATATGACCGGCGGTAAAAATGCATTTAGCAAGGAATTACTGGCAGACGAATACAATGTGGTACTTCGCTTGAAATTCCGGCTGCGGGGCAGTGCGCGTCCCGGTGATGTCCTTGATTTGATCGTGGAAGATGCGGTGTTTGCTGCCTCAGATGAACGACAGAGCCTTGCGATGACCACGAAAACCCTGAATGTGAAAAATGGGAAGCTGGTGATAGGCGAATGAAGCGATTGACCATTTTGCTCTTGGCGCTGTCGATGCTGCTCGTGGCTTGCTCCGGTACCTATACGGATATGGATTTTCAAAAGCCGGCGGCATTGGCGGAAGACGGCATTGTTAAGAAAGAAGTACTGGATCAGATCAAACGGGATCATGCAATCGCCACCTTTACCGGCACATCCGGCGACCTGCGCTACGAATGGACCATTTTTGGTTCTGATATTGAAAACACCCGGGATGTCAACCTTCTGGTGACCCTGGAAGCGATAGAAGGCGGCGTACAGGTATCCTTTGAGGAGCGTGAAGCGCTGGGCTTTTCTGCGCTGCTGTCCATCCACTTGAATGAAAAATGGACAGCCTATGCTGCCACTGCCTACCGGGATGGTGCAGCCGTTTCCTCGGTCTCCATTACCGGCAGCAAGAGCAGTATTTTGAATTTGCCCATCGGGGCGCAACTGCAAAGCTGTGTGATCATTCCGGACGAAGCATACAGCGGCAGTGGAATTGGAGCCAACCGCCCCAATTCCGACGGCAGCGGCACTGACAAGGACCAATATCTGACCGACCCGGTGCCTGAAGGCAAACCCCTTCCTGTGGAGCCGGAAAATCAGGAGGTCAACAAGGGAAAAACATATACCTGCACCTTCTCCATTGAATGTTCCACGATTCTAAACAATTTGGATCAACTGGATCCCGATAAGCTGGAACTGGTACCCACCAATGGTGTGATCCTGCCACCCACCGTCGTCACCTTTTATGAGGGGGAGTCGGTATTTGATGTGCTGCAGCGGGTATGCAAGGAAAACAATATTCATCTGGAATTCTCCTGGACGCCTATTTACAACAGCGCCTACATTGAAGGCATCCACAATCTATACGAATTTGACTGCGGGGCGCTGTCCGGCTGGATGTACCGCGTCAATGGCTGGTATCCCAACTACGGCTGTTCTCGTTACCAGCTGGCTGACGGCGAGGTGGTACAGTGGCGCTACACCTGTGATCTCGGCGAAGATGTGGGCCGGGACGGTGCTTGGTAAGAAATATGAACGATACCTTTCAAAAATATCACCCATTGGTGAATTTCCTGTTCTTTGCGCTGGTAATTGGCTTTTCTATGGTGCTCAATCATCCCTTGGCCCAGTGCATTTCCCTCGTTTGCGCCATCATGTATGCAGTGCAGACAGAAGGCAAAAAAGCGGTGCTGTTTACCCTGAAATGGTGCCTGCCCATTATGCTGTTGACAGCCTTTATGAACCCTGCATTCAGCCATGAGGGCATTACCATTCTGCTGTATTTCCCCACAGGAAATCCGCTGACCTTGGAGAGCATCCTCTATGGTCTGTCTGCCGGTGTAATGATCGCCACGGTGATGCTTTGGTTTGCGAATTTTAATCGGGTGATTACCTCAGATAAGTTCATCTACCTCTTTGGCCGCATCATCCCGGCGATGTCTTTGGTTTTGAGTATGACCCTGCGGTTTATTCCTAAGTTTAAATCGCAGATGGATGCGGTGGTGGATGCTCAGCGAAGCATTGGCAGAGATATTTCGCAAGGCTCTCTTTGGCACCGGACGAAGATTGCTGTAACGGTACTGTCCATCATGGTCACATGGGCGTTGGAAAACGCCATCGAAACTGCCGACAGTATGAAAAGCCGGGGTTACGGATTAAAAGGTCGCACTGCCTTCTCCATCTACCGCTTTGATGACCGGGATAAGATGGCACTGCTCTACTTAGGATTCTGCGGCTTTTACATGCTGGCGGGAATGATCGTGTCTGCCTTTGGCTTCAGGTATTTTCCC
>JAZSQH010000020.1:0-8392 GCA_045537865.1 Faecousia sp. | reverse complement strand
GCATAGAAAAAGCCCCTTAAGGGGCGGCCCGAGAAAGGAATGCGGTCGGCAAACCATTCGGGGCCCCTTTAGGGGCAATAGTCTGTAAAATGCCCTTCTAGGGCTTAATCAAGCCTCCGGCTTAGCCGGAGGTTTTGACTTATTTCTTGCTTTGCTCTACCAGTGAAACGATCACATCTGCGCAATTTTCAACACCCAGCACGCTGCTGCTCAGGCAAATATCATAGTTGTGGGATGCGCCCCATGTGCGGCCGGTATAATGATGATAATTCACCTTGCGGCGCTTATCTTTTTCCTGCAAACGTGCCTTGGGACTCTTTTCCGATTCGCCGTACAGACGAACAATGCGGTTTGCGCGGAATTCCTTGTCTGCGTGGATAAAGGCATGCAGACAATCTTCACGATCTTTCAAGATATAATCGGCATTTCTGCCTACGATCACACACGGACCTTTTTCGGCCAGCTGCAAAATCACGTTGCATTGTACATTCCACAAGAAATCGGCCGTTGACATGCCGTGCATGGCGCCGGGAGTGCCTTGATGAGAAAAGGCGTAGGAGAAAATGCTGGTGCTGGGTGCGTGTTCGCCGTGCTCCTCTATGTAATGGGTGGCGAAACCGGATTCCAAAGCGATATGATCC
This sequence comes from Faecousia sp., assembly GCA_045537865.1. Lineage (GTDB taxonomy): Bacteria > Bacillota > Clostridia > Oscillospirales > Oscillospiraceae > Faecousia. Next base: position 7,751 of record JAZSQH010000020.1, on the reverse strand, counting down.
ACCAGATCCTTATCATAGAAAGGAATACCGAGCTTTTCTGCAACCAGATGACCGATGGTACGTCCGCCACTGCCAAATTCACGGCTGATGGTGATAATTTTCTTTTCCATAATACACCTTCCTTATCAGTTTTTATTTTATTATAAATGTGAGTGCTGAATCTGTCAATGGGATTACAGTATCTTAGGTAAAACAATAGCCGGTCAGGCAAAGCCTGACCGGCCGGGGATTTAGATTGCCATGCAAAATCTGCTAAAACATAAGATCGTGCAAACCAAGACGATAATCGCTGCGGTATAGAACGATCCCAAAAGCAAGAGCCGCATATTTGAAAGGTTATTTGACTTCACGGTCAGAACGGTAAACGCAACGCAGCTGGCGATCAGGGCAACGCTGATTAAGGACAGTATGACCAATGCCGGTATCATTGTAGCCTGCGCAGCCGATACTGCCAAAACAGAGAATATTAACTGGTTCATACGTAACCTCCATATGTATTTTTATACAATTATACCACTTGCAATAGTTATTCGCAACACAAAACAATAGAATGTTGTTATAATTTAACGAAAAGCGTTACAGTAGAATTGCCAACGGCTTTTTGGTGTGGTATAATCAGCATATATCAGCAGAAAAGGGGAATATGATGAGATCAATTATTGAGATTCTGGCTGAGGAATTAAAGCAGAAGCAATCTTATGTGGAAAATGTTGTTGCGCTGCTGGATGAGGGCAATACCATTCCGTTTATTGCTCGTTATCGAAAAGAAATGCATGGCTCTATGGATGATACCACGCTGCGTGGTTTAGAAACGCGACTGAATTACCTGCGCAATTTGATGGAGCGCAAGGAGGAGGTCAAGAAGTCCATTGAGGCGCAGGAAAAACTGACGGAAGAATTGGCTGCTGCCATAGATGATGCCAGCACTTTGGCAGAGGTTGAAGACCTATATCGTCCCTATAAGCAAAAACGGCGCACCCGTGCAACCGTTGCAAAGGAAAAAGGACTGGAACCTTTGGCGCTGGCAATTTTTGCGCAGAATGGTGATGATCCCTATGTGTTGGCACAAGCGTATATCGACCCTGAAAAAGGTGTGGAATCTGTAGAGGATGCCATCGCCGGCGCATCGGATATTATTGCGGAACTGATTTCTGACGATGCAGATATTCGCAAGGCATTGCGGTTAAAGATGGAACGGCAGGCGATTATCTCCGTTCAGGCAGATGACCCGGATACGGACAGCGTTTACAGACTGTACTATCAGTTTTCTGCGCCGGTTTCCAAAGTACTGAATCATCAGATTTTAGCGATCAACCGGGGCGAAAAAGAGGGTTTCCTCAAGGTTTCTATTACCATGCCCGGTACAGAGGGACAAGCTTTGGTGTGTCGCTGCGCATTGAAACCGGTTGCCCATGTTTGCCCGGTGGTGCGCAATGCGGCTATCGATGCCTATGATCGCCTGATCGCACCCAGCGCAGAACGAGAGATGCGCAGCGTTCTGACAGATAAGGCGGCAGAGTCTGCAATCATGAACTTTGGCCTGAATCTGAAGCCGTTGCTGATGCAGCGCCCGGTGAAGGGTTTTGTCACTATGGGCTTAGACCCCGGTTACCGAAACGGCTGCAAGGTTGCAGTTGTGGATGAAACCGGACGTGTACTGGATACCAATGTGGTATACCCTACATTCTCGCAGAACAAAAAGGATGAGGCGATCCGCGTTTTGTCCGCTATGATTCGTAAGCACGGCGTTAAGCATATTGTCATCGGCAACGGTACAGCATCTCGTGAAACCGAGGCGATGACTGTGGAGATGATCCGTGACTTGCCGGGTGTCAGTTATGTGATTGTAAATGAGGCTGGCGCATCGGTATATTCTGCATCCAAATTGGCAGCAGAGGAGTTTCCGGAGTTTGATGTGAATCTTCGCTCTGCGGTTTCCATTGCAAGACGATTGCAGGATCCGCTGGCAGAGCTTGTAAAAATCGACCCCAAGGCGATTGGTGTTGGTCAATATCAGCACGATATGCCCCAGAAACGGCTGGATGAGGCACTGGGAAGCGTTGTAGAGGATTGCGTCAATGCTGTTGGTGTGGATATTAACACAGCATCGGCAAGCCTGCTGCAAAAGGTGTCCGGTCTGACTGCCACTACGGCAAGGAATATCGTTGCGTTCCGTGATGAGAATGGCACATTCACCAACAGAGCACAGCTTAAGAAAGTACCCAAGCTTGGCCCGAAAGCATTTGAACAGTGCGCCGGCTTCCTGCGTGTCCCTGAGAGCAAGGAGATTTTGGATAATACCGGCGTTCACCCGGAATCTTATCAGGCTGCAGATATGCTGCTGAAGCTTTGCAGCTATAATAAAAATGATGTGCGTGCCGGTAAGCTGGCTGAGCTGCAGCAGCGGCTGGCAGATTACGGCGAGGAGGCGGCTGCGCAGGTTTGCGGTGTCGGTTTACCCACACTGCAGGATGTGGTCAAGGAACTGATGAAACCCGGCAGAGACCCTCGTGATGACCTGCCTGCACCGGTGCTGCGTACAGATGTTCTGGAGATGAAAGACCTGAAAGTTGGCATGGTTCTAAGCGGTACGGTCAGAAATGTTATTGACTTTGGTGTATTTGTGGATATCGGTGTCCACCAGGATGGTTTGGTGCATATTTCCCAAGTCTGTAACCGCAAGATCCGACATCCGTCTGAAATCGTCAAGGTCGGCGATGTTGTAAAGGTCTGCGTGCTGGAAGTGGACGAGAAGCGCAAGCGCATCGGCTTAACTATGAAAAGCATCCCTGAACAAGTTTCGTAATACAGTAATAGATCCCACTCCTTGAGGAGTGGGATCTATTTTATTGAACATCAATAACTCGCAAAAGTTTCTTTGCTACTTGAAAACGAATATTTAATTTGCCAAAGGAAAGACCGTATATCCGATCTGTATCGTGCTGATAGGAGGGGCGGGGGTCGTGAGATAACACTTCCATAAGCGATTGCTGTTTGTCTGCAGGCACTTTGTTCAAAAGTTCGGCAGGGAAGTGAACGTCCAACAAAAAGTCATCTGCGTTGCTGACAAAGCCGCTGGTGGCTTCCGGATGGCAGTCGCTATAGGGAAGATACGGCTTGATGTCGAATATGGGCGTGCCATCCATCAGATCTGCGCCGGACACATGCAATACCGTGCCGAATTCCTCTGTTTTTTCTGTGCCGATCAGTTCAACGCTGGACAGCGCAAGGCTGTTAGGCCGGAATGATGAGCGGGTCGCAAAAACACCCAGTCGTGTATTTCCACCCAAGCGGGGAGGACGCACAGTGGGCGACCAATCCTTTCGCACATTTTCTGAAAATTGCCAGATCAACCATATGTGAGAAAAGTCAGTAATGCCACGCAGTGCGTCATCATTGCGAAATTCCGGTTCAAACACAATGGTCGAGCGAAGCGACCGAACAAGACCGCTTTGCCGTGGAACACCGAATTTTGTGTTAAAATCATTTCTGATATAGGCGATTGGGGTGATGGTAATTTCCTGCATTTTAAGCTTTTACCTTTCGAAACAAGAAAGAAATAATAAAGAATCCCGCCAGGACAAGACAGATCGTTGCCCCGGCAGATGCGCCCAGGCAGAAAGAAACGATCAAACCGATGATGCCGGCAAACAATGCGATCAAAATCGAATAAATGCTGTATTGCCGCAGATTTCGAGCGATGTTTCTGGCAGATGCGCCGGGCAAAACCAGCAGGGAATTCAGGATCAGCAGACCAACCCAAGAGATAGCCAGCGTCACCACAACAGCGATCATAACGGTAAAGATCGTGTGGGTATGATGTACGCGGATTCCCCGGGAGGATGCCAGATGGGGGTGTATAGCGCTGAGTGTCAGCTTGTTAGAATAGAAAACAAAAAAGACAACGACTGCCAGTAAAACAATTGCCAGCAGACCAATTTCGCCAGGCGTGACAGAAAGAATGTCGCCAATGAGGTAACGGTTATATTTGGTAAAACTGCCACCACCCAATGTGGCAATAAAAATACCTAAGGCGACCGCGGTGCTGGAAAATACACCAATCAGCGTATCGGCGGCCTGATCACTGCGACATCTGACCAGGGAGAACAAAAGTGCAAAGACCACAGAGAAAATCACAGCTACCCAAGTGGGCGCAGCAATGCCGAATATGCAGCCAATGGCGATGCCGGTAAAGGCGGAGTGACCCAGAGCGTCAGAAAAGAAACTCATTTTGCCGGTTACGATTTTAGTAGAACACAGTCCAAATAACGGCGCAATCAGGAGTATTGCAAGAAATGCGTTCTTCATAAAATCCCAGTGGAGCATTTCGAAGGGGAGTAGGTCACAGAAATGATACCATAAAGTCATTTTACGTTGTGCCTCCCTCCGTAAAATATATCTCGAAATGCCTGACTGTTCAGCACTTCAGACGGTGTACCCTGACAGATAATTTCCTTGTCCATCAGGATCACCTGGTCTGCGTAGGAATTGAGCATGCCAAAATCGTGGGTGGTCATGAGTATGGACAGATCGTACTCCTTGCGGATCTCATCCAGCATGTCCATTAGGGCGGTCATGCCGGCAGTGTCCACACCGGAGAGGGGCTCGTCTAATATCAGGATGTTGGGCAGCGGCTCTAATGCCAATGCCAGCAGGACACGCTGCAGCTCACCGCCGGAAAGCTTGCCAACGCGTTTATCGATCAAGGATTCTCCGTGCACCCGTGAAAGGCAGGAAAGCACCTTGCTGCGCATGTTTTTAGACAGACCAAGGAAAGCAGGGCGTTTGCTCATGCAGCATGCGAACAGATCTGCAACCGTGACGGGATCGGAGGGGTCAAATGTGGGACTTTGCGGCACATAACCGATTTTTGCATTCCGGTTGCGTTGACCCGGAACGGAAAAGGAAATCACGCCGTTATATTCTTGTTGACCCAGTACACTTTTGATCAATGTACTTTTGCCTGCGCCGTTAGGGCCGATCAGTGCAATCAGCTCGCCACAATGGGCGTGCAGGCTGATGTTGCGCAGAATATCCTCTCCGCCGATCTTAACAGATAGATCCTGGATCCGCAGGCAGCAGGAATGTCCGCAGCCCCGACCATGAGAACCGATATTCATCCTAATGCCTCCTTTAGTGTCCGGATATTTTGATACATGGCATTTATGTAGCTGTCACCGGAAAGACACATATCCAGTGTATAAATTTCAGCGCCGGTTTCAGAACGGATAATGCCGGCGGCAGAACGACTGCCGTTGGTTTCGGTAAAAATGACGTTCAGTTCATGCTCGTCTACCAGATTTATCAGTTCGATCAGCTCTGCTGCAGAGGCCTCGCTGCCGGATTCCTCCTCGATGGCATGCAGGATCGTCAGATTGTACGCATCCGCCATATAGGTGAAGCCATCATGGAAAGTGATGATTTCCCGGCAGGACAGTCCTGAAAGGTTTTCCTCAGCATAGCTGTTCAATTTATCCAATTCGTTTAATAATACAGACAGATTTGTTGCAAATGTTTCTGTATGTTCCGGATGAGCTTTGGTAAGACCCTGGCAGATGTTCTGAACCATGATCTTTGCGTTGTCCGGCGATAACCAAATATGCGGATCATAGGAATCGTGGTTATGTTCGCTGTGCTCGTCATGGACGCAGGAAGTCAATAGGGGAACATCGGTGGAAGCGTCGATGATCTTGTCTGTGTCTGTCAGTACATCATTGAGGAAGGATTCCAAGCCTACACCGGAAATGACGATATGGTCGGCATGTTCAATCATTTGCATCTGCGTGGTGTGCAGGGTGTAGTCGTGCAGGCAGGATATGTTTTCCGTGATCAGCTGTCCCACGGTGATATTTGTCCCCTGACAAAGCGCAGCCGTAAACTCGTAAGTTGGCAGGGTGGTGGCGGCTACTTGCACACGGTCAGCTTTTCCGCAGGCGCAAACCGAAACCGTGAGCATAAGCGTCACTAAAATAATAGCGATTCGTTTCATAAGCACAGATCCTAAACGTGTAATTTATCTACCTATAGAATATCATATATGTCAAGAAAAAGGAGACTGCAGTGCAGTCTCCGAGTGATTAGTGTGTGACGATCCAATCGCTTGCCTTGGCTTTCGATATTCTTTTGATATCCTCTGTGGGGTAAATGGATTCCTCACCACCACGCACATATATGAAGAAATAGCCATCCGTTGTTTCAAACAGACATTCTTCATAACCTGCAGGATCGCCAAAAGAACCGTAAGTATATTTTTTGATAAACTTTGCAGATTCTGTATTATATTCTTTCTTATTGATTGTCTTTATCATGATTAGTACCTCCTATGTAAAATGACAGTGTCATTATACTAAAAAAGATTGCAATAGCAAGGGAAAAATAGCGAAAAATCCCCATATTTATGTTGTAAAGTTAAGGGAATTATGGTACTTTTAGGAAGAGGAGGCGAATATATGCGAGATATACCTTTTTTTACCACCCAATGCGGTATTGCAAGTCTTACTTTAAGTCAAATTCCATATACCGGCGATAGCTATATCCGTATCCAATCAGCCTCTGACGGTGGGATTCTTTTGCGAGAATGCGCTGATTTTTGCCGTGCGGTCGGCGCAGAAAATGTTTATGCCACCGGGCATCCCGCAGCAGCGGAATATACTCTGCATACCGAGATTTGGAAAATGAGCATTCTGCGCAGCAAAATTCCCCATACGGATGCCGCTTTGCACTTGTTAGATGAGCAGAGTGCTGATCTGTGGAGAGATATTTATAACGAAAAAATGCGTACAGTTCCCAATGCGGCAGTGATGACACGCTCGGATGCAAAAAAAATGCTGCAGAGCGGATCTGCCTATTTTGTGTATTCCGGCGATGAATTGCTGGGAATTGGTACGGTAGCGGAGGATGAGATCCGGGTGGTGGCAGCTGTTGTGCCCAGAAGCGGCACTGTTTTAGTCGCAGCCCTGAATACAGCGCTGACCGGTGATCGGGCATGGGTTGAGGTTGCGTCAGAAAACCATGCCGCGATTAACCTTTACCGGCGCATGGGTTTTACCCGGGATGCAGTGATTTCCCAGTGGTATAAAATTATTTAAGGTGTCATGTAAAAATACTTGACAAGCCGAAACTGTCGTGTTATAATACCGCAGGTATCAAGCAAAATAGCTTGACAGGAGGCTCCTATGGACGCAACGGAATTGGTTATTCTCTATGATTATTACGGCGATCTGCTGACAGACAGACAAAAAGAATGCTTTGAATTGCGGTATAATCAAGACCTTTCTCTTGGTGAGATCGGTCAGGAACTGGGAATCAGCCGGCAAGGCGTTTTTGATAATCTGAGCAGAGCAGAGGCGCTGCTTCGCAACATGGAGACAAAGACCGGCTGTGTGCGCCGTGATATGCGTTGCCGCAAGGTGATGCAGACTGTGCGCGTAGCAGCAGATAAATTGATCACCCACACGGATGAGCAGATCGTTGCCATTGGGCGGCAGATCATGGAAGCGGCATCCGTTTTAGAGGAGTAAGTATGGCATTTGAAGGACTTACGGAAAAAATTTCATCCGTCTTCAAAAAGCTCAGAGGCAAAGGCCGGCTGAAGGAAGCCGATGTAAAAGAGGCGATGCGTGAGATCCGCATGGCTTTGCTGGAGGCGGATGTAAGCTACAAGGTCGTTAAAGATTTTACCAAATCTGTTACGGAACGATGTGTCGGTACAGATGTTTTGGAGTCTCTTACTCCTGCGCAGATGATCGTTA